>DIHQ01000133.1:0-41217 GCA_002420235.1 Flavobacteriales bacterium UBA5692
AGAAGTTTCCTAAACTTTAGATCCGAGTTCGATTCTCGGCGGGGCTACTAAGTGCTGGTTTTCAACATTCTTCGGGGGTTATTGCAAATAAGATGGCTTGTAATTCTCATCGGAGTAGTACATTTTTGCCAAAATCTTTATTCCATGCGTTTCCTCATCTCCTTTCTTCTCAGCGGGCTTTTTATCACGCTCGGGTCAGCTCAGTTTACGGTACTCGAATTGCTTTCTGCGTCACCGAGTAACAGCCATTTCAATCAAATCGTTTCCAGCGATGAATTGAGCGCACTTTTAGATTCGGAATCGGGAGTAACCGTTTTGACACCTGACAATGATGCGATCGAGGCGTATGCAGCATCTATGGACATGACTACGGAAGCGTTCATTGCCTCCGAAAGTGCCGTGGAGATGGCCTTATATCATATCGTTCCGAATACAGAAGTTATGTTCGGCACATTGATGTCTGACATCGTTGTGACCACGGCGCTTGATATGCCGATGTCTTTTTATTCCAACGGAATAGTGAATTCTACTGATGTGGCTGCTGAAGATTTGTTGGCATCTAATGGTGTGGTGCACTTGTTGGAAGAAGTGATTGTTTTGTCGGACGGAATATACCACTGGCTGGACGGGAGTTCGCAACATAATTACCTCACAGAAGCCATGAATTTCTTAGGGTTGAATGAAGCCTTCTCTGCCATTGGTACGGGGACATTATTTGCCCCGACGGATGCGGCATTATTAGCGTATGCTGACGCCAATGATTTGAGCATTTTTGACATTGTCTACGACGCAGAATTCATGGACGCGATACTTCTCCATTCGGTCAGTTCAGCTGCTATGACAAGTGGTTTTTTGTTGGACGAGGGAAGTGTCACGGCTGATTCGGGAGATGAATTATTCATCACACTCTCTGGTGAATCCGTTTACGTGAATACAGCGGAGGTGACCAATGCAGATAACTTGACTCAGAATGGATTGGTGCACGTTGTGGATGAGGTCATCATGCCGACGTACTTTTTGTCGGACGCCATAACAGATGCAGGGCTGACCCTTTTAGACACATTACTAACGCTTACGGGCATCATCGACGAATTGAGTGTTCCTGCTGATTATACGGTGTTTGCTCCTACTGATTCAGCGATTATGACGTTTCTTGATTCAGAGGAACAGACACTCGACGATCTGTTGTTGGATATGGACGGTTTATCGGAGGGTTTGTTATTGCATGTTGTGAGCGACCTCCTTGGTTCAATGGACCTTCAGAATGGAGATATGCTGATGACGCTGGCTGGTGATCCGGTTTTGGTTGAGGTGACGGAGGGGCTGGTCAATGTTGGTGGAGCAACAGTTGTCGAAGCGGACATAATGACAGATAATGGAATTCTACACCTCATGGGCAGTGTGCTTTCGCCTTACATTGAAGGATGCACCGACGAAGAAGCGTGCAACTACAATGATGATGCGACTGTGGATGATGGCAGCTGTTATCAGCTAGAAGTTGTGATTTCTACAACCGACAATGTTTGTGTTGATGGAGAAGACGGGGTCATATTCGTGGAAGTAGTTAATTCACCTGATGCAGTTTTAATTGGGGATTATCAAGGGGAACAAATCTTCGAGAGCGAGGATGGAGTGTTTTCGAGTCTCACATCAGGTACATACACCATCTACATTGAAGATTCAGATGGGTGCACGGCGGCGGTTGATGTTGACATCAGCGACCCGGCCACTTCAGCGCTTACTGTCGAGGTAGAAACAACTTCAGATGATGGATCGAATAGTGGAACGATAATTACCGTTCCAAGCGGGGGCGTTCCTCCATATTTAGTCTATGTATACGACGAGGAAGGAAATGAGATTGCAGATGTGAATATGCCAGCGGGAGATTATTTCGTCGTTGTACTAGATGATATCGGATGTAAGGTGACAGTACAAGTTACTGTGGCGTCGAGTGTTTCGGTTGTTAATGTGGCAAACCCACCATTGCGACTTTATCCCAATCCAACACGAGGCATAATTGAGATCAAAAACCTTCCACCAGATTGGACGTCGCTTCACATATTAAACGCAGCTGGTCAGGAAATGACAGCAATATTGCCCTTGGCTACGGGCACCGTACAATGGGACACTTCTGATTGGCCGGTTGGCGTTTACTTCGTTCAGCTTAGGGGCCGAGATGGCATATGCACCGAGCGATTTACCGTGGTCCGCTAAGCGAATTCACGTCCAATGACTTGTATTCGGCCGCTGTGTTATCAGCAGCTTGCTCTGTCACCAATTATTGTTTAAGCCCCTCGGTTTCCGAGGGGCTTCTTTGTTTCTTTGAAATCAGAATTCTTGACGAAACACATGATCCATTACAATCCTAAAAGCTGGTTTAGTTTAATTTTCCATGCCTATAACCGCCAGGTCATTGCAAAACTCCTGCCCGCAATGGTAGCTATGGGTGTGCTCACAGCGGCCATTTGTTATCTCGAATTGGAGGTTTTGGAAAATCCCATGGAAGTGAGTAATGTGGTTCACTCATTGCTAGGTTTTGTCCTGTCTTTGTTTTTGGTATTCAGGACGAACACTGCTTACGACCGCTGGTGGGAAGGACGGAAGCAGTGGGGCGGCTTGGTCAATGTCTCACGTACATTGGCAATTCGGGTGCGCGAGTTTTCAGGTGATGCAGCGGCACATGCCTTTTTTAGTGAATGGATTCCGGGCTTCGTGCATTCTCTACGCGACCATCTTCGTCCCAATCAACCGGATGCACCACAATCTCCGGTGGGTGGGGAATTTGTCAATTCCGAGCATGTTCCGAACGCATGGGCACAAGGTATGGAGCGCCGGGCGATTAGCATGAATAAGGCCGGAGATCTAACGGACCAACAGCATTGGTTGGTCGCCCAAAATATTGAACGCATGGTCGACATCTTAGGTGCATGCGAACGAATCCATAAAACACCCGTACCTTACAGTTACAGTATGTTTTTGAAGAAGTTCATCTTCTTATACGTGGTGACCTTGCCCATTGGATTTGTTGCGACGTTTGCGTGGTGGAGCGTTCCGGTGGTGATGTTGGTCTTTTATATTCTCGTTGGTGTGGAGCTCATAGCCGAGGAAATCGAAGACCCTTTCGGAGTCGATGAAAACGACTTGCCATTGGACGGGTTGTGCGAAACTATCCGAAGAAATGTCGAAGAAATCTTAGGCCGGGCATAATGTACTTGCTATGAAAACCATTGACCTTCAGGAGAAATACGAGTTAATTAAAACGAAATGGAGTCCGCACGTTGTGGCCGAGCTCAATGGCCAGCAGGTGAAGTTGGCTAAGATTGAAGGGTCATTCGTTTGGCACGCGCATGAATCAGAGGACGAATTATTTTACGTCGTCCAGGGGGCATTGGAAATGCGGTTTCGCGACTCTGTGCAACATGTAGGTCCGGGACAATTAATCATCGTTCCAAAAGGAGTAGAGCATTGCCCGGTAGCAGCTCCTGACACGTATATTTTATTGGTAGAACCAGCGACGACCGATCATACTGGGGGGGTGGATACTCCCTTGCGAATTGAGCGTTGCAAACGCATTTGATGCCAGAAGGAAGACCACATTCTGCTGGATTTCGCTAAAACGGTTGAAAGGAGTAATTCTTCGGCAATGTGTGAGTTAATGTAAATGGTTGGGTGACGATGTCAGCGGCTAATAGTTAGGCGCGTGATCCGGACACTTTTGATCTTGGTGCTGATTGTTTCAGCTTCGAAAATTTCTTGCAAATGAATGCTGGCATTTAAGTGGGATTTATGCACTTAATTTCACCTTCGGCTGATCGAACGGGGGCAACCCAGAGGCCGTCTTCGTTGATTATTTAATGCGGGGCACAGAAGACCAATTGTTACAGACGGCGAGCGCCTCTATCCTTATCGGAAGAGGCATCACCTAAAGGAGCGTCTTCGGGAAGGCTAAGACAAGTTATCGGTGTTCGATTGAGCCTAATTATTTGCCCTTGAGGTATGCAAATAATGATAGGCCGAATGCAAGGATATCGGGAGCTGCCATTTCTATGCTGAAGTTCATTATCTCAGCAGATGAAAAAACAGTAAAGAATAAGGAAATCAAAACGCCTGTGCCTATTGCGTAGGCAAGAAGAGCATTTTTAGCTGTCTCGACAGCCGATTTTCGAATGAGGAGCAGTGTCAGGCCAATCATGAGTAGGGCAGGACTCAGCCCGTAGTGAAAAAGCGTGAAGCATTCCAAAACGTTTGCGTCGGAGGCCACATGTTCTGCAACAGCTTGGGATGCAAATTCACCGGGCATTGCAAGCATGATTAAACCCATGAGGGTATTGTATCCACCGAGGATAGTAAGTGCGAGCTTTGTTTTCATAGGAATAAGTGTTTTGAGATTTATGTCTTGGTCACACCGCCTTTTGTGATCATGCCAAGTCGCATTGCCATGATGATGCTTAAGATACCATGGAAGACGGCGAGAATCTGCGGAAGGTCTCCAACAGCAAGCACGAGCCAAACCGCCGTGGCATTAATCAGCATCACTGTCGTCGTCACCCGAAGCGCTAGGGTTTTGACTGCTTCGTCTGAAAAGTTGACCTCTTCGGGGACAATCGGATACATGAGAATTGTCTGGCATGCGAACATTCCGACTGAAACAATCTCTAGGGCGCCGCCTTCGCCAGATAACATAGCGAGGAGATTAAATGTCATGACCATGCCTCCAAAGAGGAAGAAGCCCAGTCGGGCATAAAGCCCCTTTTTCATGACCACACCGAGAACAGCCAACAAGGTGAAAATCCCAGCAAGAATAACCGGCATTAGCATTTCATTTTCCATGGAGACAAGGTATTGCTCCAATCAATTTGTTGAAATTCAAGGTGTATGATCTATAAACAATTCGTTGTGTTCTATCGGACAAGACCAGTTAAACCATGCAGTAAAAGCCAGCTACTTTGGGATATGAAACAAATCTTAACTTTTGTGCTCGGAGGGGCTTTGTTGACTGCGGGTTTTTTCGCCTGCGGTCAGATTTCTTCTGACTCCCTTGTTGCCTTCGAAACTAACTCGGCAACCATTACCCAAGTGTTTGCGGATTTTGAGAGGGAGAGTGATGAATTCTTCACTCATTTTAATGCCTCGGCTGTTTGGAGTGGAACCGGCTTGAATGCGCCGGATACCGTGACCTTGGAGCAGGTGATGTCGAAGTATAAAAGTGCTTGGGCCAAGTACGATTACGAATTGATATCGCCAATTAATTTTCTGCCGGGCGTCAACCGTCTAACCAAAACTATGGATGGCTCTGTGCGGGGATATTTCGAGTGGAATATCAGTAAGGTTGCAACGGATTCAACGAAGTCTAAGTCTGTTCGAGTTAAGGTTTACGAGTCATTTGATTTTAATCCAGAGGGAGAAATTATTTACACCCAGGTTTATGGGAACTTGGCCGCTGCTTACGCATATCTCGAGGATTAGACGGGACCTCCTTTAACAAGTTTCTGAGGGAAACGATCCTAAGGGCACCAAATTCATTGCTCCGTGTTGAGCTAATTTCCCCAAATGAAAGCAATGAATGACTGGGGTCTATTGGCCTTGCGGATTGGCACCGCGGGACTGATGTTGCCGCACGGTTGGCAAAAAGCCCACCGCCTGATCGAAGGACTTACCGGGGGCCAGGTGAAGTTTTACAATTGGCTAGGCATAGGCGAAACACCGTCTCTTATTTTGACGGTCATAGGTGAATTGGTCGCTCCCATACTGGTGCTTGTTGGCTGGAAAAGCCGATGGGGCGCAGCATTGATGGCAATTACCATGGGGGTAGCGGCGTTCATGGTGCATTGGGAGGATTCCCTTTCGGACAAAGAGCATGCGTTGTTGTTCTTCTTCCCGGCATTAGCCTTAGTTCTGACGGGACCGGGAAAGTGGAGCATCGACCGAGGGTAAACCTGCTAATGCCTGATGACACGAACAGCCGGGAGCCAATTTCCGGTACTTCGGGATTGCGCCTTTAGGATGTAAGTCCCTGTAGACCAGTGGATTACACTCATTATGGACCCCGCTTGTACCCTAGCCGTTTCAATGACTGCACCGTTCATAGCAACGACTTGAACGGTAAAACCGTCTGCTTCAGACGGTAAATCGAATGTCAATTGGGAGGAAACGGGATTGGGATATACAGTCCAATATTGCGGAGCGACTGCGGAAGCTTCAACGACTTGGGTGACCAGCCATTCATCGCTTATAACCCCAGGACAATCTGCGAAGTCCGTCACCGAAACCGTGTACAAGCCTGGTCCGATTGTCTGATATGTGGAGTCCGTGGCGTTCGCAATGGGCTCACCGTTGAGCCACCACTGGTAGTCGGCGTAAGTCGGAACTACGGATAACAAGCCGTTTTCGTCCTCCTCAATCCATGGCGTGTTCAGGGGCCAGCAAACTAGCGCAGAGTCGCTCACCCATGGACAGCCGAACGGATCCCACGCCTCGGCAGTGTACCAACCGCTGGCGTCTGTGGGCCAATTTGAAATGCCTGTCAGAGTGTCGGACACCTCACCGTTGAAAGTCCAAATAAATTCCCAATCTGACACGTTAAAATCAAAATTCGCAGCTACGACTTCAGGAAGTTCCCCCAAGCTGAGATTGAGGGCGAATGTGGCGTCGAGCGAACAGTAGAGCAGGCTGTCACTGACTCCCGTGCATCCCAAGCTTGACGTACCGTGTGCGGTATACCAGCCGTTTTGTTGAGGAACAAAAGCTGAATCAAGTCCTGTTGCGACCAAGCTATCACCCCAATACCAGGCGTAGTCGATGAGGTCTTCGCCAAAAGCGATGAGTGAGTCGCCTTGGGTACTCCACATCAGGCCTACTTCGGGGCTTCCGTTGACCACAATTTGAGAAGTATCACTTGTGTTGACTGCAGTTTGTAGTTCAATCGTTAGTGAACCATAGCTTGGATCAGCATTAATGTCGAATGTTCCCGAGCCATTTAGTGAGAAAGCCATAGACCCCAAGAAATCATCGTCAGTGATAAAAAAGTCCTCATCGTAAAAAGCAATTGTATAGGGTGGATTTGTAAGGACTAGGCCAATATCGGACCACGTATTGGAATAGGTTTCGTCTACAGTGCTCGAAGTGTAAACGTTGTTTCCAGCGGCGTCGTTGACCACGAAATATGGATCGGGAGAAGGAGACCATAAATCATCCAATCCTCCGCCTGCGGTATTGCTGAGATATACTTCCGTTAGTACATGGTCTGATATGGTTGTTTCTAACGTGATGTCGTAAGTACCGGGAGCATCAAACAATACACCGTCAACGGCGGCGGAATTGGCAATTTGTCCATTTCCAAAGTCCCAAGCAAATGATGTGATTTGGTTCGGATTTCCGAATAAAAAAGCTTGGAAATTTGCGACTATTGAATCGCAACCGGATGGCGGCGAATAACTGAAAATTGAATTGCCTCCTACACCTTCTACAATTTCGAGAATGTATGGGAATGTGTCTACTACGACCTGTTCAATTCCTAAAACAGAAGCCACTGCTGAAATACTTATTACCATTTCGAATGTTCCGGCTATCAAGGGTTCGCCACAGATACTTGCACACCCAAGTGTTTGGCCATCCGAAGGATAATAAACCGCATCATCGTCATCGAGCTCTACAATCATTCCAAGCGGGACGCCTGTGATTCCTGTTATGGAGACACTATTCAAATCGGCAACTAGTCCAGAACCGGGATCTATCACCTCCTCAGGCAAGAAAAAGGTGATTTCTCCTTCATAGAATTCCCCAACCGTCCCACTGGCTAGTGACTCTGGACAAATCGTTGGAAATCCGTCGTCTGAACTACAGGAGGGATCGGAAACGCAAGTTGAGCACTGGCTTAAGGCATCGATGTCAGGGAAGATTACTAGAAAAATTATAACCCAGACAAGCCGATAATTTGCATCTCCATTCATGCGCTCAATTTATCGCCTTTTTAGACACCTCATGTCCAGAAACATTTTCGCACATGATTTTCTACTTTTGGTTCACTTTTATGGTCATCTTCGCTAACGATGAAAGCCTCGTAAACTTCTTAAAGAAATCGGAAAATGAGAAAGGCTCAAGTGTTTCCGGCTGAAGAAAAATCAAGTACAACGTTATGAGAATTGCTTGCTTTTGTATCGCTATATTTTTCCTCAGCTCCATATCGGCGTCGTTGAATGCTCAGTATGATCCAGCTGCCTGCGGATTCTACACCCTAGACGGGGATGAGCTTCCCTGCGGGATGTACCCAAAGTGTTGCATTATACAAGGGGCGTGCAATGGTCCGGGATCACCCTTTCAAAATTACGACCCCGATTATAACTCTAGCGGAGGCTGTGCAATACCAGATGAAATACCAATTGACTCAGGGATATGGCTTCTTCTGCTAGGCGGCGGATTCTTAGGGTCTATGCTGATATTGAGACGTAGGGTGGAGGCTTTTACTCCGCAATCATAAAGGCTGCTACTCCCCTCAGCATTCTTCGCCAAAAGCAGCGAGAAGAAGTAGGATGTCTCCGACGCTGACCACTCCGTCGCCGTCGACGTCTGCAGCACCGCAGTCGGATGTGCAACCGAATTCTGAAAGTAGCAGCAAAACATCGGAGACTTCGACAGTTCCATTGCCATTGATGTCTTCTGAACAGCTCAAAAGGTTGCCAGCGCAATCGTATCCTTCGTCGGCATACTCACAAGTCGCTGCATCTGTTGCGGCGGAGTTGTAATTGCAAGCTAACTCATCTTGGCAGCCAATTATTTCATCCGTATCACAAACTCCGTCGCTATCGTCGTCACCGTCGATAATACTACCAGAACCGTCGGTGGCACCGCTGCAGAAGTCGCAGTTTTCAGCAAATATGCAGGTGCCATTATCTGTTGTGGCAGACTCGTTGAAGTTGCAGGCGGATGCGTTTGTGCACCCTTCGAGGGTATTTTCTTCCAAGCAGAAATCATGAACGGCTTGGTAACCAAAATCGCCCCCCTCAATAATTTCAGCCAATACATTACCGTTTTCGTCTGTGAGGGTGTAATTACCTACCACGCCATTGAATTGCATTCCGTCTCCATAGCTATCGTTTACGGTTAGTGTGTAACATCCCGGCACTGCGCAAACGGCGCTTGTGTAGTTTGTTTCTGCATCGGCGTATGGCCCGCCTTCCAGGACAATGGAACCAGATTCGTTGGTAATATTCCAAGTGGTTTCCGTCGGGTAGAGATCGGTGAGAAGTGCAAAGTCGAGTCCAATGGCGTTTGTGACGCATGACCCATCATCTATAATCGCATCCGGGTCGTAATTGCAGGCCTCTGGATCTGTGCATCCGCAGTCCTCACCGCACGGGCCTTGGCAGCTTGATGCGGAGTTATTGAGCAAGTTTTGAAGGCTTGCTACAACGTAATTTTCCATGCGCGTGACCTGACCTGCTGAAAACATGAAGAGGCATGCGTCATTGCAGTAGTCCATGTACGAGGGCCATAACACGGGATCGGTACAATTGACGATGCTTTGTCCAGAAGGACAGCCAGTGATTGGGTCGCTCGACACGGGTGTATCTGCAACATTATCGTTGCTCGAACATCCGCCATTAGCCCACGGGTGACTGAGTAGCAGGTAGTGTCCCACCTCATGTGTGATTGTTCGCCCTAGGTTGAAGGTGCCGTAGAGCGTGTTCCCACCACAAGAGATACTCGAAAAGGCCTGCGGATGGCATGTAACGCCATCACCATTGCCGCTTCCGCCTAGGGGGGAGTATCCCAATGGTCCAATGTCGCGCACCCACATGTTGAGGTATCCTGACCATGCTGAATTGAAATCACCCGTCGTCTGATCGACGGTCACGGCGTAGTCACCCTCCGCTAAGCCAAAACCAGCCGGATGATTCGACGTGGCCAAACAAAATTGGATGCATGATTCTGCGTTATTGATTGTTGGCCAGATGGCAGGTTGCTGGACATACCATTCGGAGATGTCTGAATTTGTTGCGGCAAAATCCTGATTTAAAATTTGGATTTGGTCAAGGGCCATTTCGATTGCACAGGCTTCGGGAATTCCGGTATTCTGGAAGTGCACGGCCACTGGGATAATGAGCGGAGTGGCGCAATCTATAGCACCATTCTGTGACGCTTGATTCAGAGCATTCATTTTTGCTTGGAATGCCTGTGCATAGCTGGGAAGCCCCATCATTTGGGCGTGAACCGAGTCAGTCGCACACGAGCGTTGGGAATGTATCGGGGCAAAAATTAAGAGGAATAGGCTGAGCGCGATAAAAGAGCCGAAGTGTCGCATAGCAAGGTCATAGAGGGTTGAGCACAACTACATGACAATCAAGGTATTAAAAATTTACCACATTACCTAATTGCTCTAATCACGAGGCAGTTTTTCTTAGGCCCAGTTTTCTTGTCGCCCGAGTTTCCAAAGCATGCGCGCGTGAAGGGCGAGTGCACCGGCGAAGGTGGTGGAGGAGCGGTAGGGCAGCCCAAACTCCTCCGCAGTTCGCTTAACTATTGGCGCGAGTGCCTGAAAATGGATGTGGCATACGTTTGGGAACAAATGATGTTCAATTTGGTGATTGAGCCCTCCACAGAGCCAAGTAAAAATGCTCGATCCTGTGCCGAAATTGGCTGTTGACTTGAGTTGATGTAAAAGCGGATCGTCTTCCATTTTCGCTCCGGCCTCAGCCTGACCAAATTGTAAGTCCTCGAGGACGTGCGCAGGCTGAAAGATAGAAGCTAAAGTCAAGCCGGTGACGGCATGCATTACCGTCCACCCGGCGAGAACCATCCAAAAGTCCAAGCCGCTAAATAGCAGCGGTAAGCCGATAATGTAGCTAAAGTAAAGCACTTTGGACACGATCATTTCACGCACCAATCGCGAAACATAGGAGCCGGAAGATTTGATCAGTCCTTTTTTGCGATAACGAGACAAGGCAAGCCAATCTTTCGCAGTCATCCAAAAAAGCGTCATAATGCTGTAGAAGAACCACGCGTAGATGAATTGAAGTTTATGTACTTTTTTCAGGGGCCGTTCCGGACTGAATCGAAGGATGCCAGGTGTGTCGATGTCTTCATCCAAGCCTTCAATGTTGGTGAAGCTGTGGTGTAAAACGTTGTGCTGAATTTTCCACATGGCTGAACTGCCGCCAACTAGGTCGAGCACCTTTCCAATAACAGTATTGACGCGTTTGATTGAACTGAATGCACCATGGTTGGCGTCGTGCATTACATTCAATCCGATACCGGCTAGGCCGAAGCCCATGATGACTTCAGTGACCCAAAACCCCCAGCCTGTTCCGGTTACGCCAAATGTGATCAGTCCCCATGGCACGAAAAATGTCGCCAACATTACGGAGGTCTTGATGTACATACGCCAGTCTCCCTGGCGTGATTTCCCGGTTTCCTTAAAGTATGCGTCAACGCGCTCTCGGAGGGCTTTGCTGAATTCGGATTGGGTCCTATTAAATCGAACGATTGGGATATTCATGGGCAGGTTTGAAATTCGAATATAGTCGAGCCAATGAAACTAAAACAGTATAACCCCGAGGGTGTTCACAAACAATGTGGTCCAAGAGAATGTCGTATCTTGCGTAGCCGTCTATCGGGCATTTAGCTCAGTTGGTTAGAGCGCTACCTTGACATGGTAGAGGTCACTGGTTCGAATCCAGTATTGCCCACAAGAATAAGAAAACCCACCTCTGGATTATCATTGTTTGGTTATCAATCCCTTACGCAGCTCCTCATTGGGACTTAATGGCCTCAATGCGGTAACTGAAGCAATAATCGTCGTACGGAAGTTGGTAAGAGGGTAGTGGTAAAGCCCCCCAGCTGTTTACGCACCCAACACCCGAATGGAAGCCGTCGATGTTGACAAAAACGGGCAACTCCGGCTCCAGCAGACGGACGTGGGATTGAACAGAGGCCTTGTCCGGCCCTGAATCGAGGGCCTCCATCCGATGGTGCGCTGCTGAAAAGTGAAAGGTGCTGTCGGTGCTGAACCGCAACCCTGCGCCATCATCATTGGTGAAGGCGACCTCATGCACATCGGTACGTAGTCCGTTATGTTGCGGCCTCGCGTAAAGCGTGAAGAGGTCTTCCACATCCGCTTGGTATCGTCCCACGAGCGCGGTTGTGTTCCGGTCGGTGCTGGTCTCGCCCGGTCCCCGCCCGTACCAAGCGGCCTCGGTCAGTGAAGTGTCCAGCGTGAAGGAGTTTCCGAAACGGTAGAGGTTGCTGTGCTGTCCTTCCCTCAATGGCGCTCCCCAACCATTGATGTTGGAAACGGCCTCTCCGGTAATAGCTCGCAGTTCGTTTGTGAACTCGATGCTTCCGTTTGTGTGCACGACGCATTCCTGAGTGTAACTGGCATCACCACCCAGCAAGGTGAAATTGAAAAGGATGCTGGTTGATCCGCTTTTGTGGGTGCGAATGGCATGAGTCGGTGGGCCTGAACTAGCAATTGGATCGCGCCATTCCGCATAAAGCTTTGGTGTGCCCGCGCCATAATCGTTGTCGACGGGCGCCCGCCAGAAATTCACTCGGCCTCCTTCGGTTATGAGGTCTTGGCCTTCGACAGTGTAGCGTTCCAAACGGCCTGTTTCTAGGTCCCAAGCGGCCTCGAATCCGGATCCGGAAACGGTCCATTGTCCAGCATTATGTTGCTGGTGTAGTGCACCTGATTGGACAATTAATCGCTCGACAGGAGGCTTGGTCTGCAGCTCAAACTGCGCTCGGGCAACTTCATGCCCCATGGGGAGTAGGGGCTCTTCCAAAGCCAAACGAGCGGATACGTTCAGGTGGACACGGCCCTTTGTTTCCCATGCCGGAATAGCTAGGCGCATTTCTTGTTGTGGGCCAAGTTGCAAGCGGCCAAATGTCCCAGTTTCCATAACATGTCCGTCGTTAAGCAATAACCAATGGAGTTCGTAATCATCTGCACTGCGGAAGAAGTATTCGTTGTGCACTACTAATTCGTCTCCGTCGATTGCGAACTGGAGCGGCTGCATGACGTATTTCGCTTCCTCAAAATGCGGTTGCGGTATCCGGTCGGCGCGTACCAATCCGTTGTTCAGGAAGTTGTGATCGCTCGGCACATCCGGCCCACCATAATCCCCGCCGTATGCGAAAAACGGCCGCCCGTCACGCTCCGCGAGCAACCCCTGGTCGATGAAGTCCCAAATGAACCCGCCTTGGAGGTTGTCGTATTGGCGGAAGAGGTCCCAATATTCTTTGAAGCCACCAAGACTGTTGCCCATGGCATGGGCATATTCACAAAGGATGAACGGACGCGTTTGCGTGCTGTCTAGAGCGTATCGCTCAAGCACATCGTAGTGCGCGTACATATCTCCTATGATGTCGGTGTTCCATTCATGTACAGCGCGCTCATACGCGACGAAACGCGTGCTGTCTTCGGCTTTGGTCCATAGGTAGAGTTGGTAGAAGTTGTATCCGTTGCCGGCTTCGTTACCCATAGACCAAACGATGATGCTTGGGTGGTTGCGGTCGCGTTTGACCATGCGTTGCATCCGGCTCATGTGGGCCTCGAGCCAATTTGGATTGTTCCCGAGCGTGAGGTTTAAATTGTACCCCATGCCGTGCGATTCGATGTTGGCCTCGTCGTACACGTACAAGCCGTATTGGTCGCACAGGTCGTACCAATAGGGGTCGTTTGGGTAATGTGAGGTACGCACCGCATTGACGTTATGGGCTTTCATTAATTGGATGTCCTCGAGCATGGTTGCGCGCGAAATCACATGACCGGTTTCAAGGTGATGCTCGTGGCGGTTAACGCCTTTAATTAAGATGGGTTGGCCGTTGATGAGCAGTTGCTTGTCCCGGATTTCCACCTTGCGGAATCCGATGCGTTCCGAGATGGCCTCTAGGCATTGGCCCTTGTGATCCTTGAGCTGTATCGAGAGGTCATACAGGTTTGGGTTTTCGGCGGACCAAAGTGCTGAATTGGGCACGTGCGCCGTCAATCGTGTGCCGCCTTCAATGGGTTCCTCCGACCAGGCACATTCCACAGCTGATTCTGAGTACGCCAGCGCTGCTGTTATGCTTGGCATGTGTTTTTGCTGGCCTTGTTCCCAAAACACATCCGCGGTTAAAAGGCCATCGCGGTAGGTGCCATCTACGTCGGCCACCACATGGAAATCGCGGATGTGTGCATCTGGCTTGGTGTAGAGGTAAACGTCCCTTTCGATGCCGGAGATGCGCCAGAAATCTTGGCACTCCAAATAACTGCCATCCGACCACCGGTACACCTCGATTGCCATGGTGTTGGTCCCTGGCTGAAGGGCATCGGTGACATCAAATTCGGCGGGTAGTTTTGATCCTTGGCTGTAGCCGATGGCCGTGCCGTTCACCCAGAGATAGAAGGCGGATTTTACGGCGCCAAAGTATACGATGACCTGCTGACCGTCCCATGATACGGGTAACTCAAACCTCCTTAAATATGAGCCTACGGGGTTGTCGCCATCGGGAATATTCGGCGGTGAGGGGCGCTCGTGGAAGCTGAATGCGTAAGGGTGATTTACATATATGGGTGTACCGTGGCCTTCCACTTCCCAGTTGGCTGGAACGGGGATCTCTTCCCAAGCGCTGGTGTTGAACCCAGGCTTGAAAAAATCTACCGGTCTCTCCTCAGGCGTTGGGGCAAAGTGAAACTTCCACACACCGTTGAGGCTGAGGAATCGCGACGATGAATCTGGGATGGCTTGTTTAGCGAGTTCTGCAGATTCGAACGCGAAAAAGCTCGCACGTGGGCTTCGCTTGTTGCGCTCAATGACGGCAGGATTTTCCCAGTCGAAGGGCACCGCGATTGATTGGCCAAGTGCAAGGGGAGCGAGAGCGAGGCACCCGGCAAAGAAGATAAAGTGCGTGGTTTGGGTCATGGGTTTAAGGTACGAACGTGTAAAAAGAACACCTATTTTGCATGCACACTGCCGCGGAATGATTTCGGCATCTGGCAGTCAACCCTTACTCACATGACGGCTCAGTTCGCCTTTACAGATTACATCATTTTCATTGTTTACGCAGTGCTCATTTTGGGCGTAGGCCTTTATGTGTCTCGTAGCAAGGATGGCAAAGAAAAGAGCGCAGAAGATTATTTCCTTGCTAGTAAATCGCTGCCGTGGTGGGCCATCGGTGCGTCCCTCATTGCCGCCAACATTTCGGCCGAGCAGTTCATTGGTATGTCCGGATCGGGATTCAGCTTGGGGTTGGCCATTGCGTCATACGAGTGGATGGCCGCGTTGACCTTACTAATCGTCGGAAAATACTTCCTTCCCATTTTCATCGAGAAGGGCTTGTACACCATTCCGGAGTTTGTCGAAAAACGCTATTCCACTCAGCTCAAGACCATTCTCGCGGTCTTCTGGATCGCGCTCTATGTGTTCGTGAACCTCGCTTCAGTGTTGTACCTCGGCTCGCTGGCCCTCGAGACAATCATGGGGATTCCATTGATCTACGGAGTATTAGGCTTGGCCCTGTTTGCCGTGGCGTATTCCCTCTACGGCGGACTTTCAGCAGTATCGTGGACAGATGTAATCCAAGTGGTTTTTCTCATCCTCGGGGGTATGGTCACGACTTACTTGGCGCTCGACACAGTTGCCGGCGGACAGGGTATGTGGGCTGGGCTCCAGACGATTTACGAAGTGGCACCGGATAAGTTTGCCATGATCCTCGACAAATCCCATCCGGAGTACAATAACCTCCCCGGTATCGGTGTCCTAGTCGGTGGGATGTGGGTGGCCAACGTGTACTACTGGGGCTTCAACCAGTACATCATTCAGCGGACGCTGGCGGCCAAGTCCTTGAACGAGGCGCAGAACGGGATTCTCTTCGCGGCGGGCTTGAAGCTCATCCTTCCCCTTATTGTTGTCATCCCCGGCATAGCGGCTTATGTAATGATTGAGGATCCGGTCATTATGGCTGGACTAGGCGAGGCTGGACAGCTCAACATGCCTTCCACTGCTCAGGCCGATAAGGCCTACCCGTGGTTACTCCAGTTTCTTCCCACTGGTCTGAAGGGCTTAGCTTTTGCTGCACTTGCCGCCGCCATCGTCTCGTCGTTGGCTTCCATGCTCAATTCGACGGCGACTATTTTTACCATGGATATCTACAAGCAGTACATCAACCCTGACGCGGATGATCGGGCGACGGTGCGAACTGGCCGTATCGCAGCAGCAGCAGCTTTGGCAATTGCGTGCGTGATGGCGCCGCTTCTCGGGGGCATCGATCAGGCGTTTCAATTTATTCAGGAATACACTGGTGTAGTAAGCCCGGGCATCCTCGCGGTCTTCTTGCTGGGTTTGTTCTGGAAGAAAACCACCAACCGCGGTGCGATTATGGGTGCACTCGCATCTATTCCTATTGCCATGTATTTTAAGGTGGCGCCAAAGGGCTGGTCGGAAAACGGCTTGTTTTTGGATTTGCCCTTCCTCGACCAAATGGGCTATACCACTTTGCTGACCATGGCGGTCATTGTGGTGGTGAGTTGGAGCGAAGCCCGAGGAGCAGACGACCCTAAGGGAATTGCTATCTCAAGACGCACCTTCAAGACCGGTCCGATTTTTAATGTGGGGGCATTTGCAGTAATGGCAGTATTGGTTGCGCTTTACGCCTTGTTCTGGCGCTGAACTTTGGTCATCAGCGTTTGGTTGCTTGCGCCCACCGGGCACCATCGGAAGTTTCTACACTGATGATTGCGTGAGCCGGGAGGACATTATTAGTAATTGTAATGGATTCTGCTCCATTATTCATCCCGGAGACGACCAGCCGTCCTGTGATGTCCCAGACCGACCAACTGGAGTCGTACCATCCTTCCGCGAGTTGGATTCGAATGCCGCCGGCTTCATTGGCTAAGCGAGGTTCCAGACTTGCAATTTCATTCACAATGGAAGTTCCGCTGATGGTGCCTGTCATGTAGTGTACAGTTCCAGAAGTGCTGTGTTGCCAAGCGATGTGCAAGACGGGCTCCTCATTGTCATCCGTTGAAAAAGCAATCGCAGGTCGCCGATGCTGGCCAGTCCAAGTGCCTGTTAGGTTTTGGGCGATGTCTGTCAATGTCCATTCTTCGCCTTGACTTAATGCGAGTTGGACATCAAATCCTCCTATGTTTTGTTCCCAAGCAAGTGCAACCAAAGGCTCATCATTCCCATTCCATTGCGCAAGAACAGGGACATTCTGGCTTGCATTATCAAATTGTGTCACAGTTACAGGATGCGTTAAAGTCCATGCGCCATCTCCATTGTTTGCTTGTAAGTCTACCTCCGAGAGATATACGCGGGCTTGACCAGCTGCGCCTGCAGCGGACATAAACGCTATAATGTACATTCCTTCTCCAATGGGACCAGTGACAGCAGGTCCACTCGCGGGACAGGTTGGAAGTGTCCAGTCGAGTGGATCGACGTCGATGGCATTGTTCCAGACCACACCATCATCAGAGCAAAGCAGCCAAAAATCTCGTAAGTCATTATTGTTGTTCCTTACTATATCATAGTATTTTCCCTCTGCCACGAAAGGCAGGGAAGCACAACATTCACATACTGCAATTCCGGCTGTCGCCTCGCTGGCATTGACAGGATCAAGCCAAGTCATTCCGGAGTCCACAGAACGTACAATGCCTTCAAAGGTGGTTGCAGGGTCGTTGCCAATTTTAATTCCTGCAAAAGGATTATTTTGTTCGTCAACGCTTACGCAAGGCAAGTAGGTGTTTTCCGTGGCATTAGGGGCCATAACCACCGGCTCACTCCAAGTTAATCCCCCGTCAAAAGAGTGGACGCTTCTGGCTCCAGTAGTCCATTGGCCAGAGATTTGGTAAGAGAGAACGATGTAATTGCCATTGTTCGCTAAGCTTGGTCCTTCTGAATCTGACATCAAAACGTCTTCATTGGCATTGATTTCGATTGGCGTTTCGAATTGATTCGAAAAGCTATTCCATCGAGCGACGAAAAGACTACCGTTTTTACCGAAGGATATCACGGGCTCTCCAGAAGCGTTAATGATCATTCGAATGCTTTTATTTCCGAAGTCTTCAGAGGCAACCATAATGGGTTCTGAATTTGGAATAAATAGAAGGCTTTGCGATGTTAGATGCACCACAGGGCTGGCAATAAAAGCCAAGGCACAAATCAATATTTTTTCTAATGTCATCGGTATCTACTTGCGGTTATATTCTAGAAAAACTCTGATTCATGTATTTCGGACTGGGCTCAAGTTCAGTTTCAAATAAAGTTTACTTGCGAGGGCTGAGAAAAATACAAAACCATTCAAAGTAATAATGCATCCTGCAATCGAAACGTTCAAATACTGAGCCAGATAAAACCCAGAGACAACACATAGAATACCAATGCTACTTGACAATAGAATTAGCGACCGAACGCTTGAAATAAAGAGGTATGCCGTTGCAGGGGGAAGAATAAAAAATCCCATAACCATAATCGCTCCAACAGCCTGGAAGGAAGTAACAGCAGCTAATGACAACATGAGCATCAAGGAATAGTGCCACCGCTGGACTTTAATCCCTTGGAGACGCGCAAATTCTTTGTCAAATGCACAAAGCACGAGCGGTCGAAAACCAACTGAAACATATGTGACTACACCGATGGTTAGAAAAGCCAAAGTCCATATTGGGTATGGCCCTAGGTTCAAGCCCTCATCGGTAATCCAAAGATCTAAAGGTACATATGCCAATTCTCCGAATAGGACACAATCTTGATCAAGTTTCACTTGGCCGGCAAAAAGAGCCAGTAAGATTATACCGATTGAAAACAGCGTTGTAAACATTAAGCCGATTGACGCTTCACGGGTTATTCGAAATTTTAGGTGAACAAATTCGACTAATGTCGCGGCAATGATGCCACTGCCGATAGCTCCAAAGAGCATCGCGAATGAACCTCTAGACGAAGTAATTAAATATGCGACAACTAGGCCTGGAAGGATTGCATGAACAATAGCATCGCACATCATTGACATTCGACGAAGCAGAAGGACAGATCCTAGGATAGCCCCGTTAACAGCAACAAGGCAGCCGACAGTAATGATGTACAGCGCGATCATCTTTTATTTGCTCGTTAGGGAAGCGAGGTAAATGCGTTTCATCAGTGTTGAAAGAAAAAAGATAAGCGCCATGCAGACCACGACCCAAGGGCCGGTGGGCATTTTGGGCGCAGCGTAAGAGCACAAGGTTCCAGCGGACCCACCGATAATTGCGAAAACAACGGCTAGTAAAATCATATCGACTAGTCTGGAACACCAAATTCTAGCTGCTGCAGCCGGTGTAATAATCAATGCGGCGATGAGAACTGCTCCTGCCGTTTGCATTCCAATTGCCACTGAGATTGCCGCTAAAGTGGAGATCAGGGAGTTGTACAGCCTTGGCCGAATACCTTGGAATTTGGCAAAATCTGAATCGAATAGAATGAGCAATAATTTTCGATAATTTGTAATAAGTAATAACCATATTCCGCAACTGATCAGTCCGATTATTCTGATATCCTTGCTGGACATTGCCGCGGCGTTACCGAAAAATAAGTCTTCAAGACCATTTTGATTTGGATAGTTGTTTTGTTGGACAAAGCTCAGGAGCACAATACCTAATCCGAACATGCTGCTTAGAACAACCGCCATAGCCCCATCTCTACTGATTCGTGATTTGGCAGCAATGAAGTCAACGAGATAAGAGGAGAGAAGGCCGCTCAATGTAGCGCCAATCGATAACCAAAGAAGATCACGAGTAGCGCTAAATATAAAAACGCAGTAAATACCCGGAAGACATCCGTGTGCGAGGGTCTCTCCAAGAAGAGCGTTTTTTTGGACATAGAGGAAGCAACCAACTGCCGCTGTCGAAATCGAGATGAGTACTACACCCATCAAGACATTTATAAAAACAGGGTTGACAAGAAAGTCCATTCAACTAATTTTCAGTGCATTTGTCCCATTCCAGGAAACCCAAATGCGCGCCGCAATTCCGGAGAATTGATGACTTCGTTTGCTGATCCAAACTTCAGTACCGTGGTTTTCAATAGGATAATCTCATCTAAGAATAGTGCGGCATTGGAGAAATCATGGTGAACAACTATTACAGACTTTCCATCATCCCGAATCTTTTTTAGAATCCTGATAAGGTCTTCTGTAGCTTTTGCATCCAGACCGGTAAACGGCTCGTCTAGCAGGAATACCTCTGCATTTGAGGCCAAGGCTCGTGCAAGAAACGCTCGTTGCTGCTGCCCTCCTGAAAGTTGTCCAATCTGTTTGTTTTCGAATCCTTCAAGCCCCATTGTCTGAATTGCTTGATCAGACAGACGAATTAATTCTGCAGAAAATCGCTCGTACCATTTTAGGCTCTTGTACAAAGAAGTTCTTACCAAGTCTTTTACCGTTATCGGGAAGTCCCAATCAATCTTTTCTTTCTGAGGTATATAACTAATTTTATCTTGAAAATCCGATAGTAAACCACCAAAAGCAAGAACGTCACCAGAATGCGGCTCAATGATACCTGACAGGCACTTCAACAGGGTAGATTTTCCGCTCCCGTTTGGCCCCATTATTCCGGTAATTTTCCCCCTAGTGAATTCAACGCTGATTTCATGTATGGCGGGATTTTCACCAAACGAGAATGACAGATTGCGAGCGAGAAGGCAGGAATTCGGGGTCATTCGGTAAGGGCGGTCACTATTGTTTGAACATTGTATTGATACATCCCGATATAATTATCTTGAGCAGATCCTACTTCTCCAACATTATCTGCATACAATTTTTTACCTAATGACACATCGTGTCCTTTCATTTGGCAACCATCGATAACCGCTTCCATGGTTTTCGTGGGAAGTGATTCTTCAACAAAAACTGCCTGGATTTCGTTCTCGAAAAGAAAGTCAATCAGCTGCGAGATATCCTGCACGCCTGCATCTATTTCTGGAGAAACCCCCAGAAGCCCTCGGACATCAATAGCAAAACTCTTACCGAAGTAGGAAAACGCATCATGTACTGTGACCAGTACTCTTTGTTTCATAGGGATCTTCTCAAGCTCTGTGGCAACCCATTTTTTTAATCCATCCAATGAATTGACGTATTGCTCGGACCTTTTCTGAAAATCCTTTTCAAGTTCAGGCATGCGAACTGAGAGTTCCTTGGCAACGTGTGATGTAGCAACCTTCCATAGGTCGATGTCAAACCAGAAATGAGGGTCAACAGAGTGGCCATCATCAGTGACAATGAGACTGGATATATCGAGAGCTTCTCCGAGGGAAAAAACCATCTTTCCTGGTTGTTCACCAAAATTTGACAATACCTCTTCAAGTCGAGCCTCGAGCCCAATTCCGCTGTACATGACGATATCTGCAGAGAGGATATCCGCAACATTCTGTGCTGTGGGTTTATACGTGTGGGGGTCTAGGCCAGCGGGGATTATGAATTCGACGATGGCATCTTCTGCGACAATTTGCTTAGCTAAGTCCGCGACCATCCCTGTAGTGCAGACAATTCTAATTTGGCTTGTTTCGGTTTTTTCATTTGAGCCACATTGAATGAGAACGACAAGGAGCAGAATTAGGGATGACTTAAAAAATATTTGTAATCGAAGTTTCATGGAGATAAAATTTTCTTGATGCAAAATTCGACAACTCGTTCGAACAGTGCAATCGCGTTAAATTGGGATTCAATTGCGCACTAACCATTTCGCGGGGTTTTGAGGTGAATGATTATTGCCCTGGACTTGCCACACTTCAAAGTGGAGAGTGGATTGGCCATTCGTGGTTAATACCGTGCCGATTTTCTCTCCGGCTTCTACTTGATCGCCTTTTGCGATGTTCACGGCAAATAGGTTGCTGTAAACAGTTCGAAATGCGCCATGTGAAAGAATAATGGTCCAGCCTGCCCCGGGAATTTCAAAGGTACTGGAGACAGAACCGGCAAAAATTGAAAGCGCTGAACTCCCTGCTTCGGTAGAGATGTCAATGCCGTTGTTTTCGATGGTAATGCCTGGCAAGCTGGGGTGTGGCTGCCTCCCGAATTTTCCCGTCAATACGCCTCGTACTACGGGCCAAGGCAATGTAGCGCGGTTGCTTTCGAAGGCATCGGAGACAATTTTTCCTTCCGGGGTAAGCGCAAACTCTCCCGCTGAACTCTCGCGTTCTGCTTTCAGTTCTACCTCAATTATTTTGCGAATGGCGTTATTGAGACGTGCTTTTTCAGCCTCAGCCTTTTGGACTTGAATTCGCAAACGAGATTCCTCTCCTTTCAGGGATTTAACGAGTGCTTGACGCTCGATGCGGTCCTTAGACAAGCGGTTTCGTTCGCCATTTACGTTGGCAAGCGCGTCTTTTAATTCTGACCGTTTCCTTTCTAAGGATATTCGATTTTCAGCCAGATTTAACTGTGAATCTTCAATCTGTTCCACGTGCTCTTTGCGCAGCGAGGAATACGACTGAAGTAGTTGAAACCGAATGATAGCTTGGGTAAAGTCTTCTGCGGCAAATACATACATCCACGGGTTGTGCCCGAGGGAATGCTTGAAGGCGGCCTGTATCATTCGCGCGTATTCGTCTTTCATGGCAGCGATGTGACCTTCGAGTGCTCGGATTTCGGAATCTGTGTTGGTCATGGACTGTTCGAGCCTTCGAATTCCCGCTTGGTGATGCTGTATGAGTTGCTCACGTAAGTTCATGCGCTCGTTCACCAACCGCAGCTGGACAAGGGCATCTTTTTTGTTGGAGGCCGTCTGGTTGAGGAGTTTTTCTGTGGTCGTGATTTTGGATTGAATGGCATCGCGCTCTTTTTGCAATTCGGATTTGCTCTGGGCATAGGCACCACTTGTGCTTCCGAACACAGTGATGGTTGCAAGGACAAGCATCTGAAACTTGGCTTTAGAACCCGGTGCGCTGCTCATAGCCTTCTGGTATTTCAAACGGGAAGTCGTATGCGCGACCGAACCGTATACGCATCACTTCCCACTCCATGGTGGCAGAGCCATCCACTGTGGCGATTAAGACACGGCATGCATTTGGAAACCGTCCGCCTTCAAAATCCTCAAAATCACTGCGTTCAAGCGTTAGCGATCGCTGGTAGTACAGGTCGTCAAATTGATCACGTACCGGGTCGAAGGTAACCCCATCAAACCAATACCGCTTAATGAGCAGATCTTCATCTTCGGTCCGGTTTCGAAGCCTTTCGTATCGGCGCAGAGGCAGCTGAATGTTCAATGAATCCTCTGGCTCTAAATGGTTATCGTTGACACCGACCAAACGCCGTATTTTTCGTTTGTACTTTCCAATCAAGGTATAGTCACCGCCGTCCACTTTAGAATTGAATTTGTCCTGCTGGGGATACAGCCCCATCGGGAATCCGCCCAAAACGGCTTGTACATCTTTAAAGCTCATAGGTGTATCGGCCCAATCTTCGAGCGCTTCATAATTTCCCGTGTAATAAAATTTGTCGCCAGGCACCTTGCTGATAAAAAGTACCGTGTCCGGCTCCAGCATAATTCGGGCCACTTCGACCCCAAGAGCTGGAGATATACTCATCCAGATTGCACTGTCCCGGGCCATGCGAACGGAAGCCTTGAAAGACTCTCGCTGTCCGTTATTTTCGACCGTTACGTCTAAGCGCATTCCAATCCAATCCCATTCCGCCGACTGTTCATCATGGCGTTCGAGAATTTGACTGACGCTCAGGTTTTTCAAAGGCTTGTCATATGCAATTCGCTCAGAATTAAAGCAGCCTGTTCCAATGGTGAATAGAATACCGATGGCCAGAAAAAGGAGGCGTCGCTTTTTCATTGGCACGCTCGAATTTTGGCGTTTAGTTTATCGGCGTCTCCGCCAGCTTCGAGGGCTCGTTGCCATGAGGACAAGGCTCCTTCAACATCTCCCATCGCCCATCTGATATCTCCGTCATGGTCCCAAAATGCTGGCCCCTGATTCTCGGATTGATATAAGGCTTGCGTGATGAAATCTAGAGCTTCTGGGTATTGTCCATTCTTGTAGAGGGCCCAGGCATGTGTATCCATGAAATTGGGCTCCAAAGGTGCCACTTCCATCAATCTTGTGCTCAACTCTAAGGCAAGCGGAAGATTTTCGTTTGCCTCGGCTAGGTAGTAGGCGTAATTATTCAGAACTGTTGGGTTATCTGGCAGTAGCTCTAGGCTTTTTTCGTAGGCATCAAATGCTCGTCGTGCATTGCTGGTGGCGTGCAGGGCATCGCCGAGCATGCCCTGCATTAGCCCTTCCATCTCGGGTGCGTCAAGAACCGCTCCGATTCCTCGCTCCAGCACCGAAATGACAGTTGTGAAATCTCCAAGTTGGATGGCAGCTACGCCAGCATAATAGGCGAAGTTGGCCTCGAGGGGAAACAAGTCCATGGCCTGAGCTGCGTGAGAGAACATGTCTTCGAATCGTCCAAGGTCCGCGTCAAGCGCGATAAGATTGGTCCAAGTTGAGGGGTCTGCAGGGTTGGCTTCGATGGCAGCTTTTGTGTGCATGATGGCAGCGTCAATGCGGCCTTGACCTTGCTCAAAGTCAGCGGCGAGCATGTTAAGCTCGGCTGATTTGGGGTGTTGACCCAGCGCGGCTTCAAGGAGTGCTTCGACCATTGGATTTAAGTCAGGGTTGACCGCGGCGATTTGCAGGTACTGCAATAGAATTTCTCGTTTCTCTTCAATGAAAACATCAGGAGAAGCGAATGCAATCAAAAGGGCCTCTTGTGCTAGGCTGATTTCGTTGAGCGCGGTGTAGACGTGCGCTAAATCCAATTGCGCTGTGCCGTTGCTCGGATCTGCACTAATGACCTCGAGTAAAGTAGCCAGGGCAGCATCATCTTGGTTTGTGGCTCGGAGCATTTGCGCCCATTGCAACTTGAATTCGGGGATATCTGGAAACTCGGTAACGGCCTTCTGCAGACCAGTGTATATGGCTTCGTAGTCGCTTAATAATTCTAAAAAGTAAAATCGTTGCAAGCGTATTTCGGGCTCACCCGGGGTTTGCTCTTCGTAAGCGTCACACAGTGCCAGCGCTGCAACTGGCTCACCCGAGTCGGCCAACTTCTTGCTCCATTCATAAATCCAATCAAGGTCCCCGGGTCGCGAATGCATTACCCATATCAAGTCGTTCAAAGCCGCCTCAACATCTCCGACAGCAAGCAATGCCTCAGCTCGATATTCGTGGGCCCAACGGTGGCTTTCTTCTTTTTCCAGTACACGATTCAAATGGTTGACAGCTGATTCGTATTGCTCGCGCTGAAGGTCGATTTTGGCGAGGTCGAAGTGTAATGCACGTTCATTAGGCTGCAGGTCAAGGCAGGATAAAAAAGAGGTGTACGCCAGGTCCAGATCTCCTTTAGCTAAGTGATTTTGACCTTCGAAGTAGGTTCGTTGGAAGCTTTCATCGTACACCGGAAGATCTACAAGATCTGCGGAGTTTTTGCACCCGGCAAGGATGACAACCGCAAGGGCGGCAAGCGTGTATTTGATGAAAGATGAGGCGCGCAAGACTATTTGATTTCGTTGTAATCGCCGAGGTTCATATCGTTCGGACTGCCCAAAATGCGAACGTGGTTTCCAATCATTGCATCACGGAGGACCTTGTCCTTCACCAACGAATGGGCTTGAATCAACGAATTACTTATGCGTGCGTCTTCAATGGCCGTGCCTTCTCCGACGCTTACGTAGGGTCCAACTACTGAATTGATCACGCGCACGCCAGTCCCGATGTGGCAGGGGGGAATGATGATGCTGTTTTGGACGATGGCATCCGCCGGCACTTCCAGTTCATCTGCGGTGAGCGCGAGGATGTTCTGATTGGTATCAATTGTGGCGGCTTTGTTGCCGCAATCCATCCAATGTGTCACTGTGCCGGGTTCAAATCGCAAGCCTGCTTGGGTCATGTTGCGCAAGGCATCAGGCAGCTGATATTCTCCCCCTTGTATGACATTTTCGTCAATGAGCCGCTGCAACTCGTGCTTCAATCGCTCGCCGTCTCGGAAGGCATAAATGCCGATCATAGCCAAGTTGGAAATAGGTTCAGCTGGCTTTTCGACGTAGTCTGTGATAGCACCATCAGCATCGGTTATCACCACTCCGAACGCATTGGGACTGTCCACTTCCTTGACAAAAAGAACGCCGTCTACGTTAGGGTCAATTGTGAAATCAGCGCGGAACAGCGTATCCGCAAACGCGACGACTACGGGTCCGGTCAAACAAGTCGCTCCACACAAAATAGCGTGGGCAGTTCCGAGCGGTTCATCTTGGTAGCAGATGTGCCCTTTTGCCCCGAGGCGTTCAGCTACGGCCAAAAGTTGCGTTTCCACTTCAACACCAAAATCGCCGATTACGAAGGCAATTTCTTCAACAGGTTCGGCGCTCATCATAACGATGTCTTCGGCCAATCGCTCTACAATGGGTTTACCACCGACGGGTACCAATGGTTTGGGCACAGTGAGCGTATGGGGCCGAAGTCGGCTTCCACGTCCGGCCATGGGGATTACGATGTTCATGAGGTATTCAGCTTAATCGATTCCTGTGCTTCCAAAGCCGCCGGTTCCCCGCTGGCTTTCGGGTAAATTCTCGGTTTCGGTCCACGCTATTCGCTCGTGCCTTGCTAGTACAAGCTGCGCGATGCGTTCTCCATTTTTTATTGTGAAAGGTTGTGCACTGTGGTTGATGAGTATTACTCCGATTTCACCTCGGTAATCCGCATCGATTGTTCCTGGGGCATTTAACACCGTGACACCGTATTTCAAGGCGAGGCCCGATCGCGGGCGGATTTGGAGCTCGGTACCTGCGGGCAGAGCCACAAATAGGCCGGTAGAGATTAACTGGTATGCACCGGGTTGGAGAATGACCGTAGTATCGAGTTTGGCGCGGACATCCATTCCCGCGCTCAAGGCTGTCGAATACTTTGGCAGTGAATGACCACTGCGGTTTCGGATGAAGACTTTCGTCTCTTGTCTCATTTTCCCGTGAATTGGGGTTTACGTTTCTCGATGAATGCTTGGGTGCCTTCTTGGAAGTCGTCCGTTTCGAAGCTAGCCCCAAAGTATGCGATCTCTGCATTAAAGCCATTGACGCCTTCCTCGTAACCGGATAAAACAGCCTTGATGGCCGTTTGAAGAGCTCGTGGCGAGTTCTTCATCATTTTTCGTGCCATTGTATCCGTTGTCTCAGCAAGGGATTTCAAAGGCACCACTTGGTTGACCAAGCCGCAAGCTAATCCGTCTTCGGCGTTCACCATGCCGGCGGACAAGATCATTTCAAAGGCCTTCCCTTTTCCCACAATTTGAGGCAACCTTTGGGTTCCGCCGTAACCGGGGATGACTCCAAGCGACACTTCGGGTAAGCCCATACGAGCATTTTCTGAAGCGATGCGAACGTGGCATGCCAGGGCCAATTCAAGTCCGCCTCCCAAGGCGAATCCGTTGATGGCTGCAATGACCGGTTTGGCGCTTCGTTCGATTCGATTGAATAAATCTTCTTGGCCTCGTTGGGCCATTTGCCTTCCCTGTTGGGCGTTGAAGCCGGCAAATTCTTTTATATCAGCCCCAGCAACGAAAGCTTTTTCGCCACTACCCGTAATGATGATAACATGGACTTCAGGTTGTTTTTGTGCTTCCTCTATTGATTCGGCAAGCTGGGATATTACTGCCGCGTTCAATGCGTTTAAGGCTTCTGGACGTGCGATGGTGAGTGTCAGAACGCCCTTGTTTAGAGAGGATTGAATTAAAGAATCGGACATGGTAAGTATGCCTGGAATAAAAGCGCCAAATTACGAAATGAGTAGGCAGGAATTGGCTTCCGATAATCGGCTTCTTCACCGTAAGGATTTGGGACGCGAGTCCAGAAGTTTAGTTGTGTATTCTGTGGACGGTTGGCACATGATTTTTTCCGTCGCGCCAATCTCTATGACCTTTCCCCTTTCGAGAATAACGAGTTTGCTGCAGAAAGAGGCCACAATGTCGAGGTCGTGGCTTATGAAAAGGTAGGTAAGCTTTCTTTTCCGCCCAATTCGGTCTAACAATGCCAGCACATCGCGTTGAATTTGCAAGTCTAAGGCGGCCACGCTCTCGTCCAGCACCAAGAACTCCGGCTCCATTGCTAGTGCCCGGGCGATGCCGATGCGTTGAAGCTGTCCTCCACTGAATTCATCGGGGTATTTGTTCGCGTCGCTTGCCTCGAGTCCTACTTCCATAAGCAGGCGGTTGGCATGGTCAAATGCCATCGGCGATTTTACACCGGTATGGTGCAGGACTTCGACAAGGGCGCTCATAATGGTAATTTTGGGATTTAGCGCCGAATACGGATCTTGAAAGACCAGCTGTGCGCGTCGTCGCAGGCGGGTCATACTTGAATGGTTATAGGTGTCGACCGTTTCCGCCCCAAAAGTGATTGCTCCTGAGCTCGCTTCGAGCATACCGATGAGCATTCGGCCTAAAGTGGATTTTCCGCTGCCACTTTCGCCAATTAGCCCGACCCTCTCGCCCATACCTATGGACAAACTCACATCGCGCACTGCACAGAAATCGCCGTACCATTTAGATACATTAACCGCTTTAAGCAAAGGCATTTTGGAAGGTTCATTCTGTTTAAAAAGGTTGGTCTCACGAGCATTCAGCAATGCCCGTGTGTATGGATGGGCGGGCTGTTCCAGGATGATATTGACATCTCCGGACTCCACAATTTGGCCGAGCTGCATGACCAGTATACGATCTGCTATGGCGTGCACGACGTCTAGGTCATGAGAGATGAAAATGACACCCATCTGCCGTTTTTTTTGAATCTTTTTCAGCAAAGTCAGAATGGATCTCTGCACTGGGGCATCCAAGGCTGTTGTTGGTTCATCGGCGATGAGCACTTCGGGATTAGCAGCTAAAGCCAAGGCAATCATCACCCGTTGCTTTTGACCACCGCTCATTTCGTGAGGGTATTTCATGAAGGCGGCCTCCGCATTGGGAAGTTCGACCTCTTTTAGTAAAGCTATGGCGAGGTTGCGCGCTTCGGATTTGTTCTGATGTTGATGCACCAGCGCTGTTTCTGCTACTTGCCACCCTATTCGCATTGATGGATTAAGAGATGACATGGGATCCTGGAAGATAAGGCTTAGACCTCGACCTAGGGGTGCATTGGAGGGTGTGTTGGCGGCAGCCCAAAGTGTTTCAGAAGGCACGTGTAAGCACTGACCTTTGGTGATTCGGCCTTGGCGAGGCAGGAGTCCAGCGATCGCCGAACAGGTGACGCTCTTCCCAGAACCGCTTTCGCCGATGACGGCCAAGATTTCACCATGTTGCAAAGTGAAATCAACATCGCTGACCACTTGTCGATCACCGAACGAAATTGTGAGCTGATTGACTTTTAGCAGGGTGGGATTTAGCATGAACAAGTCAAAGGGTGCCGCGGGTTTCTTGCTCGCGTTCGATGGCTTCAAAAAGCGCCTTGAAATTACCTTTTCCGAAGGATTTGGCACCTTTGCGCTGAATGATTTCGAAGAACATAGTGGGTCGGTCTACCACTGGCTTCGTGAAGATTTGAAGCAAATAACCTTCGTCGTCGCGGTCGATAAGAATCCCCAATTTGCGCAAAGGCTCTAAATCTTCATCGATTTCTCCCACCCGATTTAAAATGGTGTCATAGTATGTGCTGGGCACCCTTAAAAACTCAACTCCGCGCCGTTGTAATTCGGTCACGGTTTCGATGATATTTGAAGTGGCCAGGGCTATGTGCTGGACCCCGGCGCCACCGTAAAAATCAATGTACTCTTCGATTTGGGACTTTTTTCGACCTTTAGCTGGTTCATTGATGGGAAATTTGATGCGGCCATTGCCATTGGACATGACCTTGGACATTAAAGCGGTGTACTCCGTGCTGATGTCTTTGTCATCGAATGAAATCAACTGGGCAAATCCCATGATCTCAGCGTAGAAGTCAACCCACGTGGTCATCTCACCCCATCCGACATTGCCGACCATGTGGTCGACGTATTGCAGCCTAACAGATTCCACCGGCACTGAAGGGCTCCATGCTTCATAGCCGGGAAGGAAAACGCCGCTATAATTTTTCCGTTCAACAAAAACATGTATGGTTTCTCCATACGTTTTGATGGCACTCAGGATGACTTGCCCGTTCGCGTCTTTTCGTACTTCAGGTTTAAAGACGCTCACGGCACCGCGTTTGGTGGTCTCCAAATAACTTTTATTGGCGTCGTCGACCCACAGAGCTACCACTTTGACGCCGTCGCCGTGGCGGTTGACATGATCGTTAATTGGGCCATCTGGTTTGAGCGGGGAGGTCAAGACAATGGTTATTTTGTCTTGTCGGAGGACATATGAGGCGCTTGATTTATTGCCGGTTTCGAGCCCTGAATAGGCAACGGGTTTATAACCCCATGCGGTCATGTAGTAGTATGCGCTTTGCTTGGCGTTTCCGCAGTAAATTTCAATATAATCTGTGCCTAGCAAAGGCAGGAAATCCTCTGCCTCCGGCACTACCTTATTGAGTTTTGGGGAGGGGTTGTGGTTTGTGTGATTCATTTCACTCCGGGCTCTAGCCAAGATTGATGGTAATCATTGTGTTCAATAGCAAGGGCCGCTTCTGTGACCTGAAGCGGACGAAACGTATCGACCATAACGGCCAATTCGTCGGTCTTTGTCTTGCCAATGCTTCCTTCGTAGGTTCCTGGGTGAGGTCCGTGTGGAATACCTGAAGGATGTAGGCTGATGTATCCACGGTCGATTCCGGTACGACTCATGAAATCACCCTCAACGTAGTAAAGCACTTCATCCGAGTCGATGTTGCTGTGGTTATAAGGAGCAGGGATTGACAGAGGATGGTAGTCGTAGAATCTCGGCACAAAGCTGCAGATAACGAAAGCATCCGTTTCAAACATTTGGTGCACCGGAGGCGGTTGGTGCACTCGACCTGTGATGGGCTCGAAATCGTGTATGGATAAAGTGTACGGGAAGTGATAGCCGTCCCATCCTACTACATCAAAGGGATGAGCAGCATAAATGTATTCGTGAATGGAACCCTGTTTCTTGATGTGGATTGGGAATTCACCTATGGTATCTATGGTTTCCAATTCTGTGGGCGGGTGAATGTCTCTTTCGCAGTAGGGGCTATGCTCGAGGTGCTGCCCGAAGTGATTTCGGTACCGTTTTGGTGTGTGTACCGGGTGAGCCGATTCAGTAATAAAAAGCCGATTATTTGGGCCATCAAATGCGAACCGATGAATGATGCCTCTGGGGATAACGATATAGTCGCCTGGCTTGAAGGGGAGCTTGCCCAGCATTGTGTGCAGTGTTCCGGCACCTTCGTGTACGAAGACAACTTCGTCTCCGTCAGCATTTTTAAAAAACACCTCTGTATCCATACTAGATGTCGGAGCGGCAAGGTGGATAGTTACATCGGAATTGAACAGAATTGCGGTTCGACTTTCGAGGTAATCTGCGATGGGATTGACCTTAAACCCCTCGAGTTTTCGGCTCAACAAATTGTTCCTTATTGCTGCCTTGGGCTGAACATCACGCGAGGCCACGACTCGTTTCACCATGGTAGGACGGTGGTGGTGGTAGAGCAATGAGCTCATTCCCACGAATCCGATGGTTCCAAATAATTGCTCGTGGTGAAGGGTCTTGTCTTCTTTTCGGAATTGCGTGTGTCGCTTTTTAGGCACAGTTCCAAGTGTATGGTAAAACGGCATGGCAGAAGGGTTTGTTCGCTAAGTTAAGTTGCCTGTGCCCGCTTTAAAACCGTCGATTGTAATTTAGCTACTCAGGCCACGAATTGTACGGACCCATTTGGGCAGTCTACCTTCTTCCGTAATGCGCCACTTGAGCGATAACTTATTGTTCGCTGGTCGCGGGGATTCTGGGGTCAATCGATTTTTTCGGACCAGAGCTTTAACGCTAACACCGCAGCGTTGCGATGCTTCCCAGATGCTTTCGTCAGAGCGAATTTCCATCCATAAGGTTCGCCCTCGTCGACGCTTGGGCTGAAGGTAGATGATTTCACCAATTTTCGGCGCGTAATTCCCGCCCTTGCGGTCGATGTCATTGTAGCTGTATAGTTGCCACCTCATTAAGTCTAATTCGACACTAAGTGCCTCATAGCTGTCTCCGGATTCGGCTAGAATATATTGAATGTAATTCTCGCTGGTTTGCACGCTTCTGTGTCCTAGGGATCTCGAGCTTTTGGCCGGATTTAACGCTTTGTTTTGAACTGTTTCGAGGGCTTCATTCGGAGAAGCGTTGCCTGTTTTCGCGGCAAAGGCCTCCCGCTCGGCTTTTAACGCGAGCCCTTCGTCGTCGTATTGATTGAGCTCGTAACGTTCTATAAGTTCGATAAGCTGGTTGGCGTATTTCGGATTGGTCGCGTAGCCGCACTTCTTAAGCCCCTTAGCCCAACTCACATAATCGGTTGGCTCTAGTTCAAAAAGCACTTCGTAGCGGTTACGCTTGAGAAATTTACTGTGATCGTGAAAACTCTCCGAGGCATTGCCATATGAACGAAAGCACTCGTTGCGACGGTCGTCATCGTGGTACACCCGCTCTCCGTCCCAGTCACTATGGCATTTGATTCCGAAGTGATTATTGGATTTGGCAGCTAACTCACTGCGTCCGCTTCCGCTTTCCAATATGCCTTGCGCTAGAGTGATGCTAGCGGGAATGCCGTACACTGCCATTTGGTAAACAGCCTCATCGTTCCAATCAGCGATGTATTGCTCGGGAGCACTTAAAGACGGTGCTTCTGCGTGGGCTACGAAGCAGACGCCCATTGCCATCCAAATCAACATCCACAAAATAAGGGTTGAGAGCAGTCTGGGCCAAGAAAATTGGAGCGTTGCAGGCATAGAAACTTTCTTTCTACAAAATTAGCGCCGGGTCCAGCCTTACCGCTTCCAAGTTAGTGAGTCCTATTAACGTCTAATTGTGGACGGAGGGGCCGATTTCCTCTTTAATCAAATGCCCTTTATCATCGAAGAAACGCCAAATACCAGCGGGATTTCCAATGGAGTCGTATTGCCCGGTTATAAAAGGTTCGCCGTTGGGGTGCCAGGTGTGATAGGCTCCAACTTGAACCCCTCGTTTATACTGGTGAAATGACCAAGGCTTCCCATCTAGATAGTATGCTTCCCATTTGCCATGTTTTTCCCCTTTAGACCATCGGCATATTTTCGATAAGCGACCAGCCTCATCGTATATGGTGATTGCCGTTGTGTCTCCCGCTACGACGACTAATTCGCGCTTGACATTGCCGTTGGGCCAGTAGTCCGTGATGGTCTGTTGCTTGATGTCTGAACAAGCAGTAATGACCGAAACGAAGAAGATGGCCCAACGTGTCATCAGCGTTTGCGTTCCATGGTGTATTCGACCAGATCTACCAAAGCTTCTTTGGCTTCCGATGGGGGATAGGCATCGAGGAGGTCCAGTGCTTCTTGAGCGAGTTCGCGCATTTTGCTCCGAGAGTATTGCATGCCGGGGCCTTGGATAATGGAATTTATGACCTGTTGGACGGCCGTGTTGTCGTTATTACGAAATCTAACAAGCCGAATGAGCCTCCGTCGCTCCGCAGGTGCGGCAGTCTGTAGGGTGTGGATGAGGGGTAAGGTCATCTTCCGTTCTCGGATATCGCCGCCGGTGGGCTTGCCAATGCGTTCACCTTCGCCTAAATCAAGGAGGTCATCTTTTATTTGGAAGGCCAGGCCAACGAGCTCGCCAAACTTGCGCATTCGCTCCACATCTTCGGCATTGCCTTCCTTCATAGGATGAACGGATGCCGCACCGCAGGCGCAGCAGGCGGCGATCAGAGAGGCTGTTTTGCGTTTGATTATGTCGAAATAAATCGCTTCAGTGATATCCAAGCGTCGGGCCTTTTCAATTTGTAATAACTCCCCTTCGCTCATTGAGCGAACTGCCTCGGAGGTGATTTTGAGCAAATCATAGGCTTCACGGTCTACCGCCATGAGCAGTCCACGAGACAGCAAATAGTCACCGACGAGTACAGCAATTTTTTTCTTCCATAATGCTTGAATGGAAAAGAACCCTCGACGCAAATGGCTCTCGTCTACGACATCATCGTGAACCAGCGTGGCCGTGTGTAATAGTTCAATAAGCGTTGCGGCGATGTGGCTCCTTTCTTCGAGTTCATGTTGCCCTCCCGTCACGGTTTTTGCAGATAAGAACACAAACAACGGGCGCATCTGCTTACCCTTGCGTTTGATTATGTAACGCATGATGCGGTCGAGCAGTGCGACATCTGTGCCCATGGCCGACTTAAAATGTCCTTGGAATTTAGCCAGTTCCTTTTCGACTGGAACTTGAATGCGCTGAATGCGACTCATGGCGCAAAGGTACGGCCCTCCCAACCACACCGCGTGTACCTATCTTTGCTGAAAATTCCTTCCATGATATACTCTATGACTGGTTATGGAAAAGCATCGGCGCGAGTTGGTTCACGTCGCTACATGGCTGAAATCCGCTCGCTCAATGGCAAGCAATTGGACTTGAGTGTTCGCATGCCCTCAGCTTTTCGGGCCAAGGAAATGGAATTGAGGAAGCATCTGGGTACAACGATAGGGCGTGGCAAATGTGATTTGAGCCTGCATTACATTGTTGAAGGAGCGGAGCCAAGGGAATTGAACAAACTCCTGATTGAGGCGTATGTAACTGAGCTAGGCGAGTTAGCTGCGGGGCAAGGATTTCCTGAAAAGGATAATGCTCTGCTCGCCATGGCCATGCGCATGCCAGATGTGATTCAACAGGCTAATGATGACATCGATGAAGCAGAGTGGAAGGCCATAGCAGCGTTGATTGACGAGGCCGTTGACCAATTCATACAATTCCGCAAAGAAGAGGGTAAGTCGCTGGAGGCTGATTTTAACAAGCGAATTCGCAACATCCAGTCCTTTAAAGATACCGTTGAACCCCTTTTGAAGGCACGAGTTCAGCGAATCCGAGATCGTATTCAGTCTAATTTCAATGAGCTGCACGACAAAGGCAGGCTGGATGAAAATCGATTTGAGCAGGAGATGCTGTTCTACATGGAGAAGCTTGATGTTTCGGAGGAATTGGTTCGGCTGAGCGCCCATTGCGAACACTTCTTGGATGTCTTGGCGCAAGCTCCGGGTCAAGGCAAAAAGCTCGGATTCATTACCCAAGAAATCGGTCGAGAAATCAATACTTTAGGAAGTAAGGCAAACGATGCGGAGATGCAGCGAGTTGTGGTGCAGATGAAGGATGAACTTGAAAAAATCAAAGAACAGATCCTAAATGCTCTCTGATATCAAAGGGAAAGCAGTCATCTTCTCAGCGCCTTCTGGAGCGGGTAAAACGACCATTGTACGTTACCTCTTAGGACACCCTGAATTGCAGTTAGCATTCAGCATCAGTGCTACTACTCGCTTGCCCCGAGGTGCCGAACAAGATGGCGAGGATTACTATTTCCTGTCAGTTGAAGCGTTCCAGTCCCGTATCGATTCTGGGGCGTTTTTGGAATGGGAAGAGGTCTATCCGGGAAAATTTTACGGCACGTTGAAGACAGAACTGGAACGCCTTTGGTCCGAGGGTAAAACGATTGTTTTCGATTTAGATGTTGTAGGCGGCGCCAACTTGCGCCGGTTGCTTGGTGAAAAAGCACTAGCCGTATTCATTCAACCGCCATCATTCGAGGCACTTCGTCATCGCTTAGAAAGTCGAGGCACGGATGGTCAAGAGCGCATAGAAGAACGTTTGGCGAAAGCGGAATGGGAGCTTAGACATAACGTTAATTTTGATAAGGTTCTCGTAAATGACAATCTCGAAGCAGCTCAGGAGCAAGCGGTCTTATGGCTTAAGGAACATGCCGAAAATACCATGAACGCATGACCCGGGAAGGAAAAGGTAAAATCGGATTGTACTTTGGAACATTCAATCCTGTTCATTTAGGACATTTGGTTATTGCCAACCACATGGCTCACTACACTGATGTCGAAGAAGTGTGGCTTGTGGTGACTCCATACAATCCGCAAAAAAAACCAAGGGAACTACTGGGCCAGGCGCACCGGTTGCAAATGGTAAACCTTGCTGTTTCTGAAAACGAGAAACTTAAAGGCAGCGATGTGGAATTCAATTTGCCTCAACCCAACTTCACCGCTGCCACTATGCGACACTTGCGCTCGAAGTACCCCGAAGTTGAATTCAGCATCATCATCGGAGAGGATAATTTCGTTCGCCTCCATACCTGGCAGGATTATTGGGAGTTGGTTGAAAATCATCACATCCTTGTATATCCGCGCCGAACCTCCGACGCGCAATCAGTGGCGTCAACTGTTGCCAGCGCCAAGGGTATTGTGCCTCGAACTCATGCAAATATTCACTGGTGTGATGCCCCCATGATTAGCATTTCATCGACCTACTTGAGAGACGCAATCAAAAACACCAAAGACATTCGGTATTTGCTACACGATAAGGTCATGAATTATATCAGCAACAACCACCTTTATGAATGATCAGGTGTTGTTGAAGTGGTTCATAGTTCGTTCGATTCCAATCGACACAAACGATTGAACGCTTTTTTCAAAGTGTTGTAGCCGTTCGATTAGAGATTTACTTTCTTCCTCCGTCCATTTCCCGAGTACGTAATTCACCTGTTGGCCTTTTTGGAAGTCGGCTCCAATGCCGAACCGCAGTCTTGGGTACTTCGAAGTGTTGAGCATACTTTCGATGTTGCCAAGGCCGTTGTGACCACCCCCGCTGCCTTTGGAACGCATGCGCAAGGTGCCGAATGGCAGTGCGAGGTCATCGGTAATGATAAGTACACGATCGACAGGGATCTTTTCGCATTCCATCCAATAGCGGACAGCTTTTCCGCTGAGGTTCATATAGGTAGAGGGCTTAAGCAACACCAGGATCCTTCCTTTAAAACGGATAGTGCAAACCTCGCCGTATCGACAGAGATCAAACGATGATTCGTTATTTCGAGCGATAGCGTCCACCACCTGGCACCCGATATTGTGTCGGGTGCCCTCATACTCACTTCCGGGGTTACCTAGGCCAACAATGAGGAACTTCATCACTATTGGTTAAGGTTTCGGCAAGAGAAGCACCTTTATTCTGATGCTGGCGTGTCGCCTCCTTCAGCAGTTGTTTCAGTTGCATCACCCTCGCTTTCACCTTCGCCCTCTCCTTCTTCACCGCTGTCAGCCGACATGGCTGCTCGCGTTCGCGTGACAGAGGCTAAAAGCGAAGAATCGTTCAACAGAACCGTGCAATTTGGGACATCGATATCACAAACGCGCTTGTTGTCTCCGATTTCGAGTGCAGACACATCAATGGTTATGGATTCTGGCAAATCATCAGCCAATCCGCGAACGGGAATGCGGCGAAATAGCATTTGCAAACGGCCACCTCCTATTACACCTGCGGCTGTACCAGTGGTGCGCAAAGGCAGTTCCACACGAACAGGTTTGCCGGGGATAATTTCGAGCAAATCCAAATGGACAATCCGATCGGTAACAGGATGGAATTGGACTTCTTGGATTACGCAATCAAAGGTTTCACCCTCGATTTCCAGTTGAATACGAAATACGTCGGGGTTGATGACGAGCTTTGAGATATCTAGCTCTTTCACGGAAAAGTGCTTTTGCTCACCGCCTCCATATAAAACACCGGGGACCCGGTCTTCTTTGCGGAGTTGGTGGGCATCTTTCTTTCCTACGCTCCCACGCAAGGAGCCGCTCAATGATGCATTTTTCATAGTTAATGAATTAGTAAAGTATCGCTGATGGAACGGTTTTCCACCAGACAGGTTAAAGTCTCAGCGAACAACTCATGGACCGTTAGCACCTTGAATTTGTCTGTATTTTTCTCTTTGTTCAGCGGGATGCTATCGGTCACTACGAATTGTGTCAGAACGGATTCAGCGATGCGTTCGTAGGCTGGGCCGCTTAATACTGCGTGTGTGCAGAGGGCTCGAACGGACTCCGCACCGTGTTCCATCATGAGGGAGGCAGCTTTCGTTAGCGTTCCTGCGGTGTCACACATGTCATCTATAATGACCACGTCTTTGCCTCTTACGTCTCCTATTACCGTCATGTGCTCAATTTTGTTGGCAACCTTACGCTGTTTGTAGCAAATTGCCATGTCCACTCCAAGGTGTTTGGCATAAGAATTGGCACGTTTTGTTCCCCCTGTATCGGGAGTAGCAATGCAGAGTTTGCTGCGGTCCAGACCTTCGAGATAAGGCACGAACAAGGTGCTCGCGTAAAGGTGGTCTACCGGGATTTCAAAAAACCCTTGAATTTGGTCAGCGTGCAGGTCCATCGTGATTAACCGGTCGATGCCAGCAGCTATGAGTAAGTTTGCAACTAACTTGGCCCCGATTGCTACCCGTGGTTTGTCCTTTCTATCTTGACGCGCAAAACCGAAGTAAGGAATAACAGCAATGATGCGCTTAGCGCTCGCCCGCTTCGCCGCGTCGACAAGGAGTAAAAGCTCCATTAAATTATCGGTTGGGGGGAACGTAGATTGAACAATAGCGACTTCTTTGCCGCGGATGGTCTCTTCTATGCTTACCGTGAATTCACCATCGCTGAAGCGTGTGGTTTTAACAGGTACCAATTTTCCTCCAAATGATTCAGCCACTTTTCGGCCAAATGAATCGGAGGCAGATCCAGCAAGGATTTTAAGCATTGAAGACACGGATGTATCGCATTGAAAGGCGTGCAAAGGTAGTGTTTCAATCGCTTAAAGCCAACGGAATTTGCCGTTGGTTCGTTGGGCTCAATGAATGCAAAAGGTAAGGGAATCATGCAGATCGCCCGATCGCGCACTCCGCACTGTTCCCGGAGCGGCACACTTGGAATGTACTCTAGGTTGGTGATAACCGATTGATCCCATTGACGGGAAAGGACTGGACCATCTCCAGGCTAAATTAGGCCTACAATTTTTTAATCGGGAGTGATCATTTTGAACCCCTTTCCGTGGACATTCAAAATTTGAATGGATTCATCGGGCTTGAGGTGACGACGCAGTTTGGCGATATAAACGTCCATCGAACGTCCATTGAAATAGTTGGGGTCGCCCCAAATGGATTTCAAGGCGTAAGTGCGCTCGAGCAGGCTGTTGCGGTGCTTGCACAGCAGAAACAGCAATTCGTTTTCTTTGGTAGTTAGGCGCTGTTCTTGTCCATTGTGCCGAAGTATCTGAGTATTGTAGTCAAAGTCAAATGAACCGATTTTAATTTCTCCGACCTGCTCATCTTCATCAGGCAGCGCTGCGGCCCGTCTCAAAATGGCTTGGATGCGAACTAGCAATTCTTCCATGCTGAACGGCTTGGTCATGTAGTCATCAGCACCCACTTTGAATCCCTCGAGGGTATCTTCATTTGTAGAGCGAGCGGTTAAAAACAATATTGGCAAGTGTCGGCTTTCCTGTCGAATTTCTTCAGCTACTTGGAAACCGTCTTTTCTTGGCATCATGACATCTAGGATTACGAAGTCAAATGCTCCTCGATGGAATTCTTTCAAGCCATCAACGCCGTCTTTGGCCCATGTGGTTTCGAATCCTTTAGCCTTCAAGTAGTCGGATAATAAACGCCCGAGGTTTGGGTCGTCTTCGCAAAGCAAAATAGAGGATGAGGTCGTTTCGCTCATGATTAATGTGGTTTCTTCAATTCAATTTCTGTGCGCGGCAAGATCATGATGAAACTGCTTCCCTTGCCTGTTTCGCTCTCCACGTAAATGGAGCCTTGGTGCCGGTCAATGACGGTTTTGACATAACTTAACCCAAGTCCAAATCCTTTCACGTCGTGAACGTTACCGGTGGGTACGCGATATAATCTATCAAATACCTTGCCTAAATGTTCCTTCGCGATTCCGATGCCGTTATCTGTAAAACGCAATTCTACTCCTTCTGTTGTCTGTGTGCTTGAAATTGACAGTAGTAAGTGGCCATTGGCATATTTGATTGCGTTATCGACAAGGTTGAATACAACGTTGCTCAAATGCACCCGGTCTACGTGTACGAAGGGATCTTCGGCTTCGAGTTCCAGTTCCACCTTTCCTCCATGTTTCCGGACTTGGATGGCGACATTTTTCAAAACTTCGCGGATTAGGTCATGGATATTGAGGGTTTGTTTGAAGAGCTGCATTTTCCCTGATTCTGCCAAACTGGCCTGAAGTACGTTCTCTACAAGCATGCCGAGTCGCTTATTTTCCTCGTTAATGAGCCCGATGTAGTAATTGAAGCCGTCGGTCTCCTTCTGCATGTCAGGGTCCTTCAATGCTTCTGAAGCGAGCCCAATGGTGCTTATGGGTGTTTTTAGTTCATGTGTCAGGTTATTCATCAGATCCCGTCGGATTCTATCGATACGCTTGTTTCTGGCCGCTCCGATAACCGCTGTAAAAAATCCCCATGCAATGATGGCTAACATCAGTCCCGTCAAGGCAAATTGACCTAGCAAATTGTGCAATAAGTAGCGCCCCTTGTTCGGGAAGAATAGGTTAATGCTTAAGCTGTTCAGAGCAATCTTATGTGCTGAAGCTGCCATTTCTTCGCGAAATTCTACATCTGCTTCCTGCAGGCGAACAGGTTGTCCATAACGGTCGAAAACTCCAATTGTGGGTGGAATGGTGATGCCGTGAGCTATTAAAATAACCGGCAGTATGCTGTCAATCCGCAGGGCTTCAATTCGGTTGAGCATGCGAACCTCTTCTTCATCCAATCCCGTTCCGATGGAGCTTTTTGTGCTTATGCCTCTTGTATTTTCGTTCGCCGTGGCCAGAGCTTCGAGGTCGATTTGCAACATTCCTGTTGAAGTCGTTGTAAGCATTTCACCCACTTGGTTGAGAGAATGGTAGACGTTGTCATCGAAGAGTTCCTCGCGCATCTGCACTGAGGTTCGAAGCCAGACAATCTGGATGGTGCTCATGGTCACGAAGGCGAGGACCATAGCGAGTAAAAACCAGGGGATGGGGAAAGGTGTTTTCGCACTCATCGTTTGAACGAAGGTAAGGGCTTGCCCTTCGGCGCAAAAAATGACCATAAAACTTCAACATCCATTAACAAATTGTTATTGTCGCCAGCGGCATAGATCTTTAATTCCAATGCAAGTGACTCTAGGCCGGGAGTACAGGTGATTCGAGGATTAAGGTTTTTGAGGCAGTCACAATCATACCAGAGAAGGGCCTCGCGCAGTGGCTACGGGTCTTTTTTCTAATGAAGAATTATTGCGGTCCTCCTTACATTTGG
>DIHQ01000133.1:41600-61051 GCA_002420235.1 Flavobacteriales bacterium UBA5692
TTATTGAGGAGGTTGTTGGAGATTACGTGGAGCTCAAAAAGTCGGGCAGCGCGTTGCGAGGGCTAAGTCCATTTACCAACGAGAAGACACCATCCTTCTACGTCTTGCCGGAAAAAGGAATTTTCAAATGCTTTTCAAGTGATAAAGGTGGCAGTGTAGTGACGTTCTTAATGGAGCTGGATAAACTTAGTTTCCCTCAGGCCATTAGGCAGCTCGCTGAGCGATATGGGATTGAGCTGGAGGAAGAAGAGATCTCGCTGGAGCAGCAGCAGGCGCGATCAGAGAGGGACAGCCTGCTCGCTCTGAACTCCTGGGCCCAAAATTGGTTTTCTGAACAGTTGCACGACTCTGAGGAAGGGAAAGCCTTTGGTAGAAGCTATTTCGAAAGCCGTGGCTTCCGTTCTGAGACCCTCAAGACCTTCAAGATCGGGTATTGCCCGGACAGCTGGGATGCGATGAGCAAGGCGGCTGTTGAAGCAGGGTATACCGCAGAACGCTTGCAGGCTTTAGGACTGGCCAAGAATAAAGATGGTAGACTCTGGGACTTCTTCAAAGGGCGGGTCATGTTCCCTATACGCGACCTGACTGGACGTCCCATTGCTTTCGGTGGCCGCACGCTCAGCACCGAGAAAAAGGTCGCCAAGTATTTCAACAGTCCTGAAAGCGTTCTTTACCACAAAGGAGATGTACTCTTTGGTATGCATCTGGCCAAACCTGCCATTGCTAAGGAAGATCGAGTTCTGCTCGTAGAGGGTTATACCGACGTTATGGCGTTGCACCAGGCGGGGATTGAACACGTTGTTTCTTCCAGTGGCACGGCATTAACGGTGAATCAAATCAAATTGATTCGCCGTTATACTAAGAACATCACAGTTCTTTTCGATGGAGATGCGGCGGGCATCCGTGCGTCCCTGCGCGGGATTGACTTACTTCTGGCCGAAGGGTTGAATGTCAATGTTGTGCTCTTCCCGGACGGGGACGACCCCGATAGTTACAGCAAAAAAGTTCCAGCAGACCTGCTAAAGCGCTACATAGAAGATGAAGCAAAGGACTTCGTTGCGTTTAAATTGGAGCTCCTTGCTCGAGGTTCGGCGGACGACCCTGTAAAACGAACGGAGATGATTCACAGCATCTTGGGGTCAATTGCCGTCATCCCAGATGCGATTCAGCAGGGTATCTACGTGAAGTTGGCGTCTGAAGAACTGGCGCTTTCTGAGGATGTACTCCAGTCCGAAATTAACAAGGTCATTCGGGCTAAATTGCTTGAGGAGCAGAAAGCACTGAAAAGGGAAGAATTCCGTAAGCAGCGCATGGGGGAGCAAGTGCCATTCCCACCTCCAGCGCATGCAACTCCGGACTGGTCTGACGAGGGTGGAAAATCAGCTGATTCATTTCTCGGGGGAGCAATGGCGGAAGAGGAGGCGCACAGGACAGTTATTGAACGTGACCTTGTAAGGAGAATGCTTCGCTTTGGCGGTAGAGATTTCACACTGCCAGAGCCGCCGGAAGGTGCAGCGCCTGAAACAGTTGCTTTTGCGCGTTATGTCATCTCATTTATGGAAAGCTTGAACTTCGAAATTCAGCACAGCGTTTTTGCAAAGGTTTATGGCGTTTTTGTGGAACACGCCCGAGCTGAAACCGTCCCGTCGATAGAGGATTTTATGAAACTTCCTGATCCTGAAGTACAATCCTTCGTCGTAGGGGCCGTTCTCGATAAACATGAAGTCAGTTCCCGGTGGGAAGAGGTGCACCAGATATACAGCGCCCGGGAAGAGGATTTGCTGAACAAGGCGCTCATGGATTCTTTGCATTTGCTCAAAATGAGTGATAATCGTAGAGAAATTCGTGAAATACAAGAGCAGCTGGCGACGTTGAATGATGCTATCGGGCGCAACGATGAAGCCGCGGTAGAGAGCATGCGCAAACTGATTGAACGACGCAAGGCGCTGGATGAACAAAAACGTAACATTGCCACGTATTTTGGCACTGCCATTCTTCCTTGATATGATGTGATGAAGGAATTCCTGAATACCACAATTGACTTAGGCTCGATCGAACTTTCTTTGAGGTCAATCCTACTTTTTTTTAGTGTTCTCGCGGCGGCTCAACTGGTGATTTGGACAGTGCGGCTTCTGTTGCGAAAATTTCTTCGCAATGCCAATTTTGAGGAAGGCACACGTTTTATGGTGATGCGTTTGGTACGAACGGGCGTTTACTTCCTCGTCATTTTAGTGGCATTGGATACGGCAGGTATTGACTTGACGGTGTTTTGGGCTGGCTCAGCAGCATTGTTGGTTGGTGTTGGAATTGGCCTGCAAAACTTCTTCAACGATGTGGTGTCTGGATTCGTCTTATTGTTCGAAGGCGGTGTGCGCGTTGGGGATGAATTGGAAATTGACGGGATGATGGTTCGAGTTGAGCGCATCGATTTGCGCTCAACGCGGGTAATTACGCAATTTGGCAACCTCATTGTCATTCCAAACGGACTTATTTCAGGACAGACCGTTCGGAACTTTACACAGGGCGATAAAGCCACTTTGATTCAATTACATGTCGGAGTTGCATACGGATCTGACGTTGAGCAGGTGAAAACCATTTTACTCGAAGCGGCTAACGCTGAGGATGAGGTGGTTAAAAAGTCGAAAACGACGGTCTTATTCAACGATTTTGCTAATTCTTGTATGCAGTTCACAGTTTACTTCTGGATTGAAAAGCCATTCTTGCAAAAGCTGATTTCTAGCAATATTCGCTTCCGTATTAATGAGGCGTTCCGCACTTATGGGATTACCATCCCTTTCCCGCAACAGGACGTGCATCTTTACCGGGCGTCTGTAACAGCAGAAGCGGAGGGTTGAATTGCTCTCAGGTGAAGGTTGAGCTCGGTGCGATTTTGCCATCCACGTGGTTTCCATGTGTTTTTTACCAACGTAAACGCTAGGTCAATCCAGGTGTTCTGCTTGATTTGTGGTGCCAATTCACCCATGTTCCAACCGATTGCATCAATAGCAACCCCCTCAAATTCGGGGTCGCAGATGGTGATTTTCAGGTGGCGTCCTTGGTTGCCAATTGTTCGGGGTGGTCGAACTGAGACCACGTTGCGCAGAATGAAAACGGGGGTGGCATTACCGGGTCCAAAAGGCTCTAATTGTTCCAGCTCTTTTAAGGCCTCCAAGGATAATTCGGAGATGTGCACCTCCCGGTCGCACCTGATAATGGGCCTTGGAGGCATACCGTTTAGCTGGGTCTTTACTGCTTCGTTCAATCTTTCTTTGAAAGCCTCAAGGTGCTTGAGATCGAGGCTTAAACCGGCAGCCATTGTATGACCTCCAAATTGAATGAGCAAGTCTTCGCAGGTTTCCAGCGCTTGGTGGATGTCCACGCCGTCAACGGAGCGGGCACTGCCTATTAACACACCATTTTCTTCGGACAAAACAACCGAAGGCCGGTAGCGGTGTTCGATAATGCGACTGGCGACAATACCCACGACTCCTCGATGCCAGTCCGTCCCGTAAACGATGTTGCAGAATGGTTCTTCAGGCGTTTTTTCCAACTTCATGAGCGCTTCAGCCGTTGTCATCTCATCCACTTCCCTTCTCTGATGGTTCATTTCTTCTATTTCCCGCGCCATTTCAGATGCACGTACATCGCTCTTTTCCATCAGCAAGTCCACTACTCGTTGGGCATGATCCATGCGTCCAGCAGCGTTGATTCGTGGACCGAGGGTAAAGCTGATGTCCCGAATGGTTTGTGGTGCTTGGTGAATATCTGCGGCGCGCATTAATGCTAAAATGCCTGGACGCTGTCGCTTGCGTAACTGGCGCATTCCCTGGGAAGCCATGATGCGGTTTTCGCCTTTTAACTCTACCAAATCTGCACCAATACTAATGGCCACGAGGTCGAGTTCTTCATAAATGCCACTTTCTGGAAGGTCCATGCTGTAAGCGAGGGATTGTAGCAATTTAAATGCCACTCCACAACCTGATAATTCTTTAAAAGGATAGGGGCAGTCGCGTCGCTTGGGATTCAAAACTGCAAAGGCTGCAGGTAGATTTTCTTCCGGAAGGTGATGGTCACAAACGATGACATCTATTCCGCGTTCGGCTGCGTCTTGCAAGGGTTCAAAATCCTTGGTTCCGCAATCGAGCGCGATCATGAGCGAAAAGCGGTTTTCAGAGGCGAATTGGACCCCTTCCAAACTGACACCATATCCCTCATCGTAACGGTGCGGAATATAAGTTTCAACTTGCCCGCCTACCCCTTCAAGGTAGCTCGCCACCATCGTGACGGCCGTTGTCCCATCGACGTCGTAATCACCGTAAACCAGGATTCGCTCCTCGTCTTCAATGGCTTGATGAAGGCGCGTCACGGCCTCCTTCATATCTTTCATGAGCAAGGAGTGATGCATGGCTGATAGGGCTGGATTGAGGAACCCTAGTACGTCCTCTTGTTCTTCAAAACCTCGCTGAATAAGCAAAGAAGCAACTAAATGTGTGAGTCCGGCGTTTTGCATGAGTTGAGCAACAGCATCCGGATTTGGCTGCTCCTTGACAATCCACGAGCTATTTGATAATTGGAGTGGAGTGGTCATTCTGAGCAGTGAGCTAGAGGGATTTGGTTCAATCCGTGGCTTTCAATCGTGTTCAACTTATCTTGCAATGCCTAAAGTACGGTAAACATCTCTGCCAATGTTGCGCAAAAATTCATTCTCGATGAAGAAACTCGGTCCACTAACCTTCGCCTTAGCTATTTTGATTTTGCTCGTATCCATTACGGGTTGTCTGAATGACGATAATAAAATACCAGAAAACTGCTATGATGGGATCCTCAATAATGGCGAGGAGTTGGTGGATTGCGGTGGTCCAATTTGTCCCCCTTGTGACCCGTGCGAAAACGGTCAGTACGATGCACTTTTAGGGGAAACATGGGTGGACTGTGGTGGAGAGTGTGACCCGTGCGCCCCAAGTTTCAACGGTGTTCAAGATCCAGGTGAGACGGGCATTGATTGTGGCGGGGAAACAGGTGTGGCTTGTGGTGAACTTTGTGGCGATGGTCTGCTGAATGGCCTCGAGCAAGGTGTAGATTGCGGTGGCCCGGATTGCGAACCATGTCCAACATGCTGCGATGATCTGATGAATGGGGATGAAATCGGCGTGGATTGCGGAGGCAACTACGAATCGAATATGTACTTGCCCTGTGACAACCCTAACATTACATGCGGGCCATGTCCGGATGGTGTTAATTGTACAAATGGCATCATGGATGGCGACGAGCTTTACATCGATTGCGGCGGAGCAAATTGCCCAGAGTGCGAAGCTATTTTGACATGGAAGGCCAACGGAACTACCCTCGTCGCTGAAGTCAGCGTGACTGCGGAATTAGACGGAACAACGCTGAATGTTGGCGGGTTGACAGCTACCGGTGCAGGCCTCGCGTTTATTCTCGAGCAGCCTATCACTGGCTGGATTGATGGCGCACAGGTGCAATGTTCAATGGCCAGTGGCAGTTCGTGCTCTTATGCCGACCCTGCGGCCAATGGTTATAGCACAAATTTTGGCGGTGGGGTTACGGTTGAAATCAGTTACATTGATCCGCAGCCTGGTGGTTTCGTCGTAGGGACTTTCATGGGGACAGTGGTTGGCATGACTGGTGAAAGCATGAATATCGCCCAAGGAAGCTTCCAGATGGAAATCCAATAAAGAGACGTCTCTTTTGGCTTGAGGAAGGGTTTTATCCAGTTCGGATGATTTCAAATAGTGCGTCCAGGTTCGGCGCGAGAATAATCTCAATGCGTCGATTTCGGGCTTTGTCGTCCGGATCAATGGGATGAAATTCACTTCGGCCTGAAGCGGATAAAACTTCTGGAGTCACACCCGAAGCGGTTAGAATTGAGACTACTGCGGTCGATCGGAGCACACTCAGCTCCCAGTTGTCCTTGGGGATTACGCTCGATCGCAGTTGGTCGGTGTCGGTGTGCCCTTCGACAATGATTTCCAAGTTGGATTGGGAGCTCACTACACGGGCTAAGTCTTCCAGGGCCCGCTTACCTTCAGAGTTGATTGCAGTGCTGCCTGAAGGGAAAAGCAATTGGGCCTCTAAGCTCACGTAAACTTTTCCGTTTCGTTGTTCAACGCTCAGACCTTTGTCCGAGAATCCGAGCAGAGCCTGGGATAACTGGGCTCGGAGCGCCTCAGCTGCGGCATCTCGAGCGACGATTAATCCTTCTAACTCTTGGATACGTCGGGAACGTTCAGCTAGCTCTTCTTCTCGCTGTGTGAGGTCTGCAGTTAGCCTTAAAAGGTCGTCTTCTTGCGTCTGAAGCTCTGCTCGATTTGTTTTCAGCTCTTCTAACAGAGCGCGGTTTTCCTCGTTGATGGCGGCCATTCTTGAAGAACTCTCAGAGGTGAGAATGTCATTTAACTTCTCAAGTCGCTGTGCATCTGCAAGGGCCATAGATAGAGCACGACTCAACCTCGTTGTGTCCTTTGTCAAAATGGCATTGGCGTTTTTTAGGACCTCGACCCGACCGGTCAGTTCGCGGCGTTCAATTTCTCCGTCTTGATTAGATAACGTGAGTTTTTGATTTTCTTCCGCAATTCGGTCCAAATTCATTTGAACATCATCGAATTGTTTCATTGAGACACACCCGCTGAGGAAGGCAAACATTACACCTAGACTTGTGAGACGGAGGGGACGATTTTTCATTGTGCTAAAGAAGATTTTGAGACACTGAAGCCTCGGAAGGTGCAGGTTTTTGAAATAACTGACCTCCGCAGTGAAAATATTTCTCAAACGCTTAATGTTGATAAAAACGAAGACTATGCTTACCTTTCATATTAAATGATTGTTGTGATACAAGCCTTCCGACATCTTGCCTGTCTTATTGACCGCCATTTGGGTTGGTTCTTCACAAATGGGAACAAATCCCGAGTAATCGGGGATGATTTTTACTGGGAATAATAGGGGAGAGATCAGTTTGTCGGAACGCAGACGCTCTGGGGCTCGGTAAAGAACCGAAGTGCCTCAAACCCTCCCTCTCGGCCAACGCCGCTTGATTTGACGCCGCCAAATGGCGTTCGGAGGTCGCGTACCAGCCAACAATTGATCCAAGCAATTCCACTCTCAACGAGCCCCGCAACTCGGTGGGCTTTACTAAGATTCTCAGTCCATATGGTGGCTGCCAAGCCGTAAACACTGTCGTTAGCTAGGGCAATGGCCTCGGTTTCTGAGAAAAATCGCTGCAGGGTGATTACTGGCCCAAATATCTCTTCTTGGTTGATGTTGCACTCGGGCCCGAGCCCTTCCAAAATTGTAGGCTGAACGAAGTAGCCAGACTTGCAGCGGTCGTTTGGCGCAGGGGCGGCACCCCCGCCGCATAAGACCGTCGCACCTTGTCCTACAGCGGATTTGATATAGCCGAGTACCTTATCTCGATGCTCGGCAGATACGAGGGCGCCCATTTTTGTGGTCGGGTCGGATGGATCTCCTGGTCGTATTCGTTTGGCTTTGTTCACCAAGGCGTCTCGAAATGTCTCGTACAGACTGTCCTCAATCAGTACCCGTGATGAACACAAGCAAATTTGACCTTGGTTCGCGAAGGAGGAGCGAATCGTTGTAGCAACTGCTTTTTCGAGGTCGCAATCTGCGAACACAATCGCTGGATTTTTACCACCTAGCTCCAAACTTAATTTCTTGAACATGCCAGCTGTCGTGCGGGTAATTTCGGCGCCAGTTTGGGTGCCTCCAGTGAAGGAGATCGCTTTGACAAGGGGGTGTTCGACAAGGGCTCGTCCTGCTTCGCCACCGAGCCCGTGTATGACATTGAAGGCCCCGGATGGGAACCCTGCCTCTGCAATCCATTCTGAAAGCATCCAAGCTGTAACCGGTGTTACTTCGGAGGGCTTTGCTACTACACAATTTCCCGCGGCTAAGGCCGGGGCGATTTTCCATGTGAATAGATAAAGAGGTAGATTCCAAGGTGAAATACAACCAACAACCCCAATGGGCTTTCTGTGAGTGTAGTGGATGAATTCGCTACCTCCTGGAATATGGACTTCTGAAGCAAAATGTTCGATAGCTCCGGCGAAAAATTCGAGGTTTTTCTGAGCTCGAGGTATGTCCACTGCGCGGGCAAGAGAAACAGGTTTTCCATTGTCTTGCGATTCGGCCGCAATGAGTGCTTCGCTATGCGTAGCAATCAGTGCCCCCAATCGTCTTAGGCATGCTGCTCGTTCTTCAAAGGGAGTGGATGACCAGCCGGGAAAAGCTTTGCGTGCAGCCTGAACGGCCGCTTCAACATCGGCAGCGCCGGAGCGAGGGATTCGAGAGAATATTTTTCCTGTAGCCGGCTCTACATTTTCTAGCCAATTGCCGCTTTCGGAGTTCATCATTTCGCCCCCAATGAGATTCTGCAGTTCCATCATGCCCCCAAGATAAATGACGGATAACGATTGCGGATTATTCGCCAAATCCTTTTTACCTTTGCTTTCGCTCAGTTGCGGTACAAGGCTACTGACACTCCCCGATGGTGTAATGGTAACACACCGGTTTTTGGTGCCGTTATTCCAGGTTCGAGTCCTGGTCGGGGAACCAATGCCTCAGCACGCTGAGGGGATTTTGTCCGGATCTGTGGAAGTAATTAAAGTTACTCCTCCGCACTCAACATGTCGATTTGGATTTGCATTTCAACAATAATGCTCTGCAAAGAGTCCACGGCGGAAATCAGGGTTCCGAGTGTAGAAGTGATATCGTAAGTCCCTGCCAAAATCGTCCCATCCACCACAGCGTCGCCATAAATGACGGCATTTCCGTTGCTGTGAATTTCAAAAGCATTCGAACGCATGTTGATATCTGTTCCGTTTCCAACTATTAAAAGCGCGCCCTCCGTTTGCAGAGCATTGAATTGTCCACAGGCCATTCCGTTGTCTTGATCGGCAACCACTCCGTAACCCGTGGCGAAAGATGCCGTTCCCGTCGAGGTTGAGTTCCTCCCTGCCGCGCGGCTGTATAATCCGGTTGACGAACTCTCGAAGCCACCCGCGTGGCTGGCATAACCTTCGGCTAGTGTTTGGAAGCCTTCGGCATGAGATAAGTCCCCAGAGGCGACAGCGGTTTGCCCTTCGGCATGTGAAGCAGATCCACTGGCTTCGGTCTGGCGGCCCTCGGCATGTGAGTATAGCCCAGTAGCATCTGTAGAATATCCTTCTGAATGGGCAGCAGTACTCGAGGCAAATGTATTGTATCCTTCAGCGTGGCTGTAATTGGCTGTAGCGTCTGTTCCGTAGCCCTCTGCATGGGCGGTAAGTGCTGTAGCCTGGCTCAGCATTCCTTCGGCGTGGCTTGCCGTTCCACTCGCAGTGGTACCTTCACCTTGCGCACTCGAGCAGGTTGCGCTTGCTGTTGTTAGTCGATTCTGCGCGTTGCTGTAGGCTCCGCTGGCGTTGGTATTGATTCCGGAAGCGTGAGCGTACAAACCGTTTGCGGCGACGCCAAAGCCTTGCAAAAATTCATGTTGGACGCGAAGGGATGTATGCACCCAAGCGTAGTTCTCTGCACCAACGGTTGTATCCTGCACGGCCGATAAACCCAAGGAATCCCTCGCTGCACTAACAGTGCTTGCCCCTGTTCCTCCTAGCGCAACCGGAATGACACCAGTGGGCACGAAATCCTCTCCAAAGTAGGGCAAGAAATTGAGCAGATCAGTGACGTCAATGGAACCACTGTTGTCACTGTCTGGATTGAAAGGCAGCCCGCTCCCATAAGTTTCTTGAGCAAGAGTCACCGTATTAAAGGTGACGAACAACAAGGAAAGCAGTGTTAATTGCAAGGTTGAACGCATGGTACGATTTTTCATTTAATGTACAAATTAACAGGCGAGCTGCCCGATTCTTTTAAAAATCGGAATGGCGCATTAGTTGCGAACAACCCAGCGCATGGTCTCCCGTTTTTGGGAAGTAGTGGCCTGGATGAGGTAACAACCAGAAGTAAGATGACCAGCGTAAAGCTTGACCTCTTGACGACGGAACTCAGGATCGCTAGGAACAATGTAAGTATCCACTTGATGACCAGTGAGATCGAATACGCGCAGGGTGACTTGCTCACCTTCCGGAACATTAACCTGGATGGCAGATTCAATTTGCGTTGGATTGGGCCAGAGGGAAGATATCAAAGGCGTTAATGCATAGCTGCTATGCATGAGCTTGTTTCTTGATTGAGAATTTTCACTTGCTTTCGCTGGTGTCGTTTGGGGCACAGGTGCAAGAGGAGCCTCAGGGCAAGCTGAGCCTTCAAATGTGAGTTCTTGAAGGAAAGACGACACATTTCCACTGCAATCAGTCCCTGTGTATTTCCGTTGGATGACAAATGGAGCATCTGGTTGGCTTGCGGGATCACCCGAAAGCACAACCTCTTCAAAAGAAGTCAGCACCTCCTCGTCACATTCGTCCAAAAATTGGAATGCACACGGCTCGGGCAAAACGACTTCGTTGAGCGCCTCATTGAAGCACAATGCGACGTTTGTAGTGCAGGCTTCATTATTCCATTCCGGGGCGGTATTATCCGCTCGAACGTACAGTTGGGGGACCTCGGTGAAGAGGCCGCAAGCGGGGTTTAAGGCATGATGGAAATGCACTGTTGCCTCTTGTCCGCAAGGTACTGAGGTCAAAACGTCTTCTTCTAAGTCGATGACGAGATCCCCTGTCATGCCGCTTACATTTTGGTTCAACACCTTTCCGGTCCATGCGAACCATCCGCCTAAGCCATAATTACAATTTACGCTATTTCCTCCGGCCCCGAGTTGGAAACGCTTACTTTCACTAAAGGGCATGTGGGATAGTTCCAAATAAGAACCGTCAAGTCCATCGGTTCCAATCAGGTATGAGTGTTCAGCATTGAGGCGGTATGTGACCATTGTAGCCGTATCGATGCTGCACCCATAAGCCGTAACAAATCCGTGCGATGCATCTTGCGAAAGCCATTCATCGCCCATCAGAGGATGTTCTAAAACGAGGTGTACAGTCCACTTCAGGTTGGGATTCAGGACATTTTCCACTTGTCCGTTAACCACTAAGATTCCGTTGGGATACCGCGACACCAAAAGCGGGTAGGACTCGACGAAATAATCAGATGTGGCCAATCCTAAGGCAGTCAGGCCGAAGACGCGAATAGCTCCGTCTGGACCGATACCGTTAGCCGTAGTACCAACGTTTAAAGTGTAGTCAGAAGTGACATCTACCACAAAGGTTCTTACTTCGAGGGGCTCATTGTCGCATCCCGATACTGCTAGTACTTCGCCGATTGGATTCAACGGAAGGCCTTCGACACAATCGACTTCAACAAGAGGCAGATCCGTAGCGAATACTGGTTGACATCCGCCGCAACCTGTTAAATTCCCGTCGCAATCATAATCTGGGAGCGAATAAATACATTGTGTTGGATCAGAAAGGGTGGCCTCAGGATCAAAGGAACATGCTGTGAAGTCCGTACATCCGACACAGGTTTCAAAATCGCACTCTGCTTCATTCGGAACGAGGGCGGTTGGATCGAAATTGCATGCATCTATTGACATGCAACCGATGCATGAAAGGAATTCGCAGGAACCGTCATTGTACAAGGCTCCAGAATCAAAATTGCACGCATATTGGTTTGTGCACCCAATGCAAGACTGGTAATCACACGACCCATCGTCAACGGTCGCAGTTGGACTGAAGTTGCATGCCCAAACATCTGTGCACCCCAATTCATCCGATTGGGCCGTCAGATCATTTGTCCAGCCTAGCACAGTCAGGAGTACGAGTAGTAAAGAGGTCAGGGCTTGGTTTTGAGCCATTCAGCTTTGTGGTAGATTCAAACCGAATGATTTGATTTAACAAGGTCTTGATTTTTTCACGAATAATCAAGACAAAGGATGCAAATCTATGGATGAATACCAGTTTATTGATAATTAAGCGGCTAATTCACCACAATGTTGACGATTCGACCTGGCACCACGATGACCTTTCGAACTGTTTTGTCTCCGATGTAATCATTGGTTTTTTTATGCGTAAGCACCTCACGTTCAACTGATTTTGGATTCATGTCGGCTGGAACTCTCAGTTGGAAACGGACTTTGCCGTTGAAAGAAACGGGATAGGTGACCTCGTCTTCGGTCAGCCATCGCTCTTCGGCAGATGGCCAAGCTTGGTCCAGCACACTGTTCGTCCCTCCGCATAGCAGCCAAAGTTCTTCTGCCAGGTGCGGGGCTACAGGGCTGACTAAAATGGCCAATGGCCGCAAGAGCTCAGGATTTTGAGCCTTGATTTCGAGGAGTTCGTTGACGCCAATCATCAATGCGCTGATTACCGTGTTGAAGGCATGGCGGTCCAAGTCGTCGCTGACTTTTTTGATGGTCTTGTGCAGGACGCGGTACTGTGCATCAGAGGCGACGGAACTGGCATCAGTTTGATTACACAGGCGGTAAAGTTTGCGCAAGAAATTATGCACTCCGCTGATTCCTTGTGTGTCCCAGGGTTTATGCTGCGTAAGAGGCCCCAAGAACATTTCATAGCACCGTAAGGTGTCTGCGCCATAGCGTTCCACTAGGTCATCTGGGGTTTGAACGTTGAATTTGGACTTGGACATTTTTTCTACCTCGTGGCCGCATGTGTAATCTCCGTCTTCGTTGAGCACGAATTTGGCGTTTGCATACTCGGGTCGCCAAGCTTTGAAGGCTTCCATGTCAAGTTTATCCGATTGCACGAGATTGATGTCCACATGCAGGCGTTGCGTTTGGAATTCCTTACGCTTCTCCGACGTAACGAATTGGTCGGTGCCCTGGACACGGTAAACGAAGTTGGAACGCCCAAGAATCATACCTTGGTTGATCATTCGCTTGAACGGTTCTTTGAAACCAATCCATCCGCGATCAAATAAAAATTTGGTCCAGAATCGGGAGTATAAAAGGTGACCTGTTGTATGCTCAGCACCGCCAACATACAGATCGACCTGTCCCCAATAATCTGATTTTTCACGGGCACAAAATTCAGCGCCATTCCTCGGGTCCATGTACCGCAAAAAATACCAGCTGGAACCAGCCCAACCGGGCATGGTGTTGTATTCCATGCGTTCACCGCGGGTGACATTCCAGTCTTCCTTTTTGGCCCGCGCCAGCGGAGGGGCTCCATCTTCTGTTGGGAGGTAGGCATCCACTGGGGGAAGGGTGACTTGCTCGTCCCGAATTAAATGGGGAATCTCACCTTGATAACAAATGGGGAAAGGCTCTCCCCAGTAACGCTGGCGGCTGAAAACCGCATCGCGTAGTCGGTAGTTGACCTGTCCCATACCAACGCGCTTTTCCTCGAGGTGAGCGATGGCAATTGGAATGGCTTCAACCGGTGTCTTTCCGTCAAATTCACCTGAATTGCAAAGAGGGATGTCTTTTTCTGTATAAACTGCTTCATCGGCATCAACACCTCTGAATATTGTAGGTATCGGAAGCGCGAAAGCCTTAGCGAATTTCCAATCGCGCTCGTCCCCTGCTGGCACAGCCATGATGGCTCCGGTGCCGTACCCGGCCAAAACGTAATCCGCAATCCACACGGGAATTTTTGCACCCGTTAATGGATGCAAGGCATACCCCCCGGTGAAACATCCGGTTACTTCGTAGTCCCCCGCGCCTTGGCGTTCACGTTCGGATTTTTTTGCAGCAGCTCTTTGATAGGCTTTCACGGATTCCAATTGATCTGCACTGGTCAGGGACTCGACAAGGCCATGTTCGGGCGCCAATACCATGAAGCTAACGCCGTATATAGTTTCTGGTCTGGTCGTGAACACTTCAATGGTATTCCCAGAATCATCGGCAATTTCGAAATGTACGGAGGCGCCTTCGCTTCGTCCGATCCAATTGCGTTGCGCTTCCTTTATGCTGTCCGTCCAATCGAGAGTCTGCAAATCTTCGATAAGACGCTGGGAGAATGCAGATATACGCAATATCCACTGACGCATCCGCCTGCGGATAACGGAATGGCCGCCCCGTTCGCTTAGTCCGTCTTTAACTTCGTCATTGGCCAAAACCGTTCCAAGAGCTGGACACCAATTGACTTCGCTTTCTGCCAGGTAAGCGAGTCTGAATTGCATGAGGATATGCGATTGCGCCTTGGCATCGCACAGTTTCCATTGATCAGCTGTGAGTGCCCCGTCGAAGGCTTCATCCCAAGGATATTGACCAGCGGGTAGCACTTTCCACCATTTAGCAGCACAGGCGGGCTCAACGTCGTTTAAGCCATCGGACCGTAAAGCATTTATGAGCGACGAAATGGGTTTGGCGCAGTTAGCTTCAATGTCGTACCAGGACTCGAACAATTCTGCAAAAATCCATTGCGTCCAGCGGTAGTAATCTGGATCACTTGTGCGGACTTCACGGGACCAGTCGTAGCAAAATCCAAGTTGATCCAATTGTTCACGGTAACGGGCTATGTTCGCTTCTGTCGTCACAGCAGGATGTTGGCCGGTCTGAATAGCATACTGTTCTGCGGGAAGTCCGAAGCTGTCGTAGCCCATTGGGTGTAAAACGTTGAAACCTTGGTGTCGCTTGTACCGTGCATAAACGTCACTTGCTATGTATCCGAGAGGATGCCCAACGTGGAGGCCAGCGCCTGATGGGTATGGGAACATATCGAGAACATAGAATTTCTTCTTTGTGGGGTCCTCGGTAACCTTGTAGGCTTCAGATGCTTTCCAATTCGCCTGCCAGCGGTGTTCAATTGCTCGAAAATCGTATTCCATGAGGCTTGCCAATTCGTTTCAAAGGTAGTCCCTCGGTATCTTTCGGACGTGTATTTGCGGCAGACACCTTCCATTGCCAGAGCAATGGCTTCACAGTTGACTTGGAGCGGACCCCAATTTGTGGACAGTCAGCCTTCGTTGTACTTGACTTTCGACGACGGGCCGCACCCGGTTATCACAAGACAAGTCATTGAGATATTAGGCCGGTTTGAAGCGCCAGCCACGTTTTTTTGTGTGGGAGAAAATATTGAAAAACACCCGGAGATATTAGAAGTGTTGGTGGAAAATGGTCATGCCATAGGCAACCATTCTTATGCTCACGAATCGGGTTGGAGCACCTCTAGATATGCTTACCTGAAAAGCTTCCTCAAGTGCCAGACGCTCACCCAGGCAAAATGGTTTCGACCGCCTTACGGCCGCATTACCCGGCCCCAGGCGGAGGTTATTTTAGCGGAGACTGAGGTGGTTATGTGGGATGTCTTGAGCGCAGACTTTGACGTAAAAAAAACACCAGAGGATTGTTTGGAACAGCTTTTGGTTAACACCCGGCCCGGGGCCATAGTGGTATTCCATGATTCAGTTCGTGCTGCTCCCCGCCTGCTCAACATTCTGGAGCCTTATTTGCGTTGGCTTAGAGACGAGGGATATGCATGCAAGCTGTTGCCTTCTCGGACTTAATCCGGGTTGTTATCGTCGGCTTTTTCGGATTGAGTCTTTTGAACTGTTTGCCGGAGCATTTTCAATTTGGACTTGATGTCTTCCACCTCTTCCTTATCCGCTCCCATGGATTTCTCGTATTGACTGCGGATACTTTCCGCTCCTTTGCCTGTGAATCGTTCTAAATTTTCTTCCGTCTTGCTGATGCGGCTAATTAAGCGGTCGAGTTTCTCCCGCAAAATTCGCTGTTCGCGCTTTATGCTTTGCACGTCTGATTGTAACAAATTGTCGAGACGCTGCTTGTACGTTTCCATGGCGCGTTCTGACTTCTGAGCGCTCAATGCATCATAGTGGGTATCCATGGCAGTGCGGTAAGCATCCATAACCTTGTCTAAGGTTTTTCGAGGCACGAATCCAATTGCATTCCATCGCACGGAGAACGCTTTCAATGCATCTAGGTCGTTTTTGCGCTTGCCGCTCAATTCAAATACCTTGATTTCTTCGATGAGTGAAATCTTATGCTTGTAGTTTTCCTTCTCCTCCTCGATTTTTCCTGTCATTTCAGCTTTCCGTGCTTTGAAAAAGCTGTCTTGGGCTTTGCGGAAACGGCGCCAAAGTTTCTGCTCGTCACGTGGAGCACACGCTCCTACGGTCTTCCATTCTTTTTGAAGATCCATCATCTTCGGCCCGTCCTCACGCCAGTTTGTGCTCTTGGCTAAGTCTTCTGCACGTTTAATGAGGGCTTGTTTTTCAGCCTTGAAGGCGTTGCTTACCTCTTTTTGCGCGTCATAGAACAGTTGCTTTTTACCGAAGAAGACATCGGCTAACTCACGGAATTGTGCCCACAAAGGCTCGTTTTTTTCCTTACCGGCAAACCCTGTCGTCTTCCACTGCTTTTGCAAGTCCAAAACGCGGGCAGTGGCTTTTTGCCAGGCGGCATGTGAGGCCTCTACTTCTTCAACAACCACCTCACGAAGTTTTTCAATCAACCCCGTCTTTTCTTCTGCATTGGTTTTGAAAGTTTCTCGGATCTCATCGTAATGTGCTTTCGCCTCTTCGAATACTGGGCGAATGATGTCGAAAAAGCTTTCAGAAAGTTCCTGATATGTATCTCTAGGGGAAGGTCCCACATCCATCCATTGCTTTTGAAGTGCTCGGGCGTGTTTTTGGCGATCGTTGAGTGATTCAATCAAGGAAAGGGCTTTCGCTCCCTCGATAAGGTCTTGCTTCTTCTTCAGATTGATCTTGAGGTCATGTTCTTTAAGTTCCTTGTAGATGTTGATGTTGTAGAAAAATTCATCCTGCAATCGGTAGTACTGATCATGAATAGGCTTGTACTGGTCACCCGGAACATCTCCAACAGCGCCCCATGCTTCTCGGACTTCATTAAATACTGCAAATGCAGCGCCAATATTCTCCTCTTCCTGGATAGTATGTCGCAGGCGTTCAAGCATCTCTTTTTTCTTTTCTAGATTGGCCCTCTGTTCGTCGGCCACTTGCTTACGCCATACTTTTTCGCGTTCCTTGAAGGTGGCAACGGCGGCCTCAAAGGCTTCTTCTTCTGGCGCAGGTTGATATTCGAATACGGCATCGGATTCTTTTGATGCAGAAGCCCAAGCTTCGCGTTGTTTTCTCACTTCCTCTTTCGTCAGGTTGCGAAACTTCTCGATGGCCTCGCGCACTTCAACGCGGATGCTTTCCAAGTCCTCCTGGTCGAGTAATTGCTGAATATGGGGTAAAATCTCAGACCTCATGGGTCGACGCTTTTAATCTTTCAGATTGCAAATATCGTGTACAGCCTTGTTTTCCCGGCATTTTGGGGCAATTTCGCGATTCATGCAGGACGAATTGAAAGAAAAAATGCGCCGGTGGTGCAGTAAGCAAGAACGGTGCATGGGGGATGTTAGGCGAAAGTTAGAAGGGCAAACTGATGATCAGGACTCAATCATTGCCATCCTGCAGGGATTGGTGGAGGACGGATTTATATCGGATGAGCGGTTCTTAACATCCTATGTTCGCACACATGCCGATCATAAGGCATGGGGTCCGCGAAAAATTGCACACGGCCTGCGGGTCAAGGGGTTCTCGATTGCAGACTCAAAAGCGGCAGCCGCGGCACACCCCCAAGCGGCTTATCAAGCGTCACTCGCTTCACTCGTGGAGCGTCGTCGAACCGAATTGCCAGAAAAGCGGGAACGAGTTATCCGGTTCTTGGTGGCTCGGGGATTTGCTGTGAATGACATATTGCGTGCCATTAAAGAAGCAGAGAAGCGCTGAATTACCTTTGCAACGAATGATTACGATTGATCAGCTTAATGCACTGCTTTCGCGCGTGGAAGACTTGAAAGATTATTTAGCTATTGATGCCAAGCGCGTCGAAATTGCTGAGGAGGAGAAGCGCACACAGGACCCCGATTTTTGGAATAATTCCAAGAAAGCGGAACAAGTCATGAAGCGCTTGCGAACGTTGAAATCTTGGACGCAAAGCTTCGATGAATGCCGTTCAGCTGTTGACGATGCGCAGGTGTTTTTTGAATTTATGAAAGCAGGAGAGGCAGAGGATCATGAGGTACAAGAAGCGTACGATGCCGCCGTCGTTTCGGTGGAAGAACTTGAGTTTAAGAATATGCTTAGTGCGGAGGAGGACAGCCTGAATGCAATAATGCAAATAACGTCGGGTGCTGGCGGCACTGAAAGCTGCGATTGGGCTTACATGCTTTTGCGGATGTATAAGATGTACGGGGAGAACGCGAATTTCAAGGTTAGAGAATTGGATTTGCAAGAAGGCGATGTAGCTGGTATCAAGCAAGTCACAATGGAGTTCGACGGAGAATTTGCTTTCGGAATGTTGAAAGGAGAAAATGGGGTTCACCGGTTGGTGCGCATAAGTCCGTTTGATAGCCAAGCTAGGAGGCACACTTCATTCGCATCTGTTTACGTTTATCCTTTAGTGGACGATTCAATAGAAATTGAAGTAAATCCGTCGGATATTTCGTGGGAGACATTCCGTTCTGGCGGCGCTGGTGGCCAGAATGTCAATAAGGTTGAGACCGGGGTTCGCCTTCGCCATGCTCCTACGGGAATTGTAGTTGACAACACGGAGACACGCAGTCAGTTGGGCAATAAAGAGAAGGCAATGCAGCTCTTGAAGTCTCAATTGTTTGAAATCGAACTAGCGAAGCGCAATGAAGCTCGTGCCGAAATTGAAGCCGGCAAGAAGAAAATCGAATGGGGGTCCCAAATCCGTTCGTACGTCATGCAACCATATAAGATGGTTAAGGACGTGCGCACCAATTACGAAACTTCCAATGTGGACGCGGTGATGAACGGCGAAATCGAAGGTTTCCTGAAGGCGTACTTGATGCAGGCCGGATCTGGGGCTAAACATATAGAACAAACCTAAAATTCATGAGTGCTTACCGAATCGAAAAAGATACGATTGGCGAGGTCAAGGTACCCGCAGATGCGCTTTGGGGTCCTCAAACCGAGCGTTCCCGCAACAACTTTAAGATTGGCCCTTCTGGCTCAATGCCATCAGGAATTATCGAGGCTTTCGCCTACTTGAAAAAAGCAGCCGCATTAACCAATGCGGAACTCGGGGGATTGGAACAGAGTAAATGCGATTTGATCACCCAATCCTGTGATGAAATTATCGCCGGCCAGTGGGCGGATCAATTTCCATTAGTGGTCTGGCAAACCGGTTCTGGAACCCAATCAAACATGAACGTAAACGAAGTGGTAGCCAATCGCTGCCATTTAATCAATGGGGGTGTGCTAGGGATAGGAGCCCCCCCCGTTCATCCAAACGATGACGTCAACAAATCACAATCGTCCAATGATACCTTTCCAACGGCCATGCACATTGCGGCTTACAAAGAGGTTATGCAAACCACGGCTCCGGGAGTGAATCGCTTGCGCGATGCTCTGCAGGCGAAGGCAGATGCGTTTTCTGAAGTGGTCAAAATCGGCCGTACTCATCTTATGGACGCTACGCCACTGACACTTGGACAAGAATTCAGCGGGTATGTCGCTCAATT
>DIHQ01000125.1 GCA_002420235.1 Flavobacteriales bacterium UBA5692
CTCAATGCAACCTACGGATCCTTCTTCAAGAGCATGATGCATGGCCGTCTTTCCATCAGAATCTTGCAGGTGAAGATCAGACGATTCCTGTATCATATATTGCATAATTGGGCCATTATCATTCCTTTTTTGACAAAGTATCATCAACGCAGTTGTTCCTTTTTCGTCTCCGAAATCAAGATCAACCCCTTGCTCTTTTAAAAATTCAAAAACTTCAACTTCAATGTTATTTCCCCGGGTCCCCATTGCTGCGAAGTGAACAGCAGTCTGTCCTTTTGAATTTTGAAATTGAGCTGACATTCCCTGTTCGATTAGAAGATTCAGGAATTCAACGTTTCCGCCCTTACACGCATATAGAAAGCCATTTGAACCATCCGAATCCGTGTCGTTCATTTCCAATCCGAACTGCCCGAAGTAATCAATTAGGCGCATATCCTCTATATGCGAAGAAACGAGTAACAATGCATTTGCTCCATTGTTGTTGACTTCTTGGTCCGGTTCTGCTCCCTCACCAATAATCAAATCATATAAAACGGGATCCATTTGGCCCGTCACAGCAGCAAAATTCAAAAGTGAGTAACCATGCTCATCTACAATTCCGAAATCGGCACCCATACTTTTTAGCTTTTTCATAAAAGCCTGATTATTTCGGTAAGCAGCCCAAAACACATAAGTTCTTGCGTCGTGAGTTAGTTTGTTGACCGTATTACCCTCGAAACTCAATAAGTAATCCAAAATATCGGGCGAGGCTTCTTCTATAAGAGCCCAACTCAAAGGGTCAAAATCATAAGGCCCCAAGGCTGACGGATCGTCACCAAGATCGACCTGATTCATGACATCTTCAAGTGAGGGCTGATTCTTCCAAAATGAACGACTTGATAATCCCTCATTATCGGTTTGAGCCTCAACTATGTTGAATGCAGTCAAGCCGATGAAGAACATAACAATTTGCGAAGGCACCGAGGCACCTTGAGATAAAATGCGGAACATTAAAAAATCAGTTATGACAATAGATTACACTGACAACTTTGAGAGGTGGTGTGTTCAATTGCTTAGTTACAAGAGAATCCAAATTCACTCAAGAACATAAGTAAGTCTTGGGTACCAACGATTCCGTCAGAATTCAAATCAGCCAAACAGCTACTAAATTCACATGAGCCATCGTCTTCGGTGGCATCAGGGGAATAATTTAGTGCTGATTCATATGTACAACCGGAAATTACACAAGATTCATAATCGCAGCTTCCGTCATCCATGTTCGCACCCATGAAATAATTGCATGCCCCGGAATATGTACAGCCAGGAACATCACACGATGCATTCCAATAGGGGTTCATAGCGGGGTTTGAAAGCATATCGCCGCTGACCCAAACGTTGCCGCAGTCCGCAGCAGCTGTATAACTCACCTCATGGGTCACTGGATTGTAACAGTAAGGAAGTTGACAATCACCACAGTCATCTGTAATGCCACAAGTCCCGTCATCCTCCGTAGCTAGATAATCAAAATTGCATGCCATCGGGTCCGTACACCCAAGTACTGAACTACACGACTGATTCCAGTAAGGGTTCCCAGGGTCATCTGGAAGAACCAGAATATCGTTGGGACCAAGGTCCGCTTCATCCTCCGTAGCAACAAACGTGACTGAGTGAGTAATGAAATTATAAACGTATGCAGACTGACAATCGCCACACTCGTCTTCCAATGCCAAACCGTTTACAACACCAGCACAGTCAGTTTCCTGAGCATTGGAAACAACGTAAAAAGTCATCAGAAGACAACAGATCATCAAAGACTTAAGGCCAAGCACGTTATTCATGGGACTAAATTTTGTACAAAAATCGGCATTTCAAGCGCTTTAATCCATACCTTAAACGAGCTATTTAGAACAATTCTAAATAACTCTTTTTAGGTATTGAGTAACACAACCGATACAGCGACTTTTGCTGTCCATTTATAGCGATTATGCGACATTTTATCCTCTCGGCCTGCGCGCTTCTTTGTGCGTTGACAATTACGGCACAAAGCTCACAAGACCTTCAATCAATACGCTCCATGTGCGGCTGCTATAAAGTGGACTTTGAGTTTGCTGAAACATTTAGTCCAGATACAAACTACGTGTTCCAAGATAATTACTCAGCCTCAGCGTTGGAATGGGTGCAGATGATTGAAGACAATGGCAGCACCATGCGCATGCAGCATATTCTCGTAATTCAGGATATGTACACAGTGAAGCACTGGAGACAAGATTGGATATACCAACCAAAGGAATCTTTCGATTATGTTGAAGGCCGCACTTGGAAGCTCACAAGCCATGATCCCATGACGGTTGCCGGCCGATGGGAACAGCGCGTATTTCAAGTTGACGACAGCCCGCGTTACGCCTCCGTAGGTACATGGATACACGCCGATGGAAGACATTTTTGGGAAGCCAATGCACGTACTCCGCTACCCCGACGCGAATACACTAAACGCTCAGATTACGATGTAATGGATCGACGCAACAGACACGAAATCCATGACGCAGGTTGGACACACGAACAGGATAATTTAAAAGTCCAGCTAGATGGCGAAAACGAAATAATCATTGCTGAAGAGAAGGGACGCAATACTTACACACGCGTTGACGATGAACGGTGTCAAATGGCTGTTGAGTACTGGACAGAGAATAAAGACTTTTGGTCTGATGTCAGAGACGAATGGGGAAAACACATGCAGGCCGATAACGACCTTCTACAACTTCGAGGGAAGGTTGAAGGTAAGCCCCCATACGTTTATTTCATGGACCACCCCACAGATGAAATTAGCTCAATTATTGAATCATTTATTATTTCAGAAGAATGAAAAAACTTTTACTCACAATGGGACTTGCGCCAATCGCGCTAATCGCTCAGGACATAACCTACGATGAATTCTCCATGAATGCAGGTTATGAAAACATGGTTTTCTACAGCATGGATTCAGGCGTAGTCGGGGAAGAAATTATGGCAAGCTGGGATTTGGCATTTGATGTTAGATCAACGGGTAGCTCTGTTCGAATTAATGGCGGTCAGGGAACGGTCCTTTACAATGCAGGCGATCTAGATGCGTGGGATACTATTGATGACTCTTTCATTGAAATGGCTGCCGATTTACCGCAATTAAGAAATGATAATATTTCATGGTCTTCTGGCGCCTTTTCACAAGGAGGAGACGGCATGTTTGATCTTGGCTGGGGTGTTTATGACATCGTTACACATATTATCACTTCGGATAAAGTTTTTGTCATTGCCTTACCCGATGGGACTTGGAAAAAGATTGCCATATTATCTCTTCAATCAGGCACCTACTCCTTTCAGTATGCCAATCTTGATGGAACGGACTACGTTGAGGATCAGCTTTCGAAATCAGATTATCCCGATAAATTACTCGCCTTTTACAGCATTGGTGACCAATCGGAGCTCGACTTAGAACCCAACGAAAATTGGGATTTCTTGTTCCTTCGCTATGTGGAGCAAATTCAACCAGAGGTTTACTACGGCGTTACGGGTGCCTTGGTGAATCCCAACACGGGGGTTCAAATGCTAGAAGGCCTCGCAGACCCTTTTACGGATGGTGACATGGATGCAGATCTCCTTAATTATGAGGCCAACTCTGTGGGCTACGATTGGAAAACATACGCAGGTGGAACGTATAGCTTAGCTGATGATAGATGTTACTTCATTCAGACTGCCTCTGGTTCCCAATGGCGTCTTGTTTTTACCGGTTTCGAAGGCTCAACCACGGGCAACATAGAAATCGGAAAAATCCTAAATTCCGGCGTTTCCGTGGCCAATTCAGAACGATTGAACTGGAATGTGTTTCCCAACCCTGCCCAGGGAAATTCAGCGATTTCTGTTCAAGGCAACTTTCAAGTTGAGGATGCTAGCTTAACTAATATGGCTGGAGTTATCGTTTTCACAACTGCGCTTAATAATTGGAGTGGGACCATTCATTTTCAGGATGTGTCGCCAGGTATGTACATCTTAAATTTGAATACTGATAAAGGCATCATTAACCACAGATTACTAATCCAATAGCACAGTTTTTTGTGAAAAGGAAATTACTATACACCTTAGCTGCAGCACTGGGAGCCTCGCTCCCAGTTGCTGTATTCGGGCAAATTCAATCGCAAGACAGCATCTTTTGGTCTGTTGAAGTTGATGAAGCCGTCGTTACTGGTGAAACAAGTGCTGTCAAAGCAGAAAATGCGCTTCGGGTAATCAAGAAACTCCGCCTTGATGAAGTTCGGTTTGGATCGTCACAAACACTTCAGGACGCCCTTCGTCTTACCAATGGCATAAGAATGAACCACGATCTAGCACTGGGTGGCGGATTATCAATGAATGGACTTGGGGGACTGAATATAAAAATTATGCTTGATGGCGTTCCGCTAGTGGGTCGACTCGGAGGAAATATTGATTTAGGTCAAATAAGACTCGATCTTATTGAAAGTATCGAAATCGTCGACGGCCCGATGGCTGTGGAATTTGGCACTAACTCATTGGCCGGTGCTATCAACCTCTTAACCAAAAAATCGAAAGTCTCCTCCCCTACCTTAACGACAATGTTGCGGTATGAAAGCGTTGGAGATTACACGCAATCCGTTAATGCTAGTTGGTCTGGAATAAACCACTCCACAACAATAAGTTGCTCAAATCATGTTTTCGATGGTTGGTCCATCGGCGATCCTTCCTTCGATTGGATCGAGGATTTCGTCGCAGACAGTGGCAGGGTGGCGGCTTGGAATCCGAAAGAGCAAAGGCAGTTCAACTTAAAGTCAACTTTGACAACGGGCAATTGGGCCCTCAGTCCAAGCTTATTTTTCTTGGACGAGAAAATAATCAACCGAGGATTACCCCGCGGCCCATACGGTCTTTCCGCGTTTGATGATGAATATCATACCCGGCGATTCCTGCCGTCTTTTCAAGCAAAGAGCTTTGATGAAAATGGGGTGAGGTGGAATGTAATTGCTTCGGTGCAGTCCTTTTCACGAAGGAAAAATGGCCTCATAACGGACTTAACAACTCTTACCTCAGAATTCCAGTCAGCGCAACAGCAGGACACCACGGGCGTTACATCCATCATGAGTAGAGGAACAAGAAATGTCAATTTGAACTCAAATTGGTCCATTCGATTGGGATGGG
>DIHQ01000128.1:0-2415 GCA_002420235.1 Flavobacteriales bacterium UBA5692
ATCTTTGCATCAGCATGCGCTGCTCTGATATTGCGAGCAACATAGTCACCACCCATGATATCTAGAATGATATCCGCTCCTCCAACTTCACGCAGCACAGGAACAAAGTCTTCCTCACTGAAATCAATCGTCCGCTTTGCGCCAAGCCCCTCGCAATACGCGCAGGATTCAGCTGAACTTGCTGTAGTAAAAACTTGCAAGCCCATGGCAGCGCCAATTTGGATTGCGGTGGATCCAATGCCGCCAGAGCCACCATGAACAAGGAAAATGCTACCGTTTTTTATTTTTTGGTTAAAAAAGATATTGCTCCAGACAGTGAAATAGGTTTCTGGCAGGCCTGCTGCGTCCTGTTCGTTGACGCCGCCTGGGATGGGCAGACAGTGGTTTGCATTCACAGCCACATATTCGGCGTAGCCGCCGCCATTTGTAAGAGCGCATACTCTGTCATTCACTGACCACTGCGTTTGGTCGCTACCCACAGCAACAATCTCCCCCGATACTTCTAGGCCTAATAAGTCCGAAGCACCTTTTGGAGGAGGATAATGGCCGCGCCGTTGCACGAGGTCAGGTCCGTTTACTCCAGCGGCTAGTACTTTGATCAACACCTGATCAGCTGACACTTCCGGCAAATTACGTTTACCGTCGATTAAAACGTCAGGGTCCCCAAACTCACTCATTTCAATAACTCTCATTTTTGTGGGTAAGCTCATTGAATATCCTATTAGTTTTTGGGGTTGAGTTGGGATAATACTGCGTGGGTTTGCAGTTTTGAAAGTAGGTATAACCTATTTATGTGTTATCGTGTTTCCGATACACGGTCAAATATTGTTAATGCTATGGTTTGATTAGTTTTTGTGGATTAAAGGAACCAGATGTGTTTATGTCATATTTTGATAGTTTATATTGCTTTAGCTATCTGGTAATTCATACAATCTAATAGACGCTAAGGGTATGAAATGTAAAATTTATAAGCTTTGTTAGGGAGTATGAATTGGACACTTTTGACGGTGACATTGGCGTTTGGAAATCAGCTCCCGGCAAAGGGCGAAAAACGCCCAAAGGGCGCCAGATTGATGATGATGCATTGGCTGACGTCCGCGCGCTTTTGGGGAACAATCCCCGCCGTCGGGATCTGCTAATCGAATTTTTACACCTAATCCAGGATCACTATGGGCATCTCAGCGTTGCGCATTTGAATGCGTTGGCTGATGAGATGCGGCTAGCTCAGACTGAAGTCTACGAAGTCGCAAGCTTTTATGCGCACTTTGACGTGGTTAAAACTGACGAAGTGCCGCCGCCAGCGTTAACCATCCGCGTTTGTGACTCACTATCATGTGAGCTCGCAGGAGCGCAGAAGCTAAAATCTGCGCTTGAGGATGGCTTGAATCAAGCTGAGGTTCGGGTGCTTCGCGCGCCGTGCATGGGGCGTTGCGATACCGCGCCGGTTCTAGAAATAGGTCATAATCATATTGACTTCGCTTCTCTTGAAAAAGTCGAGGCAGCGATGGCTGCAGATGATACGCACCCCCACATCACGGATTACCAGGATCTGGCGGCCTACCAGTCTGATGGCGGTTATAAAAAATTAGAGTCGTTGCGCCTCGATGGCAACTGGGAGGATGTTCAAGGTCTCATCAATCAGAGCGGCCTCCGTGGCCTCGGTGGTGCGGGATTTCCATCGGGAAAGAAATGGGGTTTTGTGCGGGCTGCTGAAGGGCCTCGCTATCTTGCGGTAAATGGTGATGAAGGTGAGCCTGGAACTTTTAAAGATCGCTATTACCTCGAACGTATGCCGCATTTGTTCCTTGAGGGGATGTTAATCGCGGCTTGGGCGGTCGAAGCCGACAACTGTTTTATTTACATGCGTGACGAATATCCAGTTGTGTTGAAGATTTTAGCTGATGAAATTGATCGTTTGGAACAGGCTGGGATTGTTAAGCCAGGATATGTTGATCTTCGCCGAGGTGCTGGGGCCTATATCTGCGGCGAAGAAAGCGCAATGATTGAGTCTATTGAGGGTAAGCGTGGCTTGCCACGTCATCGTCCACCTTACGTCGCGCAGGTGGGGATCTTTGGTCGCCCAACATTAGTTCATAATATTGAGACTCTTCATTGGATCGCTCGAGTGTGTCGTGAGGGGCCAGAAATTCTGTCATCAGTTGAAAAAAATGGCCGTAAAGGCTTGCGCAGCTATTCAGTTTCAGGGCGTGTGGCCAAGCCCGGAGTATACCTTCTGCCGGCAGGTTCAACCATTGTAGATATTATTGAGGCGGCAGGTGGTATGGCGGAAGGCCACCGATTTAAGGCCTATCAGCCGGGGGGGCCATCATCGGGTTTACTTCCCGCCAGCCTAAATGACGTTCCACTTGATTTTGATACACTGCAGACACTCGGTACTTTCATTGGATCGGCTGC
>DIHQ01000128.1:2435-3004 GCA_002420235.1 Flavobacteriales bacterium UBA5692
CATTGGATCGCTCGAGTGTGTCGTGAGGGGCCAGAAATTCTGTCATCAGTCGAAAAAAATGGCCGTAAAGGCTTGCGCAGCTATTCAGTTTCTGGGCGCGTGTCCAAGCCCGGAGTGTACCTTCTGCCGGCTGGTTCAACCATTGTCGATATCATTGAGGCGGCAGGCGGTATGGCGGAAGGCCACCAATTTAAGGCTTATCAGCCGGGGGGGCCATCATCGGGTTTACTGCCCGCCAGCCTAAATGACGTTCCGCTTGATTTTGATACACTGCAGGCGCACGGTACTTTCATTGGATCGGCTGCAGTAGTGGTTCTCTCTGATCAGGATAAGGTTCGCGATGCCGCTTTAAATATGCTGCGCTTTTTTGAAGATGAGAGCTGTGGTCAATGCACTCCATGCCGAACTGGTTGTGGTAAAGCAGTCCAGCTAATGCAGGCAAATACTTGGGATCAGTCACTGTTACAGGATCTTTGTGATGTAATGCAGGATGCGTCGATATGTGGGCTTGGTCAAGCAGCGCCAAACCCAATTCGTATGACAATGAAACACTTCTCTAACGAAATTAG
>DIHQ01000128.1:3044-3345 GCA_002420235.1 Flavobacteriales bacterium UBA5692
TACTTTCATTGGATCGGCTGCAGTGGTGATTTTGTCTGATCAGGACAGGGTTCGCGATGCTGCCCTGAATATGCTGCGCTTTTTTGAAGATGAGAGCTGTGGTCAATGCACTCCATGTCGAACAGGTTGTGGTAAAGCAGTCCAACTAATGCAGGCAAAAACTTGGGACCAGTCTCTTTTACACGATCTTTGTGACGTGATGCAGGACGCGTCGATATGTGGGCTTGGTCAAGCCGCGCCAAACCCAATTCGTATGACAATGAAACACTTCTCTAATGAAATTAGCTGAGGCCGTTATGCT
>DIHQ01000116.1:0-5088 GCA_002420235.1 Flavobacteriales bacterium UBA5692
AATGTTGATTTACCTGAACCGCTAGCACCCATGATTCCTATCAAATCTCCAGATTGCGCCTTGATCGACATCGGGCGTAGCGCAGCTTCTGTAGGATATTTAAAGTAGTGCGCAATATTTAAAGCCTCGAAGTGAATGCGCTTTTCAACATTGTTGCATGAACCACAGCATTGCACTACATCACTGAAGAAAATTGCATGGCCAGAACCATCTTTTATAACACTTCCCTGGGCCATTGGAGCAATGGAATACTTCTGTAACAGGTTTCCATTTAATTTCAAGTCTCCCCTACCTAAGTCTTTAATAAAAAATAAATCATCTGCGGACACGTCGCATACAATGAGTTTGGAAATTTCCTCGTGAGGCAGAGGAACAATAAAAAGCGAATCCTCTAACCCTTCGGAATCGGTGCATTTGACCAAGGCTTTTAAGCCCTTTGAATCTTCTGGCGTTAAGTGAAGCGCATCGGCAACAGTATTCAGAAAACTATCTGCATCGTCAATCGTACCAACGGATTTTGCCATCTCGGCTAATCGTGCAAATACAACTAATCGGTCCTTTGTATCAAGTTCCGAAATGATTTGCTGGCACAAGACGAGCAAACGCACAGATAATTTAGAGCGCCTCTTTGCGAGTAACCGCATATCAGTCGAATGCGGCATTTTCTTATCCATCCGAGCGATTTCCGCATCGTATTTCTTTAGATACGACTGAGTGAATTCAAAAGACAATCGACCTGCCAGATAGCGCTCTGCCGCTTGACGACCAAACATCGCCTCACGAGTGGTTCGACCAGCTGCGAAAAGCGCAAAGAGCCGAACAAGGGCGTCGAGGATTCCAGTGGTCATCATGTTGACTTCCTACGGAGTTCGCCCGAAAAGGTTGCAAATCATAGGTCAACGGCTCATTGCTGCCGTTCGTAACACCCCATATCCGGCTGTCCAATCGCCCGCGGCAAACCATCCAAATCCAGTCCGATGGCAAATTGAGACGCGACCCCGTCCCAGAGGGAGTTGTTCGAGGACAAATGAAAATCCCGATCACTTGTGGATGCAAAAGGCGGGGTGTTGTCGGTTAAAGTCGCCTCGAGGATTCCCATCGGGAACTCCGGATCTTGCACGTCCACCGCTGAAAACCGAATGAAAGGAGAGGTCGGCGGATTTAGCAAACTAACGACCAATTCATCAAAATCAGTCAAGCTGTAGTTGTTACCCCAAAAAATGCAGTTGTTGAATGCAGAGCCCTCGAGCGAGCGTTCTTGAATGTTACCGTTGATGTCTTCATACCAATCCGTAAACAACACCGAGGGCGATTGCCGCACCCCTTCAGCCCAGTAGTTGGCAAAGGTGCAGTGGTCCATTTTATATGCACCGCCAAGAGTGAAGGCCGCAGTGGACTGGCCACAATCGTATATGAGGTTATTGTAGCCGTCAATAGTCCCGCCTTGCGCATACAGCCCATATGCACTCATGTTATGGATAATTGTATTTCGAATGTCCAAGGCTGGTGATTCATCTGTTCCCGTCGTATCCACTTGCAAGCCTATAGTGCCGTTCCTCAGCACCGCATAATCCATGGTGCATTCAACGCCACCATACAACCAGATACCACCTCGCTGAGCGGTAATTTCTTCAATACCGTATTCAGTCTCGAATTGAAAGTCAATCTCAATCCCCCACTGTCCGGGCACATTCACATAACTCGACTCCAATCGGTCTCCTTGAAAAACCACCTCATTGCCTAATTCACCCTCAATACGCAAGGTTGACTGAAACACAAGCAACCCACCACCATCGTGAACGTGTATCTGTGTTCCTTCTTTAATCGTCAGCGTGCATCCCATATCGACCTCTACAATGCCATAAATAACATGGGGTAAATCATCAGTCCACACCTCGTCGCAAGATGGAAGTGGGTTCAATTCGTTCAAACCACCGTGAAAATGAGCATTTTGTCCCCATGCGATTAGACTAACCCTTTGCTCGTTGCCGTTGGTATTAAACCGAAGCTCATCCTCTATAATAAACGGGGTGGACGCAGCCGAGGGGTCCACAGTAACCTCTAGAAAGATCCACAGGCTATCATCCCCCAGGATCGGCCAATCAGTGACGCTCGGCCCCACCTCGCCGTCGATGTTGACGCGAAACGGCGATTCGCTGCCTCCGACTAATTCAATTTCATCAATGCGCAAAGCCTCGGCATTCCAATTGTAGACCTTCAATGGCAATGTCACCGAACCGATGGTCGTAAACACGGTATCAAATAAAACTGTGTCAGCTGAAAATTCCAGACTGAGCGCAGGGTTTTCAGAAAACTGCACCTTACCACACCCCGAGACGAAGAGACCCGCAAGCAGCACAGCACCCAAGAAGAATCCTGTGAAAATTTTGGTGCGATCCCGCAAGTTTAATGGCATGTCCATGAACAGCAAAGATGATGCATATTCACCGTATGAACGAACTCCATTCGGCATTCATTGCACACCTCAGCCACGAAGACCCCATCCTGCTTCGAGAAGTGGAACGCCATGGGGAATTGCCCTGGCTGCCCGTACGGCCGTACTTTGACGCGCTGTGCTTCGCCATTATTGGGCAACAGTTGAGCACCAAAGCAGCAGCCACCATCGCTCGGCGGTTTGAGGCATGGGCCGAAGGGTACGGTGGATTGAAGCCTGACGTGGTGTTGTACGCAGCGGTCAGCGAGCTCCGCACCTTGGGATTGAGCGGTCAAAAAGTGTCGTACATCGTGGCTCTCGCAGAATCATGGAACACCCGTCCCGACCTGCGGCGGTTGGAGCAACTTGAAGACGAAGAAGTAATCAAGACGCTCACTGCAATCAAAGGCATCGGCAAATGGACCGCCCAAATGTTCTTGCTGTTCACCCTTCGGCGGCCCGACGTATTCGCCCCCAAGGATTTGGGTATCAAAAAAGCCATGAAGCGGCTTTACAACCTTCCCATGGCTTCTTCAGATTGTACACTAATAAAATTCTCTGGACGATGGAAACCCTACCGTTCCTTAGCGTGCCGGCACCTATGGCAGGTGCTCGATGCCGTCGATTAGCCCAAGTAGCTTTTCAAAATCCGGCTGCGGCTGGTGTGCTTCAGGCGTCGGATTGCTTTCTCCTTGATCTGACGCACGCGCTCGCGGGTCAGGTCAAAGCGTTCCCCAATTTCCTCGAGGGTCATGGGGTGCTCGCCGTTCAAGCCGAAGTACAATCGAATGACATCGCCTTCACGCGGTGTCAAGGTGCGCAGTGAACGTTCGATTTCCTTGCGGAGGGACTCGGTCATCAATTCTGTGTCCGGCGAAGGAGTATCCCCGGTGCGCATGACATCGTACATGTTGCTGGAAGACTCGTCACCGTCTTTCAACGGTGCATCCATGGAAACGTGACGCCCCGCATTCTTCATGCTTTGCTTCACTTCATCCAGCGTCATATCCAGTGTTTCAGCAAGTTCCGCTGCTGTTGGTGGTCGTTCAAACTCCTGTTCCAAACGGGCAAAGGCCTTGTTAATCTTGTTGATTGAACCAATCTTATTCAAGGGGAGACGAACAATACGACTTTGCTCAGCCAAGGCCTGCAGGATGCTCTGGCGAATCCACCAAACTGCATAAGAGATGAACTTAAAACCACGTGTCTCATCAAAACGCTGAGCGGCCTTGATCAGTCCGAGGTTACCCTCGTTGATCAAATCCGGCAAGCTCAACCCTTGGTTTTGGTACTGCTTTGAGACGGATACCACAAAACGCAGGTTCGCTTTGGTCAACTTTTCCAACGCCACCTGGTCGCCCTTCTTGATGCGACGAGCCAATTCCACTTCCTCTTCTGCTGTAATCAAATCTACACGTCCAATCTCTTGCAAATACTTGTCAAGGGATGCCGTTTCACGGTTCGTAACCTGCTTGGTGATTTTTAGCTGCCGCATTTGTGGTAATGATTTCGTTCTTTCTATTTAAGTCAAAATGAGTGAATTATGTTGCTTGATGACTCTTAATCTTCACGCTGACCACGGTCTTCTCGGCGCGGTCCCCGGTCGCGATTTCTATCGCCACGTCCACGTCCACGCTCACCACGCTGGCGTTCTGGACGCTCCACATAGCCTTCAGGTTTGGGTAAAAGCACTTTGCGACTCAATTTGATTTTCCCCGTTTTCTCGTCACGACCGACTACTTTAAATTTGACAACCTCCCCTTCTTTTAGCACATCCTCTACTCGCTCAACACGCTTCCAATCCAACTCACTGACGTGCAACAAACCATCTTGGCCTGGAATAACCTCTACAAATGCGCCATACGGCATGATGCTCTTGACCTTGCCTTCGTATTCTTCACCGATTTCGACGGTTGGTGGGAATGCAATGGCTTTTACTTTTGCGAGAGCCGCATCGATGGCTGATTTATTTGAAGCTGCAATCTCTACTATGCCCTGGCCATCAACATCTTCTATGCTGATGGTCGTCTCCGTTTCAGCTTGAATTTCTTGTATGATTTTACCGCCAGGGCCAATTATTGGACCGATAGCGTCACCAGGAACCGTCAAAGACACGATACGTGGTGCATGGTCTTTGTAATCTGCACGTGGCTCACTAATACCACCAAGCATTTCCTTGCGAATGTGGTGTCTGCCATCACGAGCTTGAGCGAGCGCCTCGCGCAACTGCTGGAAACTTAAGCCCTTGATTTTGATATCCATCTGGCACGCTGTGATACCTTTCTCAGTTCCTGTCACCTTGAAGTCCATATCTCCTAAATGGTCCTCGTCACCCAAAATATCGGAAAGAACAACGTACTTTCCTGAATCTTTGTCGGTAATCAAGCCCATGGCGATACCCGATACAGGCGCCTTAATTGGTACACCACCATCCATTAAAGCTAAAGTTCCTGCGCAAACAGTCGCCATCGAAGATGAACCATTGGATTCTAGAATTTCACTAACAAGTCTTATCGTGTACGGACAATCATCGGTTGCCGGCAATACCGGTTTTAATGCTCGCAACGCGAGGTTTCCGTGTCCAACTTCTCGTCGACTTGTGCCGCGCAGAGGCCGTTCTTCACCTGTGGAAAATGGTGGAAAATTGTAATGCA
>DIHQ01000116.1:5375-5806 GCA_002420235.1 Flavobacteriales bacterium UBA5692
AAAATGGTGGAAAATTGTAATGCAATAAGAACTTTTCATTCTTGCGCACCAAGGCGCCGTCAATGAGTTGTTCATCCAATTTTGTGCCTAGTGTTAGGGTAGTCAATGACTGCGTTTCGCCGCGAGTGAAAATAGAACTGCCGTGAGTTCCTGGCAGATAATCCACCTCCGTCCAGATAGGACGGATGTCTGTGGAAGCTCGACCATCAAGACGAATTCCCTCGTTCAATAGCAAGTCTCGGACAGCCTTTTTCTGAGCAGCACCAATGTACTGGCGTAACATGAAGCTTTTTTCCGCCTTTTCTTCTTCCGATAGCGTGGCCATGAATGCTTCCTTCAACTCTGAAAACTTCGCCTTGCGCTCTTCCTTCGAACTTCCTTGCTTCGCCGCTTCGTAAAATTTCTCATTCAAATCTTCGTTCACACGAGCC
>DIHQ01000044.1 GCA_002420235.1 Flavobacteriales bacterium UBA5692
GTGGAGCCGGCGGGAGTCGAACCCGCGTCCAAACAAGGACGAACCGCGCTTTCTACATGTTTATTCTGCAATTGATTTTCGACCGGAGGCTGATTACAGACAACCCACCTAGCAGCTTAGTCCAGTGAATTTCGCCTTGGGTGTCGGACACTCCCTCAGCTAGTCCCATTTACCTGATACCCCATTGAAGCCGCGGAAGGGTCCGTACGTTGCTTCGGGATAGCTCGTTCCGCCACCTGGTGACTGAATTAGGCGAACCGACTGAGTCGATTAGGCCGCGAGCGCGTAGGAATTATTGTCATTTCTGACTGGAAAGTTCAGGTTTAACGAGCTGTGCTAACAAATGCTCGACATGCTTACCCGATTTGTCATCTTGCTGTCAAATCCAAAATCGGCCCCAGAATTCAAAGAACAGCACCCGCGCTGCGCGCTGTGCAACGCCAAAAATACGACGCGACACGCGGTTTTGTTTCTTTCTAATGTGCGGTCTCCCAAAATCTTTACTCCTGTGCGCAACTTAGTGCCTACCTTTTTGGTTGTATTCGCGTGCGATATATGAATTGGAAAATTGCAATTGCCTCAGTCTGGGCAGCTCTATTGGGCTTCGCCTGGTTGCCGGTATGTGCCCAGGTGGTGGAGGATTTTGAAATCCGCTTTCAAGCGCAACAAAACGGAGGCATTCAATTCCTTGCTAACACTACCATGTATTGCGGCAGTGGCTTCAATTGCGCGGAAGCACAACAGGCTCTACCGTTTGGATTCCCACAATCCAACAACAACAACCACAGCATGCAGTACTACGACGGGGACAACGACCCTCAAACGTGGTGCTCTTCCTCGGACAGCTTGAGCCTCGGAACATGCGCGGAAATCAGCTTCGCCGGCTTGTATTGGGCAGGGCGCTTGGGCAACGGTTTTGTCCCCAATGAGAGTCTTCGAGATCAAGTCAAAATACGCGCCAGCGATGATGATGCCTACACCGACATCCAAGCGGAAGGCGAATGGGAATTCGACGCTTCTGGAGTAGACAATTATTGCTGCTTTGCAGACATCACGGATTGGGTCTCGAGCAATCCGGTTAACGCGCGGTATACAGTGAGTAACGTAGTGGCCACCGAAGCGTACTCCTCATGGGGCGGCTGGGTCCTTGTTGTCGTTTACCAAGACGCCTTAGAACCCATGCGTAACTTGACCGTTTTTGATGGCTTGGCGATGATAACATCCGGTTGGGGCGGCGGAGGCGATAACAGCACGGTGGACGTCCCCATTTCCGGCTTCTTAACTCCACCTTTTGGTCCGGTGGACTTGCAACTCGGTGTTGTCGCTTATGATGGTGACCGCGGCGAAGGAGGTGACCAACTTGGCTTCGACGGCGCCGGAACTTTCGAGTACATTTCAGATGCCACCCACGATATCGATAACGTCTTCAACAGCACCCACAGCACCGACGGCGTGATGAACCCCTGGCGAGAGCCTGCTTTTAACAACACCTTGGGTCACGATGCCAACGTCTTCGTACCCGACAACAGTAGCTACGACTTCCTAACAAATAACGCCACCGACGCCGAAATCCGAATCACCACAGGCGGTGAATCCATCACGGTCCAAGTCATTACCTCCGTCATCGACGTTTACGAACCAGACCTCCGAGCGACCGTCTACATTGAAGACGTCAACGGCGGCATTGCCGAACCCGGCGACCTACTTCAGTACACTGTCGTAGGTAAAAATATCGGCTCTGATGCAGCCGTTGACGTATACATGGAAATGGGTATCGACCTTCGCACCACTTTCGTTTCCGGTAGTCTCGAGTGGATAGCCGGTCCTCAAACGGGTTGGATCACGGACGGCGCTGGTGATGACGAAGGTGAATACCTTACAGCCGATGAACTCGTTCGAGTACGAGTCGGATCAGGTGCCAATACTTCGAACGGTGGATTGCTGTTAAACGATCCTTTAGGCCAGGACAGCGTAGCCTTCAAATTTCAAGTGGAATTGACAGACGACTGCCTGCTCTTACAATGCAATGGCACGCTGACAGGTGCCGCATTTATATACGGCAGCGGGGAGATTTCAGGAAACGAACAATTTAATGACGGCGCAAGCGCCTTAGTGGATGCCAACGGCTGCCCGGTGGATGAGGTGACCATTCTCGAAGTCCAAACTGGCGTATGTCCTCCTGTGGCAATTGAGCCCGTCGGTACTACCTGCCTCGGGGACAACGTTACCCTTGAAGTACCGCAATTCGAAAATAATCAGCTCGCCCAATCTTTGGCCAACTACACATGGACTGGTCCAAACGGTTTCAGCACTAACACTGCTGCAGCCTCCATTGCCGATGCCAACTTCGACGACGCAGGCAACTATTATCTCGAAGTGACTTTTACAGGTTTAGAATGCCTCCTTCAATCTGCCAACTACAATTTGCTTGTTCACGAACCCGCACCCATTTTTAATCCACCGAGCCAACAATGCCTCGAAGGCAACAGTTTCGATTTTGAGGGTACTGGCGCTCAATTTGTCAACGCCATTTACACTTGGGAATTCGAACAAGCGTCACCTTCATCTGCGACCGGAGCAACAATAAGCGACATTACATTCGCCGATGGCGGTTGGCAAGAAATTGAAATGACAATCAACGAAATCGGCTGCTCCGCTTCTGTCTTGGATTCCATATTCATTGAGTTGCCACCCGATCTGGGTGCATTTGAGGTGGAGGTATGGCCCAACGCGGGATGTGCGCCGCTATCAGTTACCTTGGCCGATGCTGAACCCACCGGGGAGCTCGACTACTCGTGGTCCTTCGGTAACGGTAGTTTAAGCAACCAAGATGTGCCCTTGCATGTGTATGACGTACCGGGTGTTTACAACGTTACCGTCGGTGCAGCCTCAACAGGGAACTGCCCGGCCAGTATCTCTTTCGTAGTGGAAGAAGCCGTAACGGTATACCCGGCTCCTGAGGCAGGCTTCACCATTTCTCCACAGGTTGTCGAATTGTTGGAACCGGTGGTCGAGATCGAATCGCTGGCGCAATCCACCTCAACGGTGACCTATTGGATGAGTGATGGCGGAAGCCTCGGCCAACCCAACGGCCAGTACATCTTTAGCGACGGCGGCACCTTCGAGGTCATCCAGACGGTCACGAGCCCTTACGGTTGTACGGCCACGGCACGG
>DIHQ01000031.1 GCA_002420235.1 Flavobacteriales bacterium UBA5692
CAGTTTCGTCGGCTTTTCGAATTGCGTCTACGGTTTTGAAGTGGGCGAGCAGGGCCAGCCGGGTTTTAGGCCCAACGCCTGCGATGTCGTCTAGTTCTGAGCGTAGCGCAGCCTTGCTTCTTCTCTTGCGATGGTGTTCAAGTGAAAACCGGTGTGCCTCGTTGCGCAAATGCTGGATCAGCCTGAGCGTTGATGAGCGCTTGTCCAAGAACAAGGGATGTTGGTCACCGGGATAGTATATCTCTTCAAGGCGCTTAGCGATTCCAATGATGGCTACCTTTCCCCTAAGGCCTAGTTTTTCGAGAGCTTCCATCGCATGCGACAATTGCCCTTTGCCGCCGTCAATGACGATAAGTTGTGGCAAAGGTTCGTCTTCTTTTAGTAGGCGCTGGTAGCGTCTATGTACCACTTCAGTCATGGATGCAAAGTCGTCGGGTCCGTCAACAGTTCGTATGTTGAATTTGCGGTAGTCTGATTTGGCGGGCTTGCCGTTTTTGAAAACTACGCAGGCCGAAGCCGGGTTAGTGCCTTGGATGTTTGAGTTGTCGAAGCATTCGATGTGAACGGGTAGTTCTGTGAGCCGTAAGTCTTCTTTGGCGGTTTCCAACAAACGTTGGGTTGCGGCCTCGGGATGGGTTTGCTCCATTTGCTTTTGGCGGTCGCGCATGAAGAACTGCGCGTTGCGCTCTGACATTTCTACCAGGCGCAGCTTGTCCCCGCGTTTTGGCACATGCAGATGAACCCCTTCAAGTGGGAGGTCGACTTTAAAAGGTGTGTAAATGGTGTTGGCGTCACAACCAAACTTATCTCGCATCAGGACTATTGCGGCTTCGAGGATTTCCTTGGCGCCCTCGCCAAGTTTGCGGCGTACTTCCGATGTGTGCCCTTTCGTGATTGTGCCGTTCTGAATTTTGAGGAAGTTGACGTATGCGCACCGGGAATCTAATACAATGGAGTACACTTCTACTTCTGTAATTCCGGTGTGAACTATGGTGTTTTTGGCCTGGTACTTTTTAAGCGCAGCCAGTTTGCGCTTGTATTGTTGTGCTTTTTCAAATTGAAAAGCTTGAGCCGACAGCACCATTTGTTCTTCTAAAAAGCGAGAGACTTCGGATAACTGACCTTGAAGCAAGCGTCTAATTGAAGCAACACTCGACAGATATGTTGCTTCAGCATTTTCATCTATGCAGGGGCCAGCGCACTTTCCAATTTGTTTATCAAGACAAGAACGAACTTTAAGTTCGTTGCTTTTGGAATTTGCCAGTTTCAAGGAAGAAACCCGACAAGCGCTGCACATTAGAGGATAAATAGACCTGCTCAACTCCAAAACATTTCTCATGGTTTTCACACTTGGAAATGGGCCGAAGTACTCGCTGCCATCGCGGATGAGTTGGCGCGTCGCGAAAATTCGGGGGAACCGCTCTTTTTTGATGACAATGAACGGATAGGTTTTATCGTCTTTTAGCTGGATATTATAGAATGGCTTGTGTTCTTTGATGAGGCTATTTTCGAGCAGTAGGGCGTCAGCCTCTGACGGTGCAATTAGCCATTGGATGTCATGAATTTTGGAAACTAGAAGCCGTGTCTTCCCATTACTGTGATGCTTCGTGAAATAGCTGGAAACCCGCTTCTTAAGGTTTTTGGCCTTTCCGACGTACAGCAAGCGACGTTCCACATCGAAGTATTGATAAATGCCGGGCTGCTGTGGAAGGCGGGCCAACGTTTGCTCGATGTGTTCTGATTTTGACATGGATACCACGAAGTTCGGGCGGATTCTCCAACTAACTTCGAAGCATGGTATTTGTTACCGGGGCAACTGGCTTGGTGGGCCGCTATTTGGTGGATGAACTTCTTCGGAGGGGAAAGAAAGTGCGCGCGCTTTGTCGCCCGCAGTCCGATCGCAAAGCGGTCCACGCCTTTTTGGAAAAATTGGACACAGACTATGCAAATCTAGAATGGGTTGAAGGGAGCTTGCATGACGGCTTATTTCTTGAAGAGACAATGAAGGGGTGCCAGCAGGTGTTTCATTGCGCAGCTCTGGTATCGTTTCACCCTAAGGATGTGAAAGCAGTTATGCATGTCAATCGGGACGCGACAGGTGTGTTGGTCAATGCCATGCTTCACTCGGGCGTTAAGGAATTAGTGCATCTGAGCAGTGTTGCAGCCTTAGGCCGAAAGCCGGGGGAGCCGGTCCACGAGGACATTCCGTTTGAAGATGGGCGAGACGTTAGCCATTACGCACGTTCCAAATTTGCTGCGGAACTAGAGGTATGGCGAGGGCAGGAGGAAGGATTGCGCGTGTTGGCTGTGAATCCAGTCATTGTGCTCGGAGAGGGCGATTTTTCGCGGAGTTCTTCTATGCTGTTTGCGTTAGTGCACCGAGGGCTCAGTTGGTATCCGGTTGGCTCCAACGGTTTCGTGGCGGCTCGTGATGTGGCCCGGGCCTGCTCGGTATTGGCAGAACAGGGGTGTTGGGGTGAACGGTTTGTTTTGTGTTCTGAGAATGTGTCTTATCGACAGCTTATGGTCTGGATGGCAGAGGCAATAGGGGTTCTAGCTCCTAATCGCCCCTTGAAGGCTTGGATGTTGGGCATGGCATGGCGATTGAGTGCGATTTGGGAGCGATTAACAGGACACCGGGCTCCTATTTCCAAGGAATCAGTCGAGAATACCAGCAAAGAACATTTTTACGCTACGACAAAAATCCAGGATGTTTTGCAAACGAAAGGGGTGAACTGGTCGTACGAGACCATTCGGTCAACCATCCAATCTACTGCTCCCTCCGTCTTGAGGTCATTGGGTCCTCCAAGGCGCTAGGCGCAGCCCCTCTTTTCTCTTCCTCGATTAGGCTACGTTCCAGCTCCATCAGGTTTGCAGCGACTTCTTCAAGTAAAAAATCCAATTCGACAGGCTGTTGATACCACCATTTATAGGTGCCTTTGAATCGCTCTTCATCAACGCCCCAGCGATCGAACAATTCGGCGTAATGGGCAAGGGCGCGTTCTTGTCCATTGTCGTTGCGAAAAAGCCTTTGCTTTAGAGCTCCTTCAATCAGGTGAACCTCCGTTAATATTTGAATGAAAGTGTCACGTGCAATAACACCCTCCGGTGGTGCAGGCCCATCGAAGCTAACGCCACTTCCACAGCTCGCTAAGAGGAGGAGACCGATGATTGCTGTTACGAAGTTTTTCATCGGTTGAAGGTGAGACGTTGGCCGGCGTGGCTGCCGTGTTCCGTAAGGATGCGATTACCATTGTACACCTGGACGCCGTTGACCCAGGTGCCCCTGATGCGTGATTTGAAAGTGCTGCCTTCAAACGGTGACCAGCCGCATTTATATAAGATATTGCCTTTGGTCACTTTCCATGGTTCGTTGGGATCGACTAATACCAAGTCGGCTTTGTGTCCTTGACGGATGTAGCCACGGTCGCCGATGTCGAACAAATCTGCCACACGGTGTGCCATTAAATTGACTACATCTTCCACGGAAAGCATGCCTTTGTGAACCATCTCGAGCATTGCGGGTAAAGCGTGCTGAACAAGGGGGCCGCCTGAGGGAGCTTGGAAATACGACATGGATTTTTCTTCTGCCGTGTGTGGGGCGTGATCCGTGGCGACCACGTCGATTCGTCCGTTTAAAATTCCAGCGCGAATTGCTTCTCGGTCATCTGCAGTTTTGACAGCAGGATTCCATTTTATATGAGTGCCCTTGGCGACATAATCAGCATCTGTGAACCAAAGGTGATGAATGCAGGCTTCAGCTGTGATTCGCTTGTCGGCCGAGGGGATGTCGTTGCGGAAAAGCCCAACTTCTTGGGCCGTTGAAATGTGTAATATGTGCAGCCGAGCGTTGGATTTTTCAGCTAATTCCACAGCCATAGCGGATGATCGATAGCATGCTTCGGCACTTCGAATGAGGGGGTGTTGGTCGATTGGGACGAATTCGCCGTAACGTTCGCGAGCAGCGATTGAGTTGCGCCGTACGATTGACTCGTCTTCGCAGTGTGTTGCGATTAGGGTAGGGCTTTCTTTGAAAACGCCCTCAAGCGTAGCGCGGTTATCGACTAGCATGTTTCCAGTAGATGAACCCATAAAGACTTTGACGCCACAAACGCGACGAGGGTTCGTCTTGAGCACCTCGTCGAGGTTGTCGTTGGAAGCGCCCATGAAAAATGAATAGTTTACGGCACTGACCTCGGCGGCACGTTCGTATTTGTCCTCCAGAAGTTGTTGCGTCAGCGCTTGAGGCACCGTGTTAGGCATCTCCATGAAGGAGGTGATGCCCCCAGCCGCGGCGGCGGCGGATTCGGTGGCAATTTCCCCTTTGTGGGTTAATCCGGGTTCCCGGAAGTGCACCTGGTCGTCAATGGCGCCCGGCATAAGCCACAATCCCTGAGCATCAATTTGAATTGCTTCGGATGATTCAGGGTGGCGGTCACAATCTGCGCCTACCGCGCCAATGGTGCCGTCGCTAATAATCAAGACATCTCCGACTTCTACTTTTCCTTCATTGACAATAGATGCGCGAATGAAACGGGTCGGAGATGCGGTCATAGATTTAGGTTTTTTTTGCCGGGCGGATGGGACGGAATCGCATTTGTAAAACACCCAAGAAGGCCTCTTGGAAAATGTTCATGCTCATTTTGCTGGTACCCAACTCTCTATCCACAAAGGTAATAGGCACCTCCTCTATGCGAAAACCCAACTGTCGAGCGTTGTGTTTCATTTCAATTTGAAAGGCGTATCCAACGAACCTGATGCGGTCTAAATTAATCGTGCGCAAGACTTCTGCGCGGTAACACTTAAAGCCTGCAGTGGAGTCGCTTACCCCGAGCCACAAAACTGCATTAACGTACACAGAGGCGAAGTAGCTCATCAAAATGCGCCCAAAGGGCCAATTGTTCACTTTTCCTCCTCGGGTGTAGCGTGAGCCAACTGCTACATCTGCCCCATCAATACAGGCCTCGCGCAAACGTGGCAGGTCAAAAGGGTTGTGGGAAAAGTCACAGTCCATTTCGTAAATCAATTCGTAGTCACGCTCCAATGACCATCGAAAGCCAGCAATGTAGGCTGTTCCAAGTCCTAACTTGCCGGAGCGTTCGAGCAAGTGAACGCGCTCGGGATAATCTGATTGCTTGGCCTTCACAGCTGCGGCGGTCCCATCTGGCGATCCATCATCTACGATAAGAACGTGGAAAAGAGGGGTCAACTCGAGAACCGTGTCGAGCATGCGTTCGACGTTTTCTATCTCGTTGTAGGTTGGTATAATGACGATACTTTCAGCCATTGTTAACAGCTCATTCGGAGGAGATTGATTTCGACGTCGGACAGGTGACGAAAGCTACCACGTGGGACGTCTTTTTTCGTGAGCGGCCCAAGGGTAACCCGATCTACCTTGAGAACATGATATCCAAGCTGTTCTAACATGCGCCGGACAATTCGACTGCGACTGGACACGATTTTCACTCCTATTTGGTTGTGTTCTTCGTTGGCAAATTCCGCCTCCTCAGCCCGAACAAATCCTTTGTCTACGATGAAGCCTTTTTTCAATTCTTCCAAGTGATTTGATTGAACACGCTCGCCCAATATGACGTGATAGAGTCTTGCGGCTCCAGATTGGGGATTGTTCATGCGCACCATTAGCTCTTCGTCGTTGGTGAAAAGCATGAGACCTGTGCTTTCGCGGTCCAGCTTGTCGATGGATCGAATATCCTCTTTGCACGCTTTTTGCACCAATTCTGCAACACCTCTTCGCGCACGCGAGTCGCCAGGAGATGTTCCAAATCCTTTGGGTTTGTTCAAAAGGACGTAGCGTTTTGTCTCCGGCCGGATGGTTGTTCCGCCCACTTGCACCGAATCTCCAGAATTCACTTTATATCCCATTTGGACAACGGTCTCTCCGTTGACCGTGACGACACCTGATTCAATTAGCAAATCTGCTTCCCTGCGAGAGCAAACGCCAGCGTTGGAGATGTAGCGATTCAGTCGAAGGGGTCCTCCAGAGGTAATGAGTGGTCTGCGGGACTTGGGCTTACTTGTGCGACTCATTGTTCTGTCCTTCGGATTGGACTTCGAGCTGAAACTACCCCTTCCAGAGCGAGATGCTTTGGGCCGACCTTTTGATCGACCACTAGAACGCCCGGAGGGTGACGACTTTTTCATGGAGTAAAGATACCTCATGTCGGCAGGCAAATAAATGCATCAGGGATGTGATTAATGCGTCGCATGTGCCGTTTGTATTCTATGGAAATAATATCAAACCGGATGCGTGTTGCATTGATTTCGTGCATGTGCAAGAATTCGTTTGCCGCTTGAATGATGCGCTTTTGTTTTACACTATTTACGGCTTCCACACCTGAGGCTCCAAAACCCCACTTGCGCACTTTGACTTCTACAAAAACCCATGTCTCACCTGTGCGTCCAATAAGGTCGATTTCAAAACGCTTCCAACGCCAGTTGCGAAGGAGGACTTTGGTTTTGTTTTTTTCGAGATAAATGACTGCAAGAGTCTCTCCCCATCGTCCGCGTTCAGTTGAGTTCATGCTTCAAGAAAAGGCGACTGGCCAGAGAAGTTGTATGGCTTTTCCTGAACGTTGCTCGTTGATTAATCAGCGAGGATTAGTTCAATATGAGCTGAGCGGATCCGATGGATTCATTACCCTCGAGCAGAGCAATGAGATAATCGCCGGCAGGCAAGGGCGTTTTCGGGATATAGAAAATGCAGGCCTCCACACGGTCGTTATTGTAGTCCACTTCCCGCGTGGCGCTTACGGGTATTCCGGCAGAATTAAATTCTGCTGATTGCTCACCCGCGAGGACAGCCCCATTGGCGTTTTCGACTTGCAGGTGCAAGGTTTTGGTGCCGGCCTCGGCAATACGATTTTCGAGTAATGTGAAGCATACCTTGATCATACTGGTGCGTGCCGCGCGGGTGGTCATTCGCTGACGGCCATTGGACAAAACTCGAATACCTGTGGCTTTGACTTCAGCAGTTTGCAGGGTTTGTCCCGCTACGATGATTTCTTCCATGTTTTGCTGTCGCTCGACTAAATTGGCGTTGCGTTCTTGGATGGCTTCCACGCGCGCACGCATTTGGTCATTCTCGTCAATGAGGGCGAGGTTGAGTTGATTCAACGAGTCTATGGTTACCACGTAACCTTTCATTATTGACCGCAAAGTTTCGGCCTCTTTTTTGACTTTCCCGAGTTCCCAGTTCCCGTTTTTTACACGTGTCATTAGCCGGTCGATGCGGCCACGTTGATCGGCAATTTCTGCCAGCATGAGGGTGTTTTCAGTAGACAGGGTGTCGTAACTGAAACGCAATTTTTCTAAATCAAAGATAACCTGATTACGCTCGAGGGTTAATGTCGCATTGTCTCCTTTAATGGACTTAATGGTTATCCCTTTTTGGTACAACTGAAGCCCAAGGAATAGGCATAAAAATGCGAGAACGGCGGAAATACCAATCAGGATGCGTTGTGAATCCATCAAAAATAGCTGCTAATTAATTCCGAGACAGGGCGAATTTGATGGGTAAAACACGCTCCACATTGACAGGCTTACCATGTTTTGTTCCAGGTGTGAAGCCGGGTAGTCTTCGTACTACTGTTTCTGCTGCTTTGGACAGTTCAGGGGGGCCTTCAAGTACTTTTGTTTCGCTCACGAGGCCCTTCTTATTGATGATAAACTTGACAATCACAGTGCCTTCAATTCCAGCATTTTGCGCTTCCTCGGGGTATTCCAATTTGTTCATGATATGTTCCATGATACCTTGATTCGAGCATGTTTCGCGTTCGGCACGGTCTTCAATGACCGCACACGAGTTCAAGATGGGCATGACTTCAGGAGCGTTGAGGAGGGTGTTTTGTGCCTGCATCACGAGTGATGAGAGCAAAAGGCATGTTCCAAGGGTTCCAATGTGCATGGATAGAGATACAATGTGTTCAATTATTCGCACGATGTAAAGTAACAGAATTCCCATTATAAACGCGAGAATAAGAGGGTTTAGTTCGTGCCATATGGATGGGACGCAAATTGTTGATAACCATGGTTCATAGCTTGTTGATTTGCATTGCTTGGCAGGCTTGTGCAAAAGCTAATTTGATTCTGAATCTAATCTCTATTCATGTGAAGCAAATTTTTACACTACTGCTTTTGACATTGGCCTTCGGGCTGCATGCGCAAGAGCGTTATCTGGATGAAATATTTGATGAGGTCCAAGTCACAGAAGACGTCGAGTACGCTGCGAATATTACTGTAATTCCTGCTTTGCAGGGACTGCCCCCGATGCAAATGCCTCAGTTTATGGATGTGTACGAGCCTGTTGGCGACACACTCACCAGTCGACCGCTTGTTTTGCTGTTTCACACAGGTAATTTTTTGCCGCAATACGCCAACAGTTCCGCCCTCGGAACGCGCAAAGACAGCGCAATTGTCGAACTGGCTAATCGTTTTGCTAGAATGGGCTACGTCACTGCGTCAGTTGACTACCGACTTGGGTGGAACCCTCTTGCAGGGACGCAAGTTGAGCGCACCTACCAATTGATTAATGCTGCGTACCGAGGTGTTCAGGACGCGCGTACCGCAGTTCGTTACTTCCGTATGAATGCTGCGGAGATGGACAACGAGTACGGCATCGATCCGGACAAAATTGCCATGTTCGGGGATGGCACCGGCGGTTATGTGACGCTAGCTTCTGCAACGCTGCAGGACTACAATGACATAATACTCACCAATACAGGTGACCCCATCGAGAGTTTTTGGTATGACCCCGGCGACGGTTCGTACGTAACTATGGTGATTGAAGCTATCAATGGTGATCCTGAGGCCAAGAACGACGGGTTCGCACCTGACAGTACGCAGCTTTGTGTTGGCCACTATCCGGACTACAGTTCGGAATTCAATTTCCAGATGAATACTGGTGGCGCAATGGGTTCAGCAGAGTGGCTGGATGGGGGTGATGTGCCGATGGTCAGCTTCCATTGCCCTCACGACGCATACGCTCCTTACACCACAGGGATTGTGGTTGTGCCAGTGACCAACGAACCGGTCATTGAGGCTACAGGGGCCTATGATATCCATGCAATCATCAATGACCAGGAAAATCCAAATAACAACGAGGTTTTTCAGAGCTTAGAGTTGGCAGACGACATATCTGTTGCGGCTAATGCGCTTAACGACGGTATGGATGGTTTGTATCCGGTGTTGAATAATTATGTCGATGGCGAACCTTCCGAGCCATTTGACAGCTCTCCTTGGCAGTGGTGGGACGTGGCCATCACACAAGCTGTGGATACGGCAAATGGCACAAATATCGCCGCGACTCAGTTGTCTTTGAATCCTACGATGGGGCCAGATGAAGCTCTTCCGTGGATTGATATTATTCAAGGCTATACAGCTCCGCGCATGGCCGCGGCATTAGGCTTAACCGAGACAAGTAGTGGCGTAGAAGATGTGGTGAACGGTGAGACGTTTACTGTCTACCCGAATCCGACGAATGGTTTCACGACCATCGCATTCAGCAGTTCCGCACCCTTCTGCTCGTTGTATTCCATGGACGGTCGAGTTGTACGTCAATGGCCATTAATTGGCGTGGAGGGAAGCTTCTCCGTTGACCTCAGCACTTTGACCGGAGGCACTTACGTAGTTCAGATTGGATATGAATCCCAATTGGTATCCATCGTGCGTTGACGGATGCAAAATAGATTGTGTGAGACCCCGGGTGTTTTTGCATCCTGGGTTTTTTGACGTGTAAACCGCACCGAAGAAATCAAATTACTCCGGTTAGAGGTGGAAGGGGCAGCCGGTTAAATTGTTTTCTTGCTGCCACAAAGGGGTTTGGTAGAAAAAATTGGTGTGTGTACACACGGTGTTATCGTATTGCCGATGAAACTGTGGGGTCTGTGGCCCAGATAATGGCGGGTTCAGCCAAGACCAGTCTCCTTTAACTTCTCGTTTTTTCCCAGATTCATGGGTGCAGAATGCTTCGAACTGGGCGCCGAGGTTATGGTGATCCCCAACCGAAATTCCTGCTTTGTCAAAGCTGTACAACACGGCACGATTTAATTCGACCAATGCGGAATCCTGCCACAAACTACGTTGGCTCGTGGTGTCGAGACCTAAGCAGGCGGCAATTGCAGGAAGCCGGTTGTAACGACTGGCATCGGCGAGGTTTCGCGCACCGATTTCAGTTCCCATGTAGTAACCATTGAAAGGGGCAAATGGGTAGATAACGCCTCCGATTTTCAGTGCCATATCGGCTAAAACTGGCAAGGCATACCATTTGAGTTGCAGCGAGGCAAATTTCGGGTTTTCAGGGTGTTCAAGTTTAACTTCTTTGGCGAGATCAGTTTGTTGGGCGAAAACATCGTAAACGCTGCTAGGCTTTTCGTCCCAATAAAATTGCCACGGCAGTTTGGTGAAGTCATCTTTTTGGACGGGCTTCCAACCGTTTTTTAGTAAATGTTTGGTGAGATCGCGGGAATCGGGGTCGCCAACTTCTTCGAATCCTGCGTAGCGAATAAGTTGGTGATTGGCCATGCGCACCGGGTCGGGCTGGCCGAGCGTCCTAGGGGCAAAAACACTGATGATACTTTTGATTTTGCCGTTGCGATAGGCGTCGCGGACATGGCTGGTCAGGGTGTCGATGATATGCTCTTCCCGGCTGGGGCCATTGTGTAAGTAGCGGTGATCCCGTACTTCTAGGGATCGCCAGAGATGCCGGCCAATACATCGGTTGCTGTTTTTCCACGCAAGCCTTGCGCCAAATTCGAGTTCTCTCGGCGTATGCGTGTATGTGCCTGTCGCCTCAATCTCATCGACAATTTCTGCAACACGCGATTTGTGACGAAGTGTTGATGGCGGGTCTGATTCTGGATGTGCGCGCCAAGCCTCAAGAAAGGCTTCTGCTTCCGATTGAAGAGAGTTGGCGTTGTTTTCCATTGGGCTAATTCGTCTCTAATCCAAGCCTGTCAGCTTCTAAAATGTTCATAATCAATTGCTACCGGGCTTGAATTTTTTGCTACCGAAGCTGTTTTTGCGCTTGTTGTGTGAGGTTCGTTTGTCCCCACCCTCTCCATTTTCGTTACGTGAAAAATGGCCTTGTGAGGCTCGATTTCGTGCATTGCTTTGCGAGTCTCTTTTTTTGAAAGGTCGTTTGCTCCGAGGCTTCTTTTTAAAGGGACGTTCGCCATTTTTCGCGGGGTTACCGTTTCCGCTCTTGCTGGTGCCAGATGAACGTTGGCCTCTGCCGCGTTGCAGCGGAATTACTTCCATGCCGTTGTGCCATGGGTGGTCTTCGAGCACCGGCACCTCACTGTCCATTAGACGTTGGATTTCTCCTATGTATTTGCGCTCGTCCTCTTCGTTGACCAATGACCAGGCAACTCCGCGAGCGCCGGCGCGACCAGTTCGTCCGATGCGGTGCACGTACGTTTCCGAAATGTTTGGAACTTCGAAATTGATGACGTGGCTTACGCCTGTTACATCAATCCCACGTGAAGCGATGTCGGTGGCGATTAGTATATTCAAATCTCCCGCACGGAAGGCCTTCATCGCTCGATCGCGCTGGGGTTGGGTCTTGTTGCCATGGATTGCCTCCGACTTAATCTTATTGCGCTTAAGGTGGCGAACTACCTTATCTGCGCCGTACTTGGTGCGGGTGAAAACCAAAGCGGTCTCCACTTCTGGTTGTTTCAACAAGTGGACCAAAAGATCTCGTTTGTCGATTTGGTTGACGAAAAGCAGGTGTTGATCCACCGTATCGGCGGCGGTGCTCTCAGGGGCTACTTCTACCCGCTCTGGGTCTTTGAGCATGGTGCTGGCAAACTGCAAGATGTTGGGGGGCATCGTCGCAGAAAAAAACAACGATTGTCTGTTTTGCGGTAGGTGCTTGACGACACGCCTGAGGTCGTGAATGAATCCCATATCCATCATTGTATCTGCTTCATCGAGCACGAAGTAATCCAAGTGCTTAAGGTTGACGAAGCCTTGTTCCATGAGATCTAGCAATCGGCCGGGTGTGGCGACCACGATGTCAACGCCTCTCCGAAGCTTTTGTACTTGGCGTTGCTGACTGACACCGCCAAATAGCGTGACAGAGAAGAGTTTTATTCCATTGGTGTAGCCGAGTATGTTGTCTTCAATTTGCATCGCCAACTCGCGAGTCGGGGTCAGAATCAATCCTCGAATTGGTCGGAATTGACCGCTGTATCGCTCGAGGTGAAGGCGGTTAATCATAGGCAAACTGAATGCTGCGGTTTTCCCTGTTCCAGTTTGTGCTACACCTAGGACGTCATGTCCGGCGAGTACTTTAGGGATAGCTTGGGCTTGGATGGGGGTTGGGGTTTTATAGCCCAAAGCCTGGATTGCTTTCAGCACAGGTGGGCAAAGGCCCAATTCGTCAAATGTATTCAAAGGATATCAAATCGTGATGGGAGCATTTTTGCTCGTTTCATTGCGTAAATCTCGGCTAAGAGCGCACAGCGGGAACGTTCATTTTATATTCTTTTCACTATGTTGTGCTGACATTTTAATGATTTAATCGATGCTTCATAGAACTCAATTTCGAAACCAATTTTTGGGCCTGTTGCTTCTTGCTATTGCGACGGTTGCAGTGTCCTGTGGCCAGTATTTCAGAGCAACGGAGCATTATTCGGGCCAAATTGAAGAAGCCCTTGAACGCGTCGTGTCCCCGGCGTTTTATAATGTTTTTGTAACTCCGCAGGGGCAGGATATCTTCCAATTGAACTACTTCTTTTATGACCGCGAAAAAGGCACTGTAGTGGGCATTTACAAAGCGATTGATCCGGACGCGGCAGAGCGGTATTACCGGTACGCACCCAAGATGAATCGGTATACGCTAGAAGACAACGGAAGTATTGACGGGCCTGGGGGCTTAGTTTACGAAATTCGGATTCAAGCCAATGAAGTTATTTACGAGGGAGATGGCCCTCGAGATGGAGCGCGCGTCGAGATTCCAATTGAAAACATTTATCAGCTTGACTTGCTAGAGCACAATGAAGCCGCGGGTATTTTTAGAAAAATAGGAGGAGGGGTTGCTGCCTTGGGCGCAGCTGCATGGACCTTCTTAGCATTTTTCTTGTCCTGCCCTTTTATTTATATCCAGGACGGTGAAACAGAGCGGTTCATGGGCGAGGTATTCAGCGGTTCGGTAACGGAAAACATGGCGCGTCACGATTTTCTGCCGCTTCCCGGCTTTGAGCCCGCCGACGGCCTCTATGAATTGCGCATTGCCAATGAGATGGAAGAGCGTCAATACACGGATTTTGCGGTTCTCGAGGCCGTAGAGCATCCGGAGGGCATGGAAGTATTGATGACGCCCGAAGGTGTGCCCGTCCTGTTCGCGGCACCCCTATTGCCATCCGAGGCGGTAACGGACCATGGAACCAATTGCCAGGCCATTATGGCTGTGCGGGACGGCATTGCGTACGACTTTACCGATGAGTGCGCTGAGAAGGAAAATTTTAGCTCCCTGTCGATTGCATTTGACAACCCCGCTGGCGCGGACAAGGCCCACGTCATCTTGCACGTGAAGAATACGATGTGGTCGATGATCATGTACGAATCGTTTATGAGCATGTTCGGCGGTCGTTACGACGACTACGTTAAACACCAGCGCGACCGTTCAGCAGAACAGAAAACGCAATGGCTCAAGGACCAAGGCCAGATGCTGGAAGTTCAACTTCGCCGCGCCGGGCAGTGGGAAACGGTTCATTGGGTGAACCTTCCGGGACCGTATGCGTTCCGAAGCGAGGCGGTGCCTTTGGACCTGTCGAACACAGATGAAGGGTCAGTTGAGCTCCGCTTAGTGGCAGGGTACCATTTCTGGGAATTGGATTACGCGGTCATCGACTATACCGACCAGCCCGACATGGTCAAGACTCCGTTGGCCCTTTTGAGTGCAGAAGACGAACAAGGCCAGGATGTGGCTTCTCATTTGTTGGAAGTGGACGGAGACTACCTCGAGCGTTTGTTCATTGGTGCCGATGCGACCTTGAAATTTCAGGCCCTACCCGCTCCAGAGTTCGGCAACGTCCAAAGCGTGTTCATGCATGCATACGGCTATTATGAGCCCATACGCGAATACGCAGGCATTCCAAATATGACTGAATTGAAGAAATTCAAGGAGCCTGGGCACTTCGCCCGTTTCTCCAAAGAGCGGTTCAACGACATTGCGGGAATTACACCATGAGCATTGACCCCACTCCTGCCAAGGTGATTCAGCCGCTGGACGTGGATTACGATGCCATTCGGTCCAGCAATCCGCACCGGATGGTGCATGGTGTGGAAGCGAGGTTGATACGGCTGCGCCAGCAGGCCATCAATTTGTGGACGGCGTTACAGGCGTACCGCACGTCCTCCGGGATTCGTGCTGTGATGGCAAAGTTGAAAGAACATCGCGCGCTTGCATCTGGTGGTAAGCGGGTCAAGAAACTCGTCAGCGTCGAAGGCCGCAGCCACTGGCGGCTGTTCATTCCGGCCAACACTTCGCACTTACACGTTCCTTTCTTAAAAGGGGAATTAAACCGCCTTGTGCCGCACAGTAAGGGAGGCCACGAATTGGCGGTTGTATTCTTGTCTGTGACCAAAAAATGTCCGCTGAAATGCGAGCATTGCTTTGAATGGCACAATCTCAACCAGAAGGAAGTCATCGGTCCTGAAGATATCAATCGCATGATTGAGAACCTACAGTCCATTGGTGCCACAAACATAGCTTTTACCGGGGGGGAGCCAATGCTCCGGGTACGGGAGATGGCGGAATCCATCCGGCGCTATAAGTCGAAGTCCCAGTTTTGGATTTTGACTTCAGGCTTTAATTTCACCGCAACCAACGCAGCTGAATTGCGCAGCGCAGGGGCGCACGGGGTAGTGGTGAGCATCGATCACTACGACCCTCTGGCACACGACCAATTCCGGGGTTCGCGCGGATCCTTTCGAGATGCCATCAATGCGGTGAAACATGCTTTGGACAAGGGTTTCTTGACAGCGATTTCAACTTGTGTCACCCGAGACAACGCCAATAGGGAGTACATCGATGAGTTTATGAATATGGCAAGAAGCCTAGGGGTAGGATTCGTGCAGTGGATTGAGCCGAAGGCCGTGGGGCACTATGCAATGCAAGATGTAATACTGAAGCCTGAGCATCAAGTGGTCCTCGAAGAAGCGTTGTTGGATTATACTTACGCGGAGGCTTTCAAGAATCATCCATTGGTAATTTACCACGAGTATTACCAGCGTAAGCTTGGCTGCTTTGCTTCAGGCAACAAGATGGTCTACGTTGATACGGATGGCGACTTGATGTCATGCCCCTTTTGCCATCGCAAGGGGGGAAGTTTGCTGAGTGACGATTTTCGCCAATCCTTGGAAAATTTGCGGTCAACAGGGTGCTCGGATTATGCTCCGGTCATTGGATGATTTGAAGCACGATGGCAGAAGAGGGCACTCCTTTAGTGGGCTTTAAGAAATAGAGGCCTGGCGGCAGGTTGAGTTCATGAGTCGTTTGGCGTGAGCCTGTCTTGATGATACCTGCGAGCTGGCCGCTGAGGTCGTACAACTCGATTGTGGGATGTTCACCCGAGGCGTTCCAAGCGAGTGTCACTCGTCCGTCCGTGGGGTTGGGATATACCGCAAAAGGCTGCCAATCGTACAGGCCGGATGTGCCCAGCCCCGAGCAATCCACTTCATTGGCCACGAAGGCGCTGCGGTCGGCTACGAAGGAGTGTAGCCCGTAGAGTGCGCCGCCGGGACCTCCGCCACCTCCAGGTCCGCCCGTGTTGAGGTTGTTGTCGAAGTTGGCTGCGAAGTCGGCGTTGGAATACATCTTGTTGTCGTCGTTGTACACCGCGCTTTGGATCAACGCTTGGACGGCATCGAGGCGAGGGTCGAGGTATTCGGAATTGAAATACAGTTCCCGGAGTTCACAGACCTCAGCCAAATAAGCGTTTTTCAAGTTTTCGTTTGCGAGGATGCGCTCTAGTAAGGGTCGGTCGTAGTTGCCGCCATCGAATTCTACATCGAGTTGCGTCATGTCACCTGGAACTCCAAAGGCGTAGCTTCCAAACGTCTCATTGCAGTCCCATTTTATCCACTGCCAGCGCCCGAGGGTGGTGTTTTGGTAGAGGTAGTAATTGCGCGCGGAAAGGGTATAGCTGTCCAAGTTGGCGAACAGGTTATCCAACGCCGCTGAGCGCAAATACGCCTGCAAATCGAGGTGATCTCCGAGTTCGTTTTCGAATTGCTCGTCCGAGGCGGTATTGATGAATTCGATGAAGGATATGAAATCTGACCAGTCATCCGACTCGTTCATCTTGAGATCGTAGGCATCGCCGTAGTCCGAGGCGTTAGGGCCTTCGTAGACGAGGCTGGCTTCGTCGCTGCCCGGTCCGAAGTTGGAACCGGCCTTAAAAAGCATGCCGTCGTCATCCCCTATACTGCGGTCGAGGAATTGGTCGTCGATTTGTTCTACGACGGTGTAGAAGCCCCACGATTCGCCGTTGTACCGCACTTCTGCAAACGTGGCCCGCGGCGCCAATATGCCGGCATCTTCGCATATGTCTAAGAAAACTTTTTCTCGGGCAAAGGTCGGGTCCTTGAAGCCGTTGTTGAAGTTGAGCTTCTTGAGCAAGTCGTAGGCTTGGCCCGGGATGAACCGGTTGAAGTCTACCTTGAATGGTTTCTTGTTACCGGGGTGGTTCATGCTCGAATTGCCCTTCAAGCGGATGCCCACCGAATCCAAGGTGGTGGTGCCGATTTCCGTGCCGATTGTAATGGCAGCGGGGATGTAGTTCTGCTCACCTTCATATTCCGAAAGCAACTCATTCCAATAGGATGTGCTGTAAAAATCGATATCGACTTGGAGAATATGGTCCGGTCCAAAGACGTTATTTCCTTCGGTTTGAGCGAAGCATTGTGCTACTATTAGCGTCGTGAATAATAAGATAAGCGTGCGAATCATTGGTTTTGAGACTTAGTTTAAGGAAGGGGCTTAATGCTGCATGAAGCAATGTAACCGGCAAACGTTAGATGAGCTCACTTTCGACGACGTTATGCTCACAATATTTAGCGTTGCCAAAAGCGAGAATAAGGTAGAAAATGAAGGGGAGCAGTATTAGTCCGACACCAAAAGCAGGCGTTTTCCCGAAGAGCTTGGCTAAACGAATGCTGTCAACGACGCTGACGAATAAAACAGCGAAAGAACCCGCAAAAGGCACAACGCCGAAGAAATACAGTACAACCCACCACTTCGGCCGACATAAGATTTGGGTGAAAACATAGATGTTGTAAAAGGGGATGAGCAATGCCCATCCAGGTCGTTCGGCTTTGATGAAAATCTTCCAGCTCGCCACCAAAATGATAACGAGCAATAGCAGCGCGAAAATGAAGTAGGCGCCCGCCAAAGCGGCAAACATGGAGCCTTCAAATGGAGTGGGAATCATTTTATCTCAAGATTTGTAAGTGCCTTGTTGACCTGGTTTTGGAGGTTTCGATTTGAAGCGTGTAAAAACCGGAGGGCAGATCAAACGTATGTTCTGAACCGCGTCGGACGGACGGCCAAAATGCAGCTTCTTTCCCAGCGGGATTGATGACTCGAATATCAGCTGTGGCTTCGTCTCCGGACCATGAAATTGTTATTTGATTTCGAGCTGGATTGGGGTAGGCATCGATCACAAAGGTTTCTGTTTGGTCAGGAGCATTGTTGACACTTCCAGCATCTGCACGGAGACAAAAAGCCCCTTCAGCAGACCATTCAAAGCCTGCAGCCGTCCAGTGAAAACCGTCAAACCGCAAATGGTATTCCTCACCTTCTTCGCTATCAAATCCAATTTGAGACCAAAACTGGTTTTCATCAAAATTCAAGTCTTCAGAACAGGCAATTGGAACAAGTTCAGCACAATCACCTCGGTAAAGGGCCATTTGACTATCCCAAGAGAAATAATATAACCAGGTTTCAGTGAGGTCTTCTTGGCATTGGGAGTGGGAGACTGTGTACGAATTGCCATCACCGGTCCAACTAAACCAGACTGAGCCATCATCTACACCATCATTCCAGCATTCCGTTCCTAGCATATCGGCTTCTAGATTCATTCCGATTCCACTCCCGAGCTCAGTATCGTCAAATGGCCCTATGAAACCGGGAGATGAAGCTGTGGTCTCTTCGAATAGAGCACTGATATTTCTGGATGCATCGCAGGTTATGTGGTCTGTAAGCGGTTCAAGCTGCATTCCAGCCAGACAAAATGTTCCTTGGCCAACACCTTGCCATTCATCTCCATCGTAATGATTAAAACCGTCAGCCATCAGCCAGTACTCTACACCCTCTTCCGCGGTGAAATTCAAAACGGAATGCCACCACCCCCACCATACTTGCATATCATCGTTTGCGGTTACAAGGGATAAATTGTCACACGACCCGGCATACAGTGCTAGCTGTAAGTCATTACTGTAAAATGCAGATCCGGGACAGCTCCAAGTAAAAATTTGGTAGGTGTTTCCATCTCCTGTGAATTTAAACCAGACCGATTGATCTACAGCGGGGCTGCTTGCTCCCGGAGCGATATCAAACCAAAACCCGGCCAGGTCATCAGCCAATTCTGGCTCGCCTGTGGCTTCAAGGTTTACAAAAGGCCCTAAGGAGATTTGCTCCCCGATGTCGCCCATTAGGATTTCTGAAATGTCTAATGCATCCGAGCAGAAGTCGTTATCAGGCTGGGCCCATGCAAGGAAAGGGAGCGACAGCGTCGCGCAAAAGAGTAGCTTTTTCATGTGGGATAAGTTGAACCAACAATGTATTTACATCTGTTACCAATCGCAAACGGGAATCTTCAACACTATACCCCAGCTGGTTATTTGGACTATCGAAAATTTATGGGAAAGGAAAAGCCCAATGTCAATGTGAGGGGTTGGCTCCTTTAGTTTCAGGTCAGCAGAGCTCTTCAAAGCATGGCACGCGCAAAGTGCGCAGATTTATGAGGTGTTTTCTTAGAAATAATCGGTGGCTCTATTTATGGAGAGTGAGTGTTGTCAACGATTTAGCAACGGTCTCGCCGAAAGCGGTATTGTTTGTAACGAATGAGATTAATTCATAGTAATTAGAGCCTTTAAGGTGATTTGCTAATCGCATTGTAGATTGAAAGAAATTAACCGAGTCCATCATGCGCTCACGTATTATTCTTTGGTTGTTTTTTGCTGGCCCTATCTCTTTCGCAGCAAATGCACAAACCTATGAATTCCTCGAGGGGAAGGCCTTCAGCGAAATCATCGACCTTAGTGAGTATTACGGCATTCCTAATGCGCTATTCGATGCTGTTTCCGGAGTAGATGCGTACCGAGTCATCTATACCATGCCATTCTTAGGCGAAGACATCACCGTATCCGGTGTGGTGTTCGAACCAACAGACTTGGATCCATTGTGTGCGCACCCCGTTCACGTCTACATGCATGGAACCATTTTTGCTCGTAGTGATGCCCCGTCCTTTCTGGGTTACGAGGGACAAATCGGCTACCTCATGGCTGCACTGGGGTTTTCTGTTGTTATGCCAGATTATGTGGGCCTTGGCTTGGACGACCAGCGCTTGCATCCTTACGTGCACGCCGAGAGTGAGGCCTTGGCCGGAGCACATTTGATCAACGCGATTTACACAATGGATAATCCCTCGGGGAACTCACATGATATCAACCAACTCTACATTTCAGGCTATTCGCAAGGAGGCCATGCGGCCATGGCGCTGCATCGAGAGCTTCAGCAAAATTGGCCGGAGTATCCCGTTCAAGCATCTGCCCCGGGCTCTGGACCATACGACATAACGGGCGTCCAGTACCCTGAGATTTTTGCGGGTGAAACGTACTCGAGGCCATCTTATTTGGCATACACTGCATTGGCTTGGCAAAGCGTTTACGGCAATCTCTATGACAGCATTAACGAGTACTTCCAAGAACCATACGCGTCACAGTTGGAGGATCTATTCGATGGTGAAACATCGACATGGGAAGTCAATTCAGCCTTGCCTTACTATCTGGATGACTTTGTCCAAATGGAGGCGATGGATACGTTGTTAGCTGAAAGCTCTCCATTTCTCGCCGCGGCAAATGATAATGACGTCTACGATTGGATTCCTGATGCTCCAGTCCGAATGTATTATTGCACAGAAGACGAAGAAGTTTTCTACCAGAATGCCATCGGTGCTGAGGAGCACATGCTTAACCTTGGCGCCGAAAATGTAGAAGCTATAGACCTTGGTGCATATGATCACGGCGACTGTGCGGGTCAGGCGATTTTTGGGGCCACCTTGTGGTTCCACTCCCAAGCGTCAATATGTGAGGGCATAACCTCTGTTGAGAAGCCCTCAATTAGAACAGAAGATGCACCGACTATCTACCCGAATCCAACCCGAGGCCACTTGATGGTCAATCTTGAAAATTGCAAAAAATTATGCCGGTGGGAGGTTTACAGTACCAGAGGCCGATTGATCCAGTCGGGCAGTGGAACTGTCCTCCCGATTCAATGTCTCCAAGCTGGAGCCTACATAATTTACCTGCCCGACCACAACGTGGCGAAAAGCTTGATTGTTTCTCGCGAGTGAAATAGGACGTGCCCTTCAAGGACGCCAAAATCTAGCCTCTAAAGAAGCCCCGCTATCTCAGTGATAACGGGGCTTTCCATTTTGACGATGAGGTCCGAAGCGGATTCGAACCGCTGTAGCAGCTTTTGCAGAGCTGAGCCTAGCCACTCGGCCATCGGACCATAAATACCGATACATACATCGGATGACGAATATACGAAAACGAGTGCGCGGAGATTACATACCAACTTGTAGAAATGTACATTCGTATTATGAGCGCAAAGAAATACGTGGCAAATGCCTTAACAATGGGCAACTTGTTGAGTGGGGTGCTCGTGATTTTGGGCGTATTCATTTGGCCGTTTGGTGCTCCGCTGCAGGGCCACTTGCAATTTGATGTAGAGCCGTATTACGAGTTCGGGGCATTGTCGCATGCTTGGCTTGGTCGGGGTATGTTGGGTTTGGCCGGAATTTGGCTGGTGGGGCAGTTATTCGATTTGCTTGACGGCATTGCGGCACGCTGGGCGGGTACAGATGGGGTAATGGGTAGGCAATTGGACAGTATTGCCGATGCGGTGAGCAGTGGTGTTACGCCGGCAGTTGTTGGCGTGATGATGTTGCATGCTTGGGCTCCTGCGATTCCGGAACCGTTGAAGTTTCTGCCTTTGACCATCGCCGTGGCCGCGGCCTATCGGTTAGCTCGATTCAACGTGGAGGCTGCGAAAGGACTGCACGCATCAGGCTTCAGTGGCATGCCCGCCCCGGCTGGTGCGCTGTGGTGGATTGGGACTTTGCTTGTAGGAGCCCAGTACGAGATTCAGGGATCGTGGGGTTCGTCCGGCTTGGGCAGTACAAACATTATTTTGGTAGCGATTTTCATCGGTAGCAGCCTCATCCCTTGGTGGATGGTAAGCCGAAGGCCGATGTTGGACTTGAAAAGGTGGGGAAAAGACCCGGATTTTGACCGTCGTCGAGCTGTGTTCTTGGGCGGCGTTATAACTGCGGGGTTGGTGTCAGCATTTTTTGGTCGCGCCCTAGGATTGGGAATCCTCGTGGGATTACTTTTGTATGCGTTATGCGGGGCCTACATTAAAAAAACAACCGATAGCCGACCATGAAATTCCGAGCTTCTATAAACATCATGCCATTGCCGGCATTGTTGGACCCACAAGGTAAAGCCGTATCGGGCAATATGAAGAACATAGGATTGTCCTCTATCGATAATGTTCGTGTTGGCAAGCACCTCACCCTCGAAGTAGAAGCGAGCAGTCAACCGGAGGCTGAGGAGCAGGTGAAGACGGCGTGTGAGAAGCTGTTGGCCAACCAAATAATGGAACAGTTCGAATTCCGCTTAGAGGCCGTTGAGACCGAGGCCTGAACCCTACAATAATGCTTGCGATAGAAGCAGCGCATAAAGCTCTTCCATGGAGGGCATTCCGCGGAATATGCAGACGCGATCAAATGCGCTGATGCTGTCTTCTTTGTATAAAATGAATGAGCCGTCGTCGAGTGGATGGGGACGCAATGTGTATACCAAGTCCAACGGGAACGTGCTGTCCCCAATGAACAATTGGAGCTCATTGCCGCGCACTTCAGCGGTATACATGACGGCGTCGCTGAAGTAGGAATCGCCTTGAATGAGTTTGCCTTCACGTACCGAATATGCGAGGTCAAATGCACTCGTCGAATAGCCTGCGAAAATGAGTTCGGGCTGAGTGGTGTAAACCACTTGACCTCGCCAATCGCATCCTTCCCTTATAACACCATTCTCGGCGTGCATGAGCATTTCGCTCCACAGCAGACGATCATTTGGATAGACTTCCACTCGGTTCTGTGCTAATGCATTAAAGGTGTTGGCAAATAGGCCAATGAGGATAAGGACGCGCATATCCGAAACTACGTCCTTCGCTTCAAACTTGCGCCAAGGCATGGTCTAAATCCGCGATTAAGTCATCCGGTCTCTCAATGCCGACGCTGATGCGAATAAGGCCTTCGGTGATGCCAAATTGCGCCTTCACATCCGCTGGTACTCCGGCGTGAGTCATACTGGCGGGATGCTCTGCCAGCGACTCCGTCGATCCGAGACTTACGGCCAATTGGAAATGCCTGAACGCATTCAGCACACGGAATGCGGCTGAGCGACCTCCGGCGACTTCGAAAGCGGCCATGGCCCCTCCGCCGATCATTTGTTCCGCTGCAACAGCACGGTCCGCCTCCG
>DIHQ01000109.1 GCA_002420235.1 Flavobacteriales bacterium UBA5692
TGAGGTGAACGGTTTTGGATGAATCCTGTCCTTCAATTTTCAAGCTCGCCAAAATGGGCGTGTTGACGTTAGCATCCGAGGCTTTGGACAATGGCGAGTCAGGGTCAAAGTAATAATTGGTGTTTTCAGCGTGAAGTTCGATGCGGTCGAAATGCTTGTGAAAGGAAATGACTTTACTATTGCGGTAGCTCCCGCGGGTGTAGCCACTCTCAGCCACGCCGTCGTCGACGTGCGAAAAGTAAATGAACTCACGTTCCATCATGGAGTCGGGGATGGCCACGTAATTGCTCCCTTTGACTGTATCGGAGTAAAGCGTAAATAGGCCGTTTAGCGTTGCGCAGTTTTTGACTACTTCGTCAATGGTCTTGATGGCGTCCTTGTCCGGGCGTTCTTTGGGGGCCTCAGTTTTGGCTTTTTTCTTCGATTTCTTGCCGCGTTGGGCGTAGGCTTCGGTGGCGAACGTTGCAGTCATTAGGCCTGCGCAGAGCAGGCCCACGGTCGGGATGGAGAACTTCCTCATTGGGATATCAAGTAAAGATCAGGTCGTATGCTAAGATAGGGGCGCCGGCTGCGACTTTTACTTAAAACCGCGGTCTGATTTGATTTGTTCGTACGCTGATTGAATGGCATCAAAACGCTCGCGGGCTTGTTTTTTGTGCGCTTCACCCAAGTCTAGCACTTTGTCAGGATGGAACTTCACCGCGAGCCTTCGGTAGGCTTTCTTTACCTCTGAATCCGTTGCTTTAGGGTGGATTTCCAGCACTTTGTACGGGTCAGGTGAACCCGCGTTGAAGAGCTCCTCGATACTGGAGAGATCGGCTGCTGAGATAGCCATCCAACCAGCAATCTGACGGATAATAGTGATTTCATTTGTGTGAATTTGGCCATCCGACTTGGCAATTCCGTAAAGGTATTGGATGAGAAGCCGTCGCTTGGCGACGTCCATGTGCCGTCGAATTTGCTCCGCGACTTCCCGGGTGTTGATCGGTTGGTTCAGAACGTCCCGGAGCATCAAGGTAAGTTGATCCGCCTGCCGAGCGCCGAAGTTATTTCTTAGGAAGTCCTTGACGAAGTCGAGCTCAGACTTGAGTACCCGATTATCCGCCTTCATGACGGCGGCACTCAAAACAAGTAGCGCTAGGCTGAAATCACCCGGACGCGTTTGGGGTCGTGTGGCCTGCGGCGTACCTTCAACGGAAAGGCTCTTGTCCGAGAACATCTTGCCAAACGTATAACCCAAGATGCCACCTATTGGGCCGCCTAAAGCCCAACCGATAGCACCTCCGATCCACGCGCCGTATCGGCTCACGCGAGTTCTGCGTAACCCTTCTCGATAAAGGAAGTTAGTTCTTCACCTTCCAACAATCCCTGCGACAAACGGGCGAGGTCACCTGCTTTTTTGGCCAGTACCTTCCGCGCCGCTTCGTCCTTTTCGGACAAGATAGTTTGTACGAAAGGGTGGTTGGCGTTAACAGCGACGTCGTAGCTGTCCGGCATGTTGCCGAACATCTGGAACCCGCCACCACCAACGGCCTGCTGCTCTTTCATGCGCCGCATGAACTCTGAACGGGTAATCGTTAAGGGGGCTGCAGTGGGAGACATCGACACAAATTTCACCTTGTAGGACTCACCGGGGAAGGCGCTTTCGATGACTGGCTTGACTTCTTCCTCTTGCTTTTCGTCCAGAGCGCTGGTTGTAGCTTCTTCTGTCTCGATGAGGTTATCGATGACGTCCGAGTCGACGCGCTTAAATTGGACATCGGGGTAGGTTTCTTCCAACTTCTGAACCATATGAGAAGCCAAAGGACCCTCCATCACGAGCACCTTGTACCCGCGTTCCAAAGCAGGAGCTATGAAGCCGTGTTGGTTGGTTTTATCGGCGGTATAAGGGAGGACAATTTTGCCGTTTTTGTCCTTTTGGGTTTCACCTACCGCTTCAATCAACTCCTCGTAGGTCATGCATGCGCCGGAAGTTTCTTTAAAGAGCATGAATTTTTTGGCGCGTTCCAGAAACTTCTCATCAGTAAGCATACCGTACTCAATAAAAATGCGCAAATCGTCCCACTGGGCTGCAAACGATTCACGGTCTTTTTTGAACATGGAGTTCAACTTGTCTGAAACTTTCTTGGAGATGTGGCCACTGATTTTTTTGACGTTCGCGTCTTCTTGGAGGTAGGAACGTGAGACGTTCAATGGAATGTCTGGGGAATCAATAACACCGTGCAGGAGCGTGAGGAAATCAGGAACAATATTCTCCACGTTGTCTGTGATGAAAACCTGGTTTGAATACAGGTGGATTTTGTCCCGTCGCAATTCCATTTCCTTCTTCAACTGTGGGAAGTAGAGGATTCCCGTGAGGTTGAAAGGGAAGTCTACATTTAAGTGAATGTGAAACAGTGGATCTTCGAAATTCATTGGGTACAAATCCTTGTAGAATTCCGCGTATTCTTTGTCCTTCAGCTTGGCAGGTGCCTTGCTCCATAAAGGGGTGGTGGTGTTGACCACACGTGGGACGGTGGATTCTATCTTCTTGACATTTCCATTCTCGTCTTTCTCTCCTGAGGGATCGTCGTTCCACTCGGACTTGGTGCCGTGGATAATCTCCACCGGCATGAACTTGCAGTACTTGGTAAGAATGCCTTGGATACGGGCATCGTCGAGAAACTCTGCGCTATCGTCGGCAATATGTAGTACGATGTCTGTGCCGCGCTCGGGCTTTTCAGTTGCTTCGATAGAGTACTCTGGCGAACCGTCACAGCTCCATTTTACTGGAGTGGCGTCTTCGCGTTGGCTCCAGGTGACGATGTCGACCTGCTTGGCTACCATGAAGGCCGAATAGAATCCGAGCCCGAAGTGACCAATGATGGCTGTTTTGGCCTCCTCGCCTTGGTACTTGTCGAGGAATTCCGTGGCGCCTGAGAAAGCGATTTGGTTAATGTACTTGTTGACCTCCTCTTCCGTCATCCCGATGCCGCGGTCTCGGATGGTTAGCGTTTTCGCTGCTTCGTCTCGGATCACCTCGATGGAGTTATTTCCTTCATTTGTGGGAATTTCACCCAGTTTGGCCAGAGTATTGCGTTTCTGGGTCGCATCGACCGCGTTTGAAACCAATTCTCTCAGAAAGATTTCGTGATCGCTGTACAGGAATTTCTTGATGATTGGAAAAATATTTTCCGTTTGGACGTTAATGTTTCCAGTTGCCATGATTATGGATTTATTTAACTGCAGTGAACAAGGTTCAAGCCAAGCGCCATTCGCGTTCAATTTTCTGCCATTCTGACCCGTTGACCCGTCTTTTGCGGAATCCGATACGCCGCAATGTCACTCCCTTTTGACATGAAACCCTAACTTACCACCTGAATTTCTGCCAAATCTGCCGCCATGACGTTGTACCATCGTTTTTCAATTACTGCTCTGCTTTGTAGCCTCACTTTCCTTTCTTCGGCTCAGTCCAGCTCGATTGAGGACCCAGATTGGTCGGTATTGATGCAGAAGGAGGATGCTTCTCCTGACGAAATTCGCGCACTATTTGAGGCACATTGGGAAGGCCGGGAACGCATCAAAGGCTCTGGATATAAGCAAGTCGAACGGTGGTTGCATTTGATGGACGGTCGCACGGACAACCAAGGCCAGGCTTTGACCAGCGAGCATACGATTGATGCACACCGCCAAATCGAACAGTGGCGAACAGAAGGCCGTTCGCTGGAGGGTAATTGGCAGGTCTGTGGGCCTACTTTGGACGATATCACCACTCGGGATAACATCCGCGGTGTTGGGCGCATGAACGCATTGGCCTTTCATCCGGTGAATCCATCCATCATTTTCGCGGGTGCGCCTGCTGGCGGGTTATGGCGCTCATACGACGGTGGTGCCAATTGGGAAACGAATACCGATGATTTCCCCACACTCGGGGTTAGTGCTATTGCTTTTGCACCTTCAGATCCGGCAATTATTTATATCGGAACCGGTGACCGCGACGCTTCCGACAGCCCGGGAATGGGGGTGATGAGGTCCCTTGATAGTGGACTGACTTGGGAATTTGCCAACATTGGGATCAGCGAGTATGTCGTGGGTGATCTTGCTGTTCACCCTGCAAATACCGACCAAGTGGTGGCCGCTACAAGCAATGGCATTTTCAAAACAACGGATGGCGGTGGGACGTGGTACCAGGTTTCTAACAACACCCAGAATTACAAGGATATCGCGGTGCACCCCACCAACCCCGATATCATCTATTGTACTGGTCAGGGTCGGTTTTGGCGCAGCGAGGATGCAGGCGAGGATTGGGATTATATTAACGATGGCATAGTGCCCAGTACCCGTATGGTGATTGCCGTGACACCTGCTGCCCCCGAAAACGTGTACGTCCTATCAGCAGGCACTTACGAGTACCGTGCCTTCTACAAATCAGAGGATTCAGGATTAAATTTTGTGGAAATGAGCGACAGCCCCAACATCTTGGGCTGGAGTGCGTCGGGCGATTCCGACGGTGGACAAGCGTGGTACGACTTGGCACTCGAAGCGGATCCATTAGTGGTCGATCGGGTTTACGCAGGCGGCATCCGAATGAAACGTTCTGACGATGCCGGTGCGACCTGGATGGACGTACAAGACAGCTACCTGCACGTTGACCAGCATGCCTTGGTGGCCAATCCTCACACAGACGAAGTATGGTTGGCAAACGATGGAGGCATCTATCGCTACGAGGACAACATCCAATGGCAAGACATGAGTCATGGTATTGTGACCGGCGAGATTTACAAAATCGGTCAGAGTCCATTCGACGGCAACCATGCCATGAATGGCTACCAAGATAACGGCACTTACCTTTTCAACGGAGTCCAGTGGTCACGTGGCAGCGGCGGGGATGGCTTTGAGTGCATTTATGATCCCAACGATCCAGACTGGTTCTTCTCCAGTTCGCAATATGGACGCATCTACCGGACCGGGCCGGGCATCCAGTCGCAAACGATTGTAGCCAATGGAACGCTTGGTATTAACGAAGGGGGTGCATGGTCGACGCCGTTCACTGTGTCCGCCGAGGATTCTGAAACGATGTATGTGGGCCTATTGAATGTCTGGCGTTCCATGAATGTAAAACACCCCGTCAAAGACAGCATTGTTTGGGAAAAAATAAGTGCTGAGCTTGGTGGGAACGACGCGAACACCATGCGCGTAGTGCACCGCGATTCCAATAATGAAAATCGGTTGTACGCCACTGAATCGACGCGCAAGTTCTTCCGATGCGACAACGCATTAGCAGATGTGGATAGCGTTGCGTGGCACGACCTTTCCAATAATCTTCCCTTAAGCGCTCAGCCTGTGCTGGCCATTGAGACGGTACACGGCGAGGATAGCACGGTGTACATCTCTTTCAATTACAAGGTTTGGAAGTCCACAGATTTGGGCGAAGATTGGACCGAAATGGAAGGTGATTTACCTGCTTTGCCTATCAATACGTTGGTTTACGATACCACCGGAACAGGCGGACTTTATGCGGGGACGGACATGGGCGTGTACTATTGGAGTAATTCGGATTCTACTTGGATGGATTTTTCAAACGGATTGCCGGCCACCGTTCGCGTGACTGAGTTGGAGCTCTACCCGGGTACCAGCGTCAACGATCCGCAGCGCTTGCGTGCAGGAACCTATGGCCGCGGCATGTGGGAGACAGATTCATACGGTGATCCAGTTGGATTTCCGGCCATTGCCTTCTTGGAACCGTCCGCGGGAGAGACGTCCATCTATGGAGATGCACAAGTACAACTGGCTTTCCGACGCAACCTACAAGCGGTGGAGATGGCTGATTTGACGGCCGATGATATTGCCGTTACCAACGCTACGGTGGAAAACCTGATACCCAATGCTTCGGGGTATGAAGTAACTGTAGTGCCGGAAGAATACGGTCCTGTCGCGTTGGTTGTTCCCGATGAAATAGCGGTTGAAGTCGGTGGATTTGAATTACCTAACTTGGGTTCAGACACCTTGCTGTTGGTCTACCATCCAGTACCACTCGACTTTGGCCCTTGGGGACCTGGGGGTGTGGGTAACGAGAATGATTTGTCAATCTGGCTGCGCGCGGATCATGGCACTTACGGTGCATCGGGTGAAGAAGTGGGATACGGCGAGGCCGTGTACGAGTGGCGAGACGTGCTTTCGGGCAATTTTAGTTCGGCCTACCAAGACAATGGAGAAGCTGCACCGTTGGCCACGGAAGACGGGCTCAATGGCCTCCCCGCCTTGAAGTTTGATGGCGACAACGACTGTGTGGTGGCACCCACCGTAGAAATGAAGCGAGACATATCAGCCTTCAGTGTGGCCCGGGGCGTTGAAACGGCTTGGAATGACCACGGTTGGATAGCCAGTGCTCGGCACGATAACGGCTTCATATTGCACCCTTGGAAAGACCAAAGCAGTTATCAATCCGTGGTCATTGATCAAGAAGGTAACTACGCAGAAGCCACGCCGTTATGGATTGTTGACGCATCATTGCCACAATTTTATGGTGTGATTTACGGACAATCCGACTGGGACCAGCAATTTTACACCATCGTGAACGATACCCGATTGCCGTTCCCTGGTTCAAACATCGGGTTGCGCGACGACGCAGACTTTGTTGAAGTGCGGTACGGATGGGACTTCGATGATCGTTTTGGCGAAGGATTTATCTCTGAGCATTTCATCTATGGACGGCGGTTGTTTGAAT
>DIHQ01000110.1 GCA_002420235.1 Flavobacteriales bacterium UBA5692
GGTTCAACAGTACAATTGGTTCCATCCGTTGCAACACCAAAGGCATTAGGTGTGACTGTGTAAACTGCCTTTTCCGAAGTCACCGCAACGTCTGCCATGGCCTTCCCAGAAAAAACATTCTTTCGAACAGTACCACTCTCAGGCAATTCTGTGACACCTGAAACAAGGCCAGCGCCAAGTCGAACCGACACTCTCGGGGCAACGGCTCGCCCGAAATGGTCATGACCACAAACAATGTGATCAGCACCTGCATCCTCTGCCGCAGCTGACGCAAGCTTAGCCCACTGACCACTGTCCTCAATGGCAGTCTCGTGGTGCAACGTGCGGGCTATTCCTGTTGCTCCAATGGCTTCAGCGCTTTTAAGTGGTCCTGCAACAACTCCAACTGCTTCTGCACCAAGCCTTGACGCTAATCCTACTGCATAACTCGCTGCTTCTAAACCGCTTTTGGTTGCTAATCCGTCTCGGGTATTTATAATGGCTAGTACTGACATTTCTTAAATGATTTTGGCTTCTTCCCGAAGCAAACGAATGAGTTCAACTGCATTTTCTGCATCAATGATTTTACAGTCCCCTTTCTCTGGAGGCAGGGCAAAACGCTCAATACGCGAACCGCCTTCCGCTGTTCCATTTTCTACTGCCAGCGGCTTCGTTCTTGCTGCCATAATACCTCGCATATTGGGGATTCGTTGCTCCGCCATTCCTTTTGCTGCACTTAGTACCAGCGGCAGTTTAACGGTGAGGCTCTCCTCTCCTCCCGCAGCTTCTCGATTGACCTTCGCTTCAGCATCGCTCACTTCCAAGTGGGTCGCATTGGCTACAAATCCACAATCGAGCATCTCGGCTAACATGGCGGGTACCACGGCACCGTTGTGGTCGATGGTCTCCTTACCACAAAAGATAATATCATAACCTTTGCCATTCGCATGTTCTGCAATTAAACGGGCTACTTGCATGGCATCCTTAGGTGCGCTGTCAATGCGCACCCCATCATCGGCACCAATGGCCAACGCCTTGCGTATTGTCGGATCGCATTGGGGACCTCCAACAGTGATTGTGGTGACGGTACCGCCATGTTGTTCTTTCAATTCAATGGCACGCACCAACGCAAACCATTCATCATAAGGATTCACTATATACTGCACTCCGGTAGAGTCGAATTCGCGGTCGTCGTTGGTGAAGGCGATGCGACTTGTGGTGTCGGGGGCTTGGCTTATACAGACAAGTAATTTCATGGTTCAAAGTTAGGTAGTTGCTGCCCAAAAGCAACAGTAATTTTTAATGCATACATGCATTTTTTTCGACCAACGCTTTAGGTTTCGTAGCTTTCTCTGTTGACTTATCTTTGCCGACCAATTGAATTAAGGACGAATGCGCGAGGTACAATTCAGAGAAGCCGTAGCAGAAGCCATGAGCGAAGAAATGCGAAGGGACGAAAGCGTCTTTTTAATGGGGGAAGAGGTCGCCGAATACAATGGCGCCTATAAAGCCTCGAAGGGCATGCTCGATGAATTCGGGCCCGACAGAATCATTGATACGCCCATCGCAGAACTAGGTTTTGCCGGTATAGCCGTTGGAGCTGCAATGAACGGCCTTCGGCCCATTGTAGAATTCATGACGTGGAATTTCGCCATTTTGGCCGCGGACCAAATTATAAACCACGCAGCCAAAATGCTGCAGATGAGCGGCGGCCAATACAATGTCCCAATTGTTTTCCGAGGACCAAACGGTACAGCCGGTCAATTAGCTGCAACACACAGCCAATCCTTTGAGTCGATGTACGCGTCCATACCTGGGTTAAAAGTGGTCACACCTTTTACGCCATACGAAGCAAAAGGACTGCTAAAATCCGCCATCCGAGATGACGACCCAGTACTTATAATGGAGAGCGAGAAGATGTACGGCGACAAGGGCTTGATTCCAGAAGGTGAATTCTTGGTTCCAATTGGAAAAGCAAACATCCGACGTAAAGGCGACGCCGTAACTATCGTCTCTTTCGGAAAAATTCTGAAAACCGTACATGCGGCCGCGAACGAATTATCAAAAGAAGGTATCGAAGTCGAAATAATCGATTTGGTCACCATCCGTCCCCTCGACCTAGATACCATAATTGAGAGCATCAGGAAGACCAACCGGCTGGTCATCGTTGAAGAAAGTTTCCCGGTGGCGAGTATCAGTTCGGAGGTAGCGTACCGTGTGCAGCGCAACGCTTTTGATTACCTCGACGCACCGGTCGTGCGATTATGCCAATCCGATACTCCTTTTGCATTCTCTCCTCCCCTTATTGACGAGGCCCTTCCACAAGTGAAGGATATCATGGAGGCCGTAAAAAGTGTAGCTTACGTCGCGTAAGCTGAAAAATTAACCCGAAACAACAGCGCGAATTCGCGCATACACAATAAATCATGGATCAAACGCTGCTTTATTCAGTACCGGCAATCGCCATCTTGGGATTGCTTGTCATGGCCGTACAGGCTGCATGGGTTCGCAAGCAAGACGCTGGCGAAGCCCGAATGGCTGAAATTGCCAACCACATTCACGAAGGTGCATTGGCCTTCCTACGAGCGGAGTACCGCATCCTGGCCATCTTCGTCGTAATCGCCGGAGCATTGCTCGGATTTGTTTCGTCCATTGTCCCTACCACACACTGGTTCATCGTTTTTGCGTTTGTCATCGGCGCTATATTCTCAGCATTGGCTGGTAATGTAGGAATGCGCATCGCAACCCAGGCAAATGTTCGTACGACCCAAGCGGCGCGCACGTCGCTTGCCCAAGGATTGAAGGTTTCCTTCACCGGGGGAATGGTTATGGGGCTCGGTGTTGCAGGGCTTGCCGTTTTTGGATTAAGCGCCCTCTTCATTCTCTTACTAGGGATGAATTTGGCACCTGAGAGCGCTTCAAGCGTCGACCAAATGACCGTGATACTCGAAGCCCTCGCTGGTTTCTCACTTGGAGCGGAATCCATTGCTTTGTTCGCGCGAGTGGGTGGAGGCATTTACACCAAAGCTGCAGACGTTGGAGCAGACTTGGTAGGTAAAGTTGAGGCAGGCATTCCCGAGGACGACCCCCGTAACCCTGCCACCATCGCAGATAATGTTGGAGACAATGTTGGCGA
>DIHQ01000117.1 GCA_002420235.1 Flavobacteriales bacterium UBA5692
GTTGGCACAGGTAATAAAGTTGAGGATTTTGGGGTGGGCTTTTACACCAAGTATGGTGACGGGGGAGTGGACATTAGTCCTATAGCCGATTTGATCAAAACCGAAGTTTTTGCGTTGGGTGCATTTTTAGGAGTTGGAAAAGAGATTTTGGATGCGTCGCCTACGGATGGCTTGTGGGGTGATGATCGCACAGATGAAAACCAGTTGGGCGCTACATATCCTGAACTTGAATGGGCTATGTCAAACATGGATGCAGACACTTCAGACTGGACTGCACGGCAACATGAAGTCATGGGCATATATTCTCACTTAAACCGGGTAAACCAGCACAAAATGAATCCTATTCCTGTCTGTCTTATCCCGGAGTTCCTGCGTATGTGAAGCTCTGAGTTATTGATCTTCTGTTACATTGACTCTGGGCCCTGTAAGTCTGTTTTCAACGGTTGTTCTAAACTCTAGCACGTACGCACCGGTTTTGGGAAATGCGAGCCCTTCCTCCGTCGTCCATTGTGCGGGCACATTCAACGTTTGCCACCCTTTATGAACTACGCTCGAGGCATCTACCGCTCGTTCTACTCCAGTGCTGTCAACCCAATGCCAAAGGCCTTCGATGTGCTGAGGAGCGAAGGCATTGAATTCGACCTGGACAATGCCAGGTTCGGCCCAAGCCCACCCTTGCTGTCCCCATTCATCATTCCACTGCAAAGCGACCGATTCGTCTGTGGCCCAATCGGTCGCAATGGCCTCGCCGGCGTGGTTGAGCAAAGGATTTAACCCGATGACCCAAATACTGCGTCCGTGGGTGCCTATGATGAGTTCATTTTCACGTTCTTGAATGACGAGATCGTGCACGGGAACATTTGGTAAGTCGGGGTGTAGCGTGGACCATGTGATGCCACGGTCCAAGCTGGCATAGCATCCACCGTCGGTACCCACAAAAATCAATTCTTCCCAATCCGCTGATTCGATCAGGGCATTTACGGGTTCAGCGGGCAGGCCGTTTGCTGACATGCGATCACCAAGTCGCTTCCAAGTGCGACCATCGTTTTCGGTGACGAAGACATAGGACTCAAAATGATCTAATCGGTATGCATTTAGTCCGATGTAAAGCCTATTGGTATGGTGCGCACTCCAAAGTACTTCGCTCACCCAAAGTGTACGCTGGTTTTTTGGGTCTTGGGGTACCGGTGAAGTCAATTCGGTCCAATTGTGACCGCCGTCTCGACTAACCTGAACGAGTCCGTCATCTGTACCAATGGCGAGTTGGCCAAAGCGTATCGGACTCTCGTGTAGACTTGTGATGGTACCGAACGGTACGTTGCCCGGAATGCCGCCGCGAGTGAGGTCTCCACTGAGTGTTTCCCAATCTGTGCCTTGATTTAAGGATCGGTGAAACCGATTCGATGCTATGTATAGGATGTCATTCTGATGCCGGCTCATCCAGATGGGCGTTTGCCAATTCCAGCGCAAGGGTTTTTCGCCTAAGGCGTGCTTGGGATGGATTCCCTTGTAGTCTCCGGTATTTAGGTTCTTTCGGCTGTAGTATCCAAACTGAGAACCGGTGAAGACCACATCTGGATTACGCGGGTCCACTTCAACTTGCATTCCGTCCCCGCCGCCGATAGCTTTCCAGGCGTAATGCCCACTTTGGTGCCATCCGGGGGTGTTGATGTAATTTGATGGTCCGCGCCAAGTGCCGTTATCTTGAAGCCCCCCATAGATGCGGTAGGGATTGGCATTATCGACTTCGACGGCATAGAATTGTCCTACCTCCGGGCTGTTGCACTTAACCCAATTTTCACCACGATCCCAACTGATATTGATGCCGCCATCGTTTCCATTGATGAGGTGATCGGGGTTTGCGGGATTAATCCAAAGGTGGTGGTGATCAACATGGACGTTGGGGGCACCTATGGATGACCATGTTTCGCCGCCGTCTTTTGATGTGATAAGGGGAACACCGGCGATGTATAATTGATCGGAATTGGTTGGGTCGACTTCAATCAATCCGAAGTAGTAGCCATAAGTGTAACAAACGTCTTCCAAAGGTTCTGAGTGGGTGCGAACCCATTGGTCCTGGTCTGCGCTAAGCCTGTAAATTTCCGCGCCGGCGATATCAGCATCGAATAGGGCCTGATTCCCGTCTGTTAGGTAATCGTAAAAGTCACGGGGAACTAAGTCCCCAATGGCGATATTTTCAAATGCAGAAGCTGCAGTAACCTCAACTGGAAAATTGTTGTCCACCAAAAAGGTGTCGAGTAGTGCGGTGTCCAGTACTACAAATTCAGCCACGGTCATGGTTTTGAAATCTTCTGGTGCATATGCTTTACCGTCTTCTTCGACCGTTGGAAGAGGAGTCTGATTGTCGACTAATGCAAGCAATTGTTGGCTTTTGGCATGCCAATCCAATCCAATTCTACCGGTGAATTTTGTTTTTGGGAAACCTTCCAATTTGGATAATTCCGACCATGTCAATCCAGCATCATTGGTTTCCCAGACACCACTTCCGGAGCCATTGCCTTTGAAGTCCCATGCTCGGCGAGTTCGATCCCAAAGGGCCGCGAACAGGTGATTGGGATTGGATGGGTCTAAGACGAGGTCGACCGCCCCGGCATTACCGTGGTCGCCGGACTGCTTCAGTACTCGTTGCCAATCGATGCCGCCGTTGATTGTTTTCCAGACTCCACCACTCGTGTTGGCAGAGTAAAGCGGTCCCAAAACTGCGGCATAGGCGATGTCTTGCTCATCCGGATCCAAAACAATACGTCCAATGTGGTGGGCTTCTGCCAATCCGGCGTGTTGCCATGTTTTACCGGCGTCGTCGCTTACGTACATTCCTGTCCCAGCGTACGAACTTCGTGAGCTATTAACTTCACCTGTTCCAGCCCAGATTCGACCAGTTTTTGGGTGAACGGCAATTGCGCCTAAGGTGATTGTTAATGCCTCATCGAAAAGGGGTTCGAACGATGTTCCGTGGTTGACCGTACGCCAGAGACCTCCCGATGCGTATGCTACATAGAAGGTTCGACCGTCTGGACTATCCACCGCGATGTCCACCACACGCCCGCTCATAACCGTTGGACCAACGCAGCGGATGTCCAGGCCGGCGGTCCATGAAGCAGAATCGCTGGCGCTGCGCTGTTCGGCAACGAGCAAGCGCTCTGAGCCGGGTGTAGGTGCGAGGCGATTGCGTTGTGCATTGGTTTTGGTTCCAAGCGCAGTGAGTACGAGAAGGAGAAGGATTCGATTCATTGAAGCTTTGTGTTGTTGCGATGGCGGTCGGCGTCGCGCCGAGTTTTCTTTTTGATGTTTTCCTGAAAGGCCTCCGATAGGTCCACACCCGTCTGGTTTGCCAAGGCAGCAAGGACCCATAGGATATCAGCCATTTCATCGGCTAGATTGGCTTGGCGATCGGATTTCTTTTCGCTCTGGTCTCCATACCGACGGGCCATGATACGGGCGAGTTCTCCGACTTCCTCTGTAAGGATGGCCATATTGGTTAATTCACTGAAATAGCGAACGCCGAAGGTAGTTATCCAATCGTCTACCTGCGCTTGGATTGATTTAAGGGTAGGAGAGGTGTTCATGATTTATTTTTCGTATCTATCCAGATGGTTACCGGACCTTCATTAACGAGGGCAACGTGCATTTCTGCACCGAATTTTCCAGTCTCTGCTGGGATTGCGGTGAGTTGGTTGAAGGCGTGAATGAAAGCTTCATAAAGTGGTAGGGCGTGTTCAGGGCGTGCAGCTTTGACGAAGCTGGGTCGGTTGCCTTTCCTGGTTTGGGAGTGGAGGGTAAACTGGCTAATGATCAAAGCTTTTCCCTTCACGTCAACGAGCGATCGGTTCATTTTACCCTGGGAGTCACTGAAAATTCTAAGCCCAACAATCTTCCGAGCTAGCCAGTCGACGTCTTCCAATTCATCATCTGATTCCACGCCGAGTAGGATAACCAAGCCTTGTTCGATGGCCCCATAGACCTCTTGGCCGATGGTTACCGATGCTTCGCTTACCCTTTGAATTACTGCTCTCATGGCGGCGAAATTACGACAGCCCGAGCACCGTTGACAACTGGTGAGTAAACGGGTAAAAAATCTCACTGTCAGGTCCGAAGGGGAGTTTATTTTGCACATAAAATAACGCGTTATGAATGCCTCGACAGCACCGGCCACGTTGGAGCAAGCCCAAGAGATGGGTTTGACGGCAGAAGAATTCAAAAAAATTGAAGAAATCTTAGGTCGCAAGCCCAATTTCACAGAAATGTGTATTTATTCGGTCATGTGGAGCGAGCACTGCTCGTATAAGAATTCCATCAAATACCTAAAGACGCTGCCCAAAGAGGGACCACAAATGCTCGTTAAGGCTGGAGAGGAGAATGCTGGGATTGTCGACATCGGCGACGGATTGGGCTGTGCATTCAAAATTGAATCACACAATCACCCGTCCGCCTTGGAACCCTACCAAGGTGCGGCCACAGGCGTGGGAGGCATCAACCGTGACATCTTTACCATGGGTGCGCGCCCCATCGCCCAACTGAATAGTCTGCGATTTGGCGACCTAGACAATCCGCGCACCAAATGGTTGCTCGAAGGAGTTGTCAAAGGAATTGGCGATTATGGTAACAGCTTCGGTGTTCCGATAGTTGGCGGCGAGATTTTTTTTGACCCTTGCTATCAAGTTAACCCGCTCGTAAATGCCATGTCCGTGGGTATTCTAGAAACCGATAAAATCATCAGTGCCACGGCCTCGGGGATTGGTAATCCAGTTTACATCGTTGGATCTGCTACTGGTAAAGACGGCATTCAGGGGGCGTCCTTTGCTTCCAAGGACATCACGGCGGAGAGCGCTGCGGATTTGCCCGCAGTTCAGGTCGGGGACCCGTTCCAAGAAAAGCTACTTCTAGAAGCCACACTCGAATTGGCAGCAACAGATTCGGTGCGTGGAATGCAAGATATGGGAGCGGCGGGCATTACCTGCTCGACCTCGGAAATGTCTGCTGCTGGCGGTGTGGGAATGGATATTGATTTGGATAAAGTTCCTCTGCGACAATCGGATATGCAGCCATTCGAAATTTTGCTCAGCGAGTCCCAAGAGCGAATGTTGGTGGTTGTAAAGAAGGGAGACGAATCGGCTGTAGAGGGCATCTTCGAAAAATGGGATTTGCATGCAGAGTGCATCGGTACGGTCACAGAAGGCAATCTCATTCGATTTTATAAAGAAGGAGAATTGGTAGCAGAAGTTCCCGCTGATACGCTCGTGCTTGGTGGTGGCGCCCCTGTATACGATCGTGAATATCGCGAGCCTGCGTGGTATGCTGAGGCCCAAGCTTGGAACGCATCATCTGTTCCCATTCCTACTGTTGAAGAGTCAAAAGACATAGCTGAGCGCTTGATTCAATCCCCGAATATTGCTTCGAAAAAGTGGGTGTGGGAGCAATATGACAGCATGGTCGGAACCATTAACCGAAGCACAAACCGACCTTCCGACGCCGGAGTTGTAAGTATTCGCGGAACCAATAAAGCCCTCGCACTCACTGTCGATTGCAATGCACGCTATGTGGAAATGGATCCTGAAATTGGGACAGCTATTGCGGTTGCAGAGGCTGCGCGTAACATCAGCTGCTCTGGCGGGGTGCCAAACGCTATAACCAATTGCCTGAATTTTGGTAATCCCTACAACCCTGAGGTGTATTGGCAGTTTGTCAAGGCGATCGAGGGTATGGGCCGGTCCTGTCGACACTTCAATACTCCCGTCACGGGTGGAAATGTTAGCTTCTACAATCAGTCTGCTCAGCCTGATGGTTCAGCCGTAGCGGTGTTTCCAACCCCAACCATTGGGATGATTGGGGTAATTGAAGACCGAGAGCATCACATGTCACTTGATTTTAAGGAGAAAGGGGAGCTCATCTTTTTGCTCGGAGAGGTCACTGACTGTATCAATGCTTCCGAATATCTTAGCTCTATTGCCGGGGTTGATCGCTCACCTGCTCCATACTTCAATTTAGAAGACGAGGGTAAGGTTCAAGAATGCGTGCGAAAAGCCATTGAGCTGGGCTGCATTTGTGCCGCCCATGATGTTGCCGATGGCGGATTGTTCGTGAGCTTGCTGGAAATGGCTATGCCCAATGGATTCGGATTTGACCTTGTCACAGATGATGATATCCGACTTGATGCCTTTTTGTTTGGTGAAGGGCAAGGCCGCATTGTAGTGAGCTGCCATGAAAATCAGCAGGATCGCCTATTGGATGTCATTGAAGAATTCCATGTGCCGATTGTCTTGCTCGGGCACGTAACCAAGGGCAAAATTGTAGTCGACAATTTGCACTTCGGATTCTGCGATGAGTGGCGAAATACTTTTGAAAATGCCTTGGAAGAGGAGTTGATGAGCTAACTTGGGATGTGCATCAAGCATACGATTTATCAGCAACCCACGTTTATTGACGGATGAAGCAGTGGTTTCGCTACATCTTTAGCCGTTCCTTCCCTCGAACGGTATTCCGGTTGGGAATGGCGTGGATATTGCTTTTAGGTGCCTTGTGGATTTATTTGAAGGTATACACCCAACCTGGTTCTACTCGGGCGGTGCCGGCCTTACTCGGCGTGACCCTGCAAGAGGCATCGGACACGTTGTCGGTGTTGGGCCTTATTCCTGTGCATTTGGATAGTATTTACAGTCGGAATGGTAGGCCTTTCGAGGTGGTCGATCAAGTTCCCGTGACAGATTCGAAAATCAAGTCAGGCCGCAAGGTTTATTTGACTACTTACCGCAGTACCCCACCCTATGAACGTTTGAGCATTGAGGAAGGCCAAGATCCTGGAGTGGCACGAATTATTTTGGAGAACAAAGGTTTTGACGTTGACGAGGCATTTGAGCCTAACGTCGCTTTAGTGGGGCGTGTAATTCGAATGGAAGATAAACTTGGCAATACATTGGAGCCTGATGATCGTCGTCCGAAAGGGACTGAAGTGATATTGATTTCTGGAACGACAACACGTGAATTGGTGGGTGTTCCAAATGTGAGGGGACTGACCTTGAAGGAAGCACGCGCTTCTTTGCTTGAAGCTAAATTAAGCATTGGGTTGGTGGAGTTCGCAGAATCGGTAGAGGAAGCAAGTGACTCTGCCCGTGCCAAGGTGCTCGAGCAGCACCTGTTGCCCTCTCGTAACAAAGCAGTCCCAGCTGGAACTGCATTGGATTTATACCTCGGATTACGTTGGGACCGGGGAAGAATAGAACAGAATTAAGGTATGCAAAATTGGAACGATAATCGTATGAGAAGTCTTCAATTCTGGCGGCACTGTCTAATGGTTTTTGGCTTTTCCACTGCTTTTTCAGTGCGGCCGGTCCCCGCCCAGGAGCCGAATTTTCCCCATGAATCGGAACGTGACCTAGTCGTCATTCCACTCCGCCACGATTCTGAAGGGCTCAGGCGAAGCGGCGCAGGGGCCCGAGGCGCTGCTCTGTCTTTACCATTTTTCGATGACTTTTCAACCCCTTCCATGCCCGGTCCAGGTTTTGAAGGATACGAGATGTACCAACGCTGGGTATCGGGTTCAGCCCGTATCACCTCAACTTATGCGTTGAACGCACCTACCATAGGATGCGCTACCCTGGACGGTTTGGACCGGACGGGTTATCCGTACAATTTTTTGGAGGTAAATACGCCGGGTTGGGCGGATACTTTGACGTCGATGCCGATTGCACTCAACGGATACTTCCCCGAATCCAACATTCACCTCATGTTTTACGTCGAAGGTGGCGGTAGGGGTAATGCACCTGATCCGGGAGACGACGAACTGGTTTTGGAATTTAAATCTGAAAATGACGTGACCGGAGAAGTAATCTGGACTGAGGTATGGTCGACAGATAGCATAACCACGGAGACTTTTACACGGGTATTCGTACCTGTAAATCAATTCCAATGGCTGGATAACGCCTTTCAATTCCGATTCCGCAACTGGGGAGCATTGGCTGGAAATGTAGACCTATGGCACTTGGATTACATCTTGCTCGATGACCAAATTGATCCGTCGACTTTTGAGGTGCAGAGTGAGGTTGCTATCATCGAACCGGTGAATTCATTCTTGCGGGAATTTACACGGATGCCTTGGAACCACTTCAGTGCGAACCCGGTATTTTATATGAGAGATAGCCTAGTCATTGAGCAGCGTAACTTGAGTACGACTCAGGCTGATAACATTGAAAGTGGATTCTCCGTCGCCTTCAATGGTTCAAGCGATACGTACCCAAGTCCTTTCCAAAATACAAATGTCCTGCCGGAGGCTCCATTTACAACTCCGATTTACCTCGGTAACAATCCCCAAGGTGAAGATTTCGTGTTCGATACGGCCGTGAGCGATACTTCGGCGGTTTTTGACGTTGCGGTGTGGCAAAGTTCAATTGGTTTGCTGCACACGGAGAAAGTCGGTGTTCCTGATAATGACAGCATCATTTTTCAGCAGGTCTTTGACCTTGATTTCGCTTACGATGATGGGACTGCAGAAAAGGCCTATGCCTTAACTGCAGCCGGGGGTAAATTAGCCATGCGATTTGCGTTGGAAGTGCCGGACACGCTTTTGGGTTTGATGATTCACTTTACCCCTTATTACAGCGATGCCGGCGACGAGACATTTTTGCTTCGTGCCTGGGCAGACAGCGCGGGATTGCCCGGTGCAGAGCTCGGGGAAAATTATCAGTTTCATACGCCGGAGTATTTCACGGACGGATATGATGTGTTTGCTTATTACAGTTATGACGATCCCATCATTGTAGAGGGTAGCATACACGTGGGTCTTGTTCAAGGCAGCGAGGCTATGCTCAATTTTGGTTTAGACAAGAATACCAATGCCAACTCAGGACAGTTGCACTACCAACTAGGATTGGGGGGCGCGTGGTTGAATTCTGATATCGAAGGTACTGTCATGATTCGCCCGATAATGCGTGCTGATTTAACGGATAGTTGGGTTGGCTTTGTGGAGGTTCCTACCTCACAAGACTTGCGCGTATTTCCAAATCCAGTAAAGAATGGAATGCTTCAGGTTGAAGTAGATGACGCATGCCTCTGGCGCTTATTCGATTCCTTTGGTCGGCAACTGCTATCTGGAAATTGGCAGGCCCCGGGCATATACAGCCTAGACATAACGAGATTGGCTCCTGGTACGTACCTCTTGACCACGGCAGAAGGCGAATGTACTCGCTTCATAGTCGAATAATGGCGATGGTGGTAACAGAAGATAACGACGGATCTGACGAACTTTTTGAGCACCACCGGCTGGTGGCGGATGCCGGGCAGCAGCCGTTACGTGTCGATAAATTTGTTACCAATTTGATTTCGAGAATGTCACGATCTCGGCTTCAGGCATCTGCCAAGGCTGGATACGTTAGGGTGAATGGGGAGTCCGTAAAGCCGAATTTCAAAGTGAAATCTGGAGATGTAGTGACGATTGAGTATCCAAAACCGCTGCGCACCTTTGAACTTGTCCCTGAAGCTATGGTACTGGATATCTTGTTCGAAGACGACCATGTACTGGTCTTGAATAAACCTGCAGATTTAGTCGTCCATCCAGGCAACGGAAACTACACAGGGACGCTTGTTCACGGCGTAGCACATCATTTGCACCAGCAAAAGGTGGCATTACCTCCGGAGGCATCCTCCCCTAACTCTGCTTCCGACGAGGTCGTCTTTCCTCGTCCAGGTCTTGTTCACCGACTTGATAAGGACACTACAGGTGTAATGGTCCTGGGCAAGACAGAAGATGCAATGACGTCACTAAGCCTACAGTTTTTTGAGCGCGCTGTGGAGCGGCGCTACCTTGCTCTAGTGTGGGGAGATTTGGAAACGGAAGGTACCATTCGGGGCCACATCGGCCGCAATCGCCGCAATCGCAAAATACAAGCAGTTTTCCCAAACGGGGAGGAAGGAAAGCATGCTGTTACTCATTATAGTGTACTGGAACGATTAGGCCCAGTTACACTAACGGAGTGCAGACTGGAGACCGGTCGCACTCACCAAATTCGGGTGCACATGGAACACATTGGACACCCGTTATTCGGCGACCCTTCATACGGCGGTAACCGAGCGGTGAAGGGTGTACGGGGTGGTAAATATCAAGCCTTCTTAAACAATAGCTTTGAGTTGCTTCCTCGCCAGGCATTACACGCAAAGAGTTTGGGCTTCACACACCCTGAGACGGGTAAATGGCTAGAATTTGATACGCCGTTACCTACGGATATGGAGGATATTATGGAACGGTGGAAGGCTTACTTGGGAGGGTTATCGTCTTGATAACACTTGACAACACTTACCTGCGGCTTGATATATGGTCGAGGGCCCTTTCGAATGATGAACGCGTATCAATTATCCGAGCCACTGTAATCTGCAAGGTGCCGTAACTGTCGTTTGTATCGGGATTGCCACGGTAAGTGCCACCTTCGTGGTATTGATGGTTCTGCACATTGCCCGAAGCGGGGTTGTTGATGGTAGCAATGACTGCTTCGTTAGACTGTGAACTTATGGCTTCAGCAAGTGGAGAAAGGAAATCCGGGTTAGCGTACATGCCGGAAATGTCGTCGAGGTAATCGGTGAAAGTTGACCGCCAGGATCCTTCAAATCCCAATACCCAGCCGTATCCTAGTCCGAATTCTATGCCGAAACCTAGGGGGATAGCTGCAATCAAAGAGGCATATTCCTCGACCTGACCCTCTGTTCGGAGGGGACGGAGATCATACCATCTGTTTTCCCATTCGTTATCAGGGTCATAAGTGATTTGTGCTTGTGGATTGTGCAAAACGCCGTACGCTCCAGTGAAAACAAATCCTCGAATAAAAAGCTTCCCGGGCACAGAGAAATTACGGTTGGTGCTTCGGTCGGCTATGCGAAACACCATAAAATCCGTTCGAAATCCGAATTCCACCATGCGGTTGCGGAAGTTCAAGTTGCGCGCTTGGCGCGCGGGATCATCGGCATTATGATCTGCCTGGCGGATGTGTACGTAATTGACTTCACCTGAGATTCTGACCCTGTCGTTTGCAGCGTAGCGCAAAAATCCACCAATCGTCGGAGAGGTAGTGATGATGTTGGCATCTAGAAGTGAGGCACGTGGTTCAAATTTTCCACCAATTTCTCCGAGGTAGTTGGACCCACCAATCACGAAGCCTGTGGACAGTGGTGTATGCTGTGCAAGGCCTATAGAACCGCTCAGAAACAAAATTACAACGGGGACGAATCGCATGCTTAAACGCATACTGCCAAAATCTTACATGGGTTGCGAAAGGCGAAAGGCGAAAGGGTTATTTTGAAGCCACTTTTAAACATGACTATCAACAATTCACTATTTTCAGTGTGCTTGTTTATTGATTTTTTCGAGGGATTCGCTGGCCGCTGTCCATTTTTCAAAAGCATCACTTAAATCTTGTTGAATGGCCTCGTATTGGTAGGCGAGTTCTGTTAATTTTTGGCGGTCCCCGGGGTCGATTTCAG
>DIHQ01000047.1:0-4692 GCA_002420235.1 Flavobacteriales bacterium UBA5692
GAAAAAGCATGGAAAAAGACCAATACCTACCATCGGAATTTTGGAGCGGAGCAACGGGCAGAACGCCGAAGCGCCCGAAGCGAGGCCCGTTCATTGGAGTCCGAAGCGAATGCCATGGAGGTCTACCTATCCGAACGCATCGTGCGGACCAGTCAAGTCGTTTGCGCAACACTCGCGGGGTGTGCAGACGATTGCCTAAAGAGCCAATCTTTCGATTGGGTGATCATCGATGAGGCATCGCAGGCGATGCTTCCAGCTGCCTTGATCGCTATGCAGCGCAGTCCCCGACTCATCTTGGCTGGTGATCCAATGCAGTTACCGCCTGTCGTCAAGAGTGATGGGGCCCGAGCGGGTGGATTGGAAGTGAGCGCATTGGAAAGGGCCATGAAAGGCGACTACAACGCTTCGGTATCTCTTATGTTGACCGATCAATACCGTATGGCACCTGAAATCAGGCAGTTGGCTTCGGATTTGTTTTACGAGGGTAAATTGCGCGATGCGCGGGCCTCCGACCCATCTATAATTGGGGATACCGTTCAATTTATCGATACTGCTGGGTGTGGATTTGATGAGGAAAAAGAGCTGGTCACCGGCAGTACCTGCAATCCTGATGAAGCTAATTTCTTGGTGCAACGCCTAGTAGGTGTTGCTGCAGAATCACCTTTGTTTGATGTGGCTGTAATAGCGCCGTATCGTGCACAGGTTGACGTTTTGAACCGGTGCATCGATAAATTATGTAGCGGTGACTTGGACTTGCGAAATCGTATTGAATGTTCAACGGTTGATGCTTTCCAAGGCCGAGAAAGAGACATGGTTTTCATCTCATTGACCCGGAGCAACGCGTCGGGTGAAGTTGGGTTTTTGAAAGAATACCGGCGAATGAATGTGGCCATGACCCGAGCGAAGAACCATCTAACCGTCATCGGGGATGGGGCTACCGTGGGACAAGACTCGTTTTATGCTCATTTGTTCGATGTTGCTCAAATCCGCGGATTTTACCGCAGCGCTTGGGAGTGGCTGAGCCTGTGAATCAAACTTAAACCGAGTCAGGTTCAGAGGTAAGTTCCGGTGCTCCGTGCAGCGCATGACTTCCTCCTTCTTCCTCCATCGGAAATACCTCGGTTATCTTTTGGAAAATAATCGAAGGAATCACGAAACCCACACCCACCTGTGACATGTGCTTACGCACCTTGTCGTAAGCATCTCGAACATCCGCAGCCGAGAGCAGGATGTGTTGGTACGATTCTTTTTCTTTGTCAGCCTTTTCATCTAGGCTTGTAAGCGCGATTTTCACCTTAAACCACTGATCTGCATTGCCGAATCGAATGACCTCGACGAGGTTGGATTTGGTTATCTGCACAATTTCGAAGGGGCGAATGCCTTCCTGTTCGCAGATGCTTGTCATCCGTGATTCTGCTTCGGTGTAATTAAAGGCGTCGAGGACAAATGATTCCGTGGCTTTGACTTCACCACCTTCCACATCGTGCCGAACGTATTTGACCTTGCAGGTGAACCAGTGTTTAGTCATTGAATAAAAGTACTTCTGGGCTTTGGATGGAGGGCTTTGAAGTGCAATTCAACGATGAACATTTCATTCACAACGCGGCAATTCACAATTGATGTTCAATAAAGCCTCAGCGCATGCCTCTCGTTCGGTCCCGGCGTGTTGTAGATTCATCTTTTATGCGCGACGAGTACAAACACAAGGGCCTGCGCCGCCAAATGTTGCAGGAGTTGCGTGATCTGGGTGTCGAGAACGAATCTGTACTCGCAGCCATGGATCGGGTGCCGCGTCACTTTTTCTTGGCGTCTGCGTTTGAACAATTCGCATATCAGAACACTGCCTTCCAAATTGGCGCGGGACAAACGATTAGCAAGCCGCACACAGTGGCGCGACAAACCGAGTTGCTTCAACTCGATTCCGGTGCGAAAGTACTTGAAATTGGGACGGGTAGTGGTTATCAATGCGCTGTGCTCTGTGCGATGGGCTATAAAGTTTATTCGATTGAACGCCAACGGCTCTTGTTCGAAAAGGCTGGTCCACTGCTCAAATCAATGAGACTCAATCCCAATTTGTTTTACGGTGACGGTTACAAGGGCAAAGCTGTCTTTGGTCCTTACGACGGCATTGTGGTGACCTGCGGTGCACCGGAAATTCCCGAAGCGCTTTTGATGCAATTGGCCATAGGTGGAAGGTTGATAATTCCGGTAGGTGAAGGTGACACGCAGCGTATGTTCACCTTCCAGCGCGTTGGTGAAAAAGAGTTCAGCCGTAAAGAACATGGTGAATTTGCGTTCGTCCCCATGTTGGCCTCGCGCGCTCAGGACGTCTAGAGCAATCCGTCGACCACTCCCAATCCTTCCCGCACCACAATTGCACATCCTTCTGTACAATCGATAACGGTGGATGCGTCCACCGATCCATACCCGCTGTCGAGAACAGCATCAATTTGGTTGGCGAAGCGCTCAGCGATGAGCTCTGGGTCGGTGGTGTATTCGACCACTTCGTCTTCATCACGGACCGAACTGACCACGAGTGGCCGGTCCAGACGTTTAATCAGTGCTAGAAGCGCTCCATTATCGGGAACCCGGATGCCAATGGTTTTTCGCTTTCCCATGAACCACTTGGGTACGTTATTGTTGGCGGGTACGATGAAGGTATACGGACCCGGGAGTGCCTTCTTCATCAATTTGAAGATGCCATTGTTCAGCGGCCGGGCGTAGCTCGACAAATGGCTCAAATCAGCACAGGCGATGCTGAAGCGAGCGTTTTTCACTGGGATTCCTTTGAGAGCAGATATTCGTTCCAGGCCCTTGGAAGATCCTAAAATACACGCGAAACTATACACGGTATCAGTAGGTACTACAATGACTCCATCCCGTTCTAGAAGCGCAACAGCTTGGTCCAATCGGCGTTCATCCGGATTGTCCGGGTGAATCCGCAAAAGCATCAACCTTGGGCTTTGGCATGATCGGCGAGGAACTGCGCGAGGCCATTATCGGTCAAAGGGTGCTTGAGCAAGCCTTTGATCGCACTTAGCGGTCCTGTCATGATATCTGCACCAATTTCGGCGCATTCAATGATGTGCATGGTGTGGCGCACGCTAGCTGCTAAGATTTCCGTTCCGAAATCGTAATTGTCGTAAATAACACGAATCTTCTCAATAAGCTGCAATCCATCAGAGCTTATGTCGTCTATGCGTCCAACGAACGGGCTTACGTAGGAAGCTCCAGCTTTAGCCGCGAGGAGCGCTTGACCTGGAGAGAAAATCAACGTACAATTCGTTCGGATACCGTTGTCTGTGAACCAGCGAATGGCTCTTATTCCATCGGCAATGGCTGGGACCTTGACGACGATGTTAGGATGAATGGAGGCAAGGGCTTGACCTTCTTCAATCATACCTGCGAATTCCGTTGAAATAACTTCGGCACTTACGTCCCCGTTTACTATTTCGCATATGGCTTTATAATGGGCCATGACGTCTACATCTCCTGTTATGCCCTCTTTGGCCATTAGAGATGGATTAGTGGTTACTCCGTCCAGAACGCCGAGGGATTCGGCTTCACGGATTTGATCGAGGTTAGCAGTGTCAATGAAAAATTTCATGCGGCGAAAGTAGTGCATCCCAATGTTTTGCTAGATGCATTTGGGGGTTGTATCTTAATAAAAAGCAACAGGATGAGTAATTGGACCATAGCAGAGTTGGAGGAGTTTGAGCGTCGCGTTTCAACCAAACTGACAACTCTTGATGAACGCATTGAAGAGTATCGGGAATTGACCAGACCCATTCCACCTGAAAATGCCATTGGAAGGGTGAGTCGAATGGATGCCATTAACAACAGGAGCGTTAACGAAGCGGCCCTTCGCACAGCTGAAAAGCAAAAAACTGAACTCCTACGAGCTTTGGACAGGTTAAGAGACGACAAATTTGGGTTGTGCCATGCTTGCGGGGAGCGGATTCCGATTGGTCGTATTTTGCTGGTGCCTGCGGCTACACGCTGCGTGAAATGCGCCAATTAATGAGAGCAATCGTACTAATTGTTTACAAGTCTGAAGTTTTGTTAGAAACCTTGCATACGAAAGCTGAGAAGGTTACGTTCTAGGCGAAGAGTGGCGGAGTGTCCTATTATTTTTGTGATTCTGTCATTCAAAGCCAAAACCGTGAAAACGATTCACTCCGTTTTATTCCGTGTTTCCGCTGGCTGCTTCAAGGTGGTCGGTTGTGCTATTTTGCTGTCGGGTTGCATGGAGCCGTGGGATGGTATACCGCATTTCTTGCACATAGAGGACATCGTGTTCATTCCTGATGTGAATCAAGGAGAGGCGACGAGCCGCATAGAGGAGGTCTGGGTGTACTCAGAAACAGACGTGATAGGGGCATTTCCATTGCCAGCTGACATTCCATTGAGCCCTACCAATCTTGGTGAAAGTACGACGTTGACATTGAGTGCGGGCATTCGCGCCAATGCCATCAGCTCGACGCGCCAACCTTATCCGTTTTACGATGTGGTTGAGGTGCCGATTTTCCTGGAATTCGGGGGTCGAGATACGCTCGACATGACCGTGGGGTATACAGATTGGACGGAGGTAGTCATCGCAGAGGATTTTGAAACAGCCAACCGCTTTGAGCCGGCAAATACCAGTACGGCCGATATTGTTCGCACCCAATCAGAACAGCTGGTACTGAGCGG
>DIHQ01000047.1:4976-6645 GCA_002420235.1 Flavobacteriales bacterium UBA5692
GCACCCAATTAGAACAGCTGGTACTGAGCGGTACAAGCAGCGGCCTCGTTGTTTTGGATGCCAACCATCAGACGCTCATATCCTCCACCAATGAGCAGCAATATAACTTGCGTTCGAACGGTCCTGTCTGGTTAGAATTGGATTATGCATGCACCCAACCCTTCTGGATTGGACTCTATGTCAAAGACGCCGTGAATGCACTGCGTATTCCCATTCTCGCTCTTAACTCTACTGAAGGGGAACGCAACAAGATTTATCTCGACTTGGATCCCGTTGTCCGCACTACGCCAGACGCTACACACTATGAAATTACCCTTGATGCTTACTATGATGGATCTGCGGATTCAACTACCGTGGTTGTGGATAACTTCAAACTTTTACGATACCCATAATGCGCAAGGGGCTGCTTGTTGCATACGTCGTGTCTGATTGGTTGGCCGGTGCGGCTTCTTGGACAGCTTTATTCGTCTACCGTAAAGTCGTGTTTGAAGATTCCAATGCACTGGACTTTGAACACATAATTTCAGATGGAAGGTACCAATTGGGTTTGGCCTTGGTGCCTGTGTTTTGGTTGGTCTTGCACGCGTTTGCTGGCATGTACTTGAAGCTGATGAAGCGCCACCGTATTTTGGAATTGGGACAAGTCACACTGACAACGCTTGTAGGGGTGTTGGTACTGTTTTTTGTGCTTCTGCTCGATGATGCAATCGTCTCGTATCGGCAATACTATGCGTCATTGAGTTTTTTATTCCTCGGCCATGGTTCCCTTACACTGCTCGGGCGTATGGTAATCACGACGCGAACAGTGAAGAAGATTCACAATGGTATTTGGAGTTTCCCGACTCTCGTAATCGGTGGCAACGAGCTGGCATTGCACACCATTGAGGAAATTAAAACGCTGCGTAAGAATCCTGGCTTCAACTTCATGGGATTCATTCAAGTCAATGGTTCGGATACTCAACTTGAAGCATTGATGCCCAATCTAGGAGAAGTAAAAGATCTAGAAGACGTCCTGAAAGAGAAAGATATCCGAGAAGTCATAATTGCTATTGGATCTAGCGATCACGATATTTTGGAGACCGTATTAAACGTTGTGGAAGGCAGCCCTGCGGCGGTAAGAATTATACCGGACATCTATGACATTCTCAGCGGATCGGTGCGAATGTCGAGCATTTATGGGGCGCCATTAATTGAAATTGACCGGGAAATAATGCCCCAGTGGCAGCGCTCACTGAAGCGTATCATGGATTGGGTCGTGAGCATTTTAGCTTTGATTATATTGAGTCCGGTGTTGCTTGTCATTGGCTTTATTGTATGGTCTACAAGCAGAGGCCCAGTCTTCTTCATTCAGGAGCGAATTGGTTGGCACGGGAAGCCGTTTCATATCATTAAGTTTAGAACTATGGTGCAGGATGCAGAGAAGGCAGGTCCACAGTTGAGCAGCGAGAAGGACCCACGGATTACTCCTTTTGGTAGATTTTTACGCAAGTCACGCCTAGATGAAGTGCCCCAATTTTTTAACGTCCTAAAAGGGGACATGGCACTTGTTGGCCCACGTCCTGAGCGGGCACATTTCATTGCCCAAATCGTTAAACGGGCTCCACACTACAACCATCTTCAAAAAGTTCGTCCCGGCATTACGTCATGGGGACAAGTTAAATACGGTTAT
>DIHQ01000047.1:6940-7249 GCA_002420235.1 Flavobacteriales bacterium UBA5692
GGGACAAGTTAAATACGGTTATGCCGAGAACGTTGATGAGATGATTCAGAGGCTCCGCTTTGACTTGATTTATATCGAGAACATGTCCATTGCGTTGGACATAAAAATTCTCTTTTACACCGTGCTTACGGTTTTAAAAGGGAGGGGCAAATAGTATTTTTATATAAAAAATATTGATTTTAAGCGATATTTGAATGTGATATACGCTTATCATAATCGAAACGCTTGCATACGGCTGCGCATGTGCCTGATGTTTTGTCTAGCGGCCTGTTGTTGGTCCATATTATCCGGCCAATCTAACTCTGACCT
>DIHQ01000169.1:0-371 GCA_002420235.1 Flavobacteriales bacterium UBA5692
AGGGTACCAAATTCGACACCCACGACAGTGACTATCGGGATAAGAATATTTGGCAACAGATGCGATCCTATGATTCGTCTATTCGGCAACCCTTTGGCTCTGGCAAATCTTACGTAATCCTGTGTCATTACCTCGACGGTGCCAGCCCGGGCAAGCCGCATCACCATAGCAATTTTGAATAGAGCAAGGTTGGTCGCTGGCATGATTAGATGTTTCAGACCGTCCATCGTGAAAATACTGCTCTGAATACCCAGGAAAACACCGATCTCGCCACGGCCTGATACTGGCAGCCAGCCGAGAATTACCGAAAACAGGATGATCATCATCAACCCCAACCAAAAGGTCGGTATAGAAATCCCCAGTATCGACAT
>DIHQ01000169.1:647-4142 GCA_002420235.1 Flavobacteriales bacterium UBA5692
CATCAACCCCAACCAAAAGGTCGGTATAGAAATCCCCAGTATCGACATTCCCATTATGATGCGTGTTGGAAGTCCATCCGGCCGGAGCCCCGCATAAATTCCCAGTGGTAGTCCGATCATAACAGCAATGATCAGCGCGCAGAACGCCAATTCCAGTGTTGCCGGAAATCTTTCGGCCATCAGCGCCAGGGCTGGGCGACCGAACACATATGACTTGCCCAGATCGCCTGAAAGTGCGCCTTTAAGAAACTGCCAATATTGAATGTAGACTGGTTGATCGAGGCCAAAATCCTGCCTGACGCGTTCAATCTCGTCAGGTAGACTTTCCGGATTAACCAGCATATCGACTGGATCGCCAACAAGGTTGATCATGCAAAAGACAATCAGAGACATAACAAACAGCACGACAATACTTTGCGTCGTCCGTCTGAGAATGAACGTGAACATGTCCCGATTACCTGATTGATTCGCTCGCGGCAGTAACTGCCGCGAGCGAATACATTTTGTTATTTTGCTCGGATATTGTGGATGAACGTGCTGTCAAGTGCGCCATGTTCATATGTAACAGTACCGCTGGAGGCCCATGTTGCCAACTCGTGGTGTATTGGGACAAGCGCGTATTCCCGCATCGACATTTCAGTCGCTTTGATGAAAGCCGCTTCACCCATGGCAATATCCATCATCGCGCGACCATCTTCGATCAGTTTGTCCACTTCAGCATTGCTGTAGCCATTGCGGTTGCCGGGGCCGTAGCCACGGTCTTTCTGCTTTGTATGGATGAAGATCCGCAATGGATGAGATGGCTCGCCAGAGCCGTTTGCGTACCCTGACATCGCAACGGTGAATTCCGGTGTCTTGTTAGGCCCGCCTCTGGAGAAGCGCTTGAAGAAAACAGATGCCGGCATTGTCTCCACAGTGGTGTCAATTCCCACACGCGACAGCATTTGTGCAATGGCCTCGAGTATGCGGGTGTCATTGGAATAGCGACCAGCCGGCCCATGAACAGTCAGTTTGAATCCGTCCTCAAACCCAGCTTGTGCCAAGAGGGCCTTTGCCTTTTCCGGGTTATATTTATCCGCTGAAAGATTGGGGGAATATCCAATATAGCCTTCAGGTGAAAATTGGCCGGCAGGTGCGGACAAACCATCCATGACTCGATCTGAGATCGCCTCTCGGTTGATCGCCATGGAAACAGCCTGTCGCACCCGAATGTCCTGAAATGGGGACGGAATAGGGTTGTCGTTCCTGTCTGTGACATAGGGCTTAATTGGATCATCTGTCATATGGAGTGTCATATAAAGCAGACGATTGGAAACGGACTTGTAGACTGAAATACCATCGCGCTTTTCAAGGGTGGGTAGGTCCGAGGGTGCTACCCGTTCGATAAAGTCTACATCCCCGGAAATGAGAGCTGCGGTGCGTGTTGTGCCGTCCTTGATGGGCTTTATAACAACGGATTCCCAATCCATCGCTGGGCCCCAATAGCCGTCATTCTGTGCCAGGGTGAGAGCATCCCCAGGAAGCCAGCTGACAAATTTGAATGGGCCTGTACCGAAAGCCGCTTTACCCGTGTTGAAATCCTCGGTTGTGGCATCGACGAATGCAGAATCGATGATCGCCACACGAGACAGATCATTTGGAACAAACGGATTCGGCTTTTCCGTTGAAACCCGCAGGGTGAGGTCGTCAACAATTTCAAAGGTCTTGCCTTTGATAAATGTTCCGAAGCTGGAAGGACTGTTCGGCACATCGGCTGCACGCTTCATGGTGGCGACGACATCCTCCGCAGTGAAGGCTGAGCCATTGTGAAAGGTGACGCCGGAACGAAGTTTAAATTCCCAGGTGGTTTCGCCAACGGGCGCCCATGAAACGGCCAGGCCGGGAATCAGTTTCTGATTCACATCTTGTAATACAAGGGCGTCAAACACCTGAGTTGCCATTGAATTGTTGATGGTCAGATTGTGATAATGCGGGTCAACACTGGTAGGTTCGGCAGCAAGACCGACTTTCAGGGTGTCTGCAGACACGTGTGCGGCTGAACTTAGAATCCCGAACACCAGTCCTGGTATCAATACCCCTCTTTTGAAGTTCGAAATCGTCATTTTTTCCTCCCTTTTCGAACAGTAGTCAGTGATATCTTCAACTTTGGTAGAATGCTTTTATAATCCTGTTTTGTTGATGAATTTCATGATCGCAGCATGGTATTTTGCTGGACATTCCGCATATGAAGCATGCCCGGCATCTGGAAATACAATCTGTTCGGCGACCGGAAATGCAGATGTCAGTGCTTTGTGCATTTCATCGGATATGACGGTGTCTTTCCCGCCTGAAAGAATGAGAACAGGAACCTTTATCTTGTCGCTGAAAGCCGCATTGTTGGCTTCTTGGCTCATGCGTCCACCGTCCCGGACCTGTTCGGGTCTGATGTCTAGAGCAATGTCGGCAAGGAACGAAATGATCTCGTCAGGGGTCCCGTCGGGTGTATTTCGTCTTGCCCGCTCAAGGCCATATTCTAGCCCGGAGCCTTTGGCCTCCATCCTTTCAATGCGAGCCGCATATCGTTGCATAAGGGGTCTGCCAGGCGGAAGGCAAAACCCAAGATGGGTTGATGACAGGATCAACCCGGTGACCGTTACATCTGGCTCAGCTGCAAGCGATGTTGCCACTAAGCCACCCATAGAATGGCCGATAACAACGATATTCTGCAGTTCAAGAGTTTGAATCAGAACCTTGGCGGCCGCGACATAAGCTTCTAGCGAATCCCCGAAAGAATCAGAGTTGCCGCAGCTGGGCGCATCCCACGCAACAACGCGAAATGACGGTGATAAAGCCTTAAAAGCAAAGGCCCAGCTTTTACTATTGCCATTCATGCCGTGCAGAAAGAGCAAAGCCCGGCCGGAGCCGGCCTCACGATATGCAAGACTGCCCTGGTTGTGAGAAACAAACCGAATTTCTGGTGCTTCAGTCATTCTAGTCAGCGCCCCCCAAAAATTGTCCGGTTTGGAGGGCAGGGCCTACCAGGTGCGTACTCCAAACCAACTTAATCGCAACACGGGTCACCGGAACAAAAAAGATTAAAAAAATTTACGTATCTGAAAGTGCGGTTTTGGCCTCCAGTTCGCGTATCGAGATCAGTGTCTGGGCCAATTTTAGTGATTGTGAAAACTTCTGGTTCGCCAACAAGGCATTGCAGTAATTCTGCCATGCCTCCAACATTGGTGAGGTTGGTCGAAAGTTTCGACGACGACGGTCGATTTTGTTTGGCAGCTCTTCCAGATATCCCATATTGACAGCCTCTAATACTGTGTTTGTGACGGTAGGTCTGCTAAATTCAGATACTTCTATGAGCTCAGATATAGTGAAGCTCCCTTTAGAATAATAATAATTCATCATGTAGCGCCGTAGCTCAAATGCCGTGAAACTCGTATTGAAAAATCGACGAACCTGACCGGGACCATGTTCGCGTCGGTAAATATGCCGAGAGCTTTCGAAAGA
>DIHQ01000074.1 GCA_002420235.1 Flavobacteriales bacterium UBA5692
CTTGTAGGCAACTCCACTAGTCGTGCAACCGCCAGCTAAGTATCCCTTATGGTCCAAGGCAAGCAAGCCGATTGTGTCGTGGTTTTCAATGTTGATGACGGGATTATAATTGGATGAGGTCTGCCATTTCTCCCATGCTATTCGTGCTTTTTCCGTAAGCAAACGGGTCGGCTTCATCCCTAATTCACGGGCGTATTGCTCGGCACCTGCGCCTGCCAGCATGACATGTGGTGTGTCCTCCATGACCTTTCGAGCGAGGGTTATGGGATGGGCCACATTTTGCACAAAACAGACGGCACCTGCATTCTTGGTGTGGTCCATGATGCACGCATCGAGGGTGACATTTCCATCCCTATCAGGAAGGCCACCAATGCCGACGCTTAATCCTTCGGCATCTTCTTCCACTATCCGCGCTCCTGCCTCTATCATGTCCAAAGCATTTCCACCGGCGTCCAGCGCTACGAAACCGGCATCGTTTGCTTTCATGCCATGGCTCCATGTTGAAACCATGGACGCACTGCCTTTCGTTGGTAACGGTTTATGAATGGGAGGCTGAGACCAGGCTTTGCTCCACCAACTTCCAATTCCTAGAATGCCGGCGAATGCTGCACATTCTTTAATGAATTTTCTTCTTGACGAGGCCATGCATCTAAGTTCGCAAAATTTTACTTATGATGCTCAGCCTTTTGGGCTGGTTCCAGCGGAGCAGTTTTATCACAAGCCACGGTAAAACAAATAAATCTGATATCACTGCCAGAAGGAGTGTCGTCGATATCAAAACACCAATGTAGAAAGTCCCGAGAAAACTGCTCAATCCCAACGTCATGAAGCCACCACAGAGGATTATACTCGTGATTATTATGGCTTTGCCTGCATTGAGAAAGCTAATACTAACGGCCTGTATGAGGTCTTTTCCTTTCGCTAGTTCAATTCGCAGCTTACTTATGAAATGAATAGTATCGTCAACGGCGATGCCAAAGGCGATAGTGAAGATGATGCTTGTGGAAAGCTTCAGGTCAATACCGGTCCACCCCATGATTCCGGCAATCATCAACAGTGGTAGCACATTGGGAATGAGCGATATAATGACCATGGATACGTTGCGAAACATTAGCCCCGAAATCAGGGCAACAATCAGGAAAGCGATGGCCAATCCGAGTACCATGTCGCTGGCCAACGAACCGATGTTTAAATCAATCAATCGAGCAGTTCCAGTTATGTGAAGGTCCAATTCAGAGTTGGGATGTTCCGAGGCAAACCAATCGAAAAAGGATTTGTCTTTTGCCCGATAATGTTTCGCGCCAAGATCAGGGAGTTTACCAAATACGCGAAGAATGTTTGATTCTTCGTTGACTACTAGCGTCAGCGGATTCGTAATTTCGTCGCGCGTTAGCGTCCGCACTATGCGATTGATTTCGCTTTGACGGTTGGGTACGCGGTAGAACTTGGCTTGGTCTCCGTTATTGAGTCTATTGACTTGGGCTAGGATTCGGTCACTACTTACGATTGAACCGACTCCATAAGATTGCCTTAAGTAAGCTGTAATGTTCTCGAGTGTTTTCTGCGTTTCTACGCTCATCACATTTTCATTTTCTGGGACAAAAATGGCCAACTCGAAAGGCCGAACTCCAGCAAACTCACGTTCAAAAAATGCAAATTCTTGCCGAAACGGGTCGTCTTCAGCCAAGTCTTCCAATAGCACGTTATCCACTTGAATTTGGCTGGCACCTATAACAGCAATGGCGGATAAGCCAAGAGTAGACGTGGCAATGAGCAATGGACGACCCAACATCGCTTGTAAAGCTCCTTGCAACCATCGGTTCCAAAGCACGCCATTTCCTTCATTGGAAACCCTCGGCGCTGGAAACAGTATCATGATGGAGGGAAGTAGGGTAAAGGCCAGGACATAGGCAATGCCGACACCTGCTGCAGCATATAATCCGAAGTCTTGAATGGGCACCACTGAGGAGGACAAAAGAGTTAGGAAACCAATTGCCGTTGTCAATGTGGTCAGAAAGGTGGCGAGTCCGACTTCCTTGAAGGCGGATTGAATGGCCATGAATTGGTTGGCTCCAAGCCGCAATTCTTCATAATAACGGGATAGGATGTGAACCACATCACTGATTCCGACCACGAAAATAATGGTGGGCAGTACAATGGTCATCACATCGATTGATTTGCCGGTCATTTCCATGGTGCCGAGCGTCCACAAGCCACTGAGTAGCACAACGAGTAAGGGAATGCAAACTCCCCAAATGCTCTGGAAGGCCACCCACAGAAAAACAATCAATACAACCAAGCCAATGCTCACGAAAAGTGCCACTTCCCGCTGCATGATGTCCACGTAGTATTTCTGTGCTACTGCTCGTCCCGCGATGTGTACTGGGTGCTCCCACGTAGATGCAAGTTGAGTTATGGCATTGGCCAAGCTGTCACATCCGGATTTGGAAAGGAGCTGTTTGTGTCGAACTTGGATTGCAAGTGCATTTCCTCCAGTCGAGATAAATGACCCTTCCCAGGTAGGGTGGCCTGAGATGCGCACCGAATCAGATATCAAATTGCCTCGAGCATTTTCATCTTGCCATCGCAGCAGCGGTCGCTGTACGACGGTCAGGCCTAGCTTGATGGGTTCATTTAAGCGCGTGGGACTGAGGACGTCTTCGATATAAGGAAGGGCTTCTAGTTCGTCGGCGTATCCATCTACTGCTTCGAGAAAAGCGGAATGATATATGCTTGGCGTATTTTCAATGCCAACAATGAGAAAGTCGTTGTCCGATTCAAATTGTGATCGAAAATTTAAGTAGAATGCGGTCTCCGGGTCGTCCTGAGGGAAAAAGCTCTCAAAATCATAGTCGAATCCGATTTGTGTGACTCTCCATCCCATCCATAAAGTAGAAACCCCGATAAAGATCAGGGCAAGAATGGCGCGAACCTTCCATGGATTCGGGATGTCGTTTGTCATTGGTTTTCTAACAAGTGCTCGCGTCCAGGGTTCAAGCATTGAACGAAAAAACCCCGGACCAGTGATCCGAGGTTTTTTATTTAGTTGGAAGCGGATTTTTATTTCACTTCTTCGAAGTCAACATCGGTGACTTCTGGATCGGTATTTTCCGCATCGGAAGCACCTCCTTCGGTATTGCTTTGGTCGGCTGCTTCTTGTTGGGCTGCGTAGATCTCTTGGCTCGCTGCTTGGAAAGCGCTGTTCAGTTTTTCGATGCCGGATTTGCAGCCGTCCACGTCTTCCTCCCCGTGGGCCTTTTTGAGCTCTTCTAAGGCCACATCGATTGGGCCTCGATTCTCTTCTGAGACTTTATCGCCGAACTCTTTAAGTTGCTTCTCCGTCTGGAATACTAGCGCATCAGCTTGGTTCAGTGTCTCGATGCGCTCTTTGGCTTCTTTATCCGCTTCGGCATTGGCCTCTGCCTCCTGCTTCATTCGGTTCACTTCCTCTTCGCTTAATCCGCTAGATGCCTCGATCCGGATGTTTTGTTCTTTGCCTGTGGCTTTATCCTTGGCACTGACATGAATAATACCGTTCGCATCGATATCAAACGTTACTTCAATTTGAGGCACACCGCGTGGAGCAGGTGGAATATCTGCTAGCTGGAACCGTCCAATTGTCCGATTATCATTGGCCATGGAACGCTCCCCTTGAAGAACGTGAATTTCAACACTAGGTTGATTGTCGGAGGCCGTGCTAAACGTTTCAGACTTCTTTGTGGGAATGGTCGTGTTGGCATCAATTAATCTGGTCATCACACCACCCATGGTCTCGATTCCCAAAGAGAGTGGGGTAACGTCAAGTAACAGAACGTCTTTCACGTCGCCAGAAAGCACGCCGCCTTGGATGGCAGCACCTACTGCTACAACTTCGTCAGGATTGACACCTTTCGATGGATCTTTTCCGAAGTAAGCCTTAACAGCTGCTTGGACAGCGGGAATACGTGTTGAACCCCCTACCAAAATGACTTCATCGATATCCGATTTGGAGAGGTCAGCCGCCTTCAGTGCTGATGCACACGGCTCAATGGTTCGTTTAACCAGCTCATCGGCCAATTTCTCAAAATTTGCCTGGGAAAGGGAGCGTACCAAGTGCTTCGGTACGCCGTCTACTGGCATAATGTAGGGTAAATTGATTTCAGAACTAGACGTGCTGGAAAGCTCTATTTTCGCTTTTTCTGCCGCATCCTTTAAACGCTGAAGGGCCATCGGATCCTTTGAAAGATCTAAACCTCCATTCTCATCTTTGAACTCCTGAACTAACCAATCGATGATGACTTGGTCGAAGTCGTCACCACCTAAGTGCGTATCACCATCGGTAGACAGCACCTCGAAGACGCCGTCGCCCAGCTCGAGAATAGAAACATCGTGGGTGCCGCCACCTAAATCGAAGACAACGATTTTTTGGTCAGTTGCTTTCTTATCCATTCCATAGGCCAAAGCCGCTGCAGTGGGCTCATTGATGATTCGCTTCACTTCGAGTCCAGCTATTTCACCGGCTTCTTTTGTGGCTTGGCGTTGGGCATCGTTAAAGTATGCCGGAACGGTGATGACTGCTCCCGTTACTTCAGCTCCGAGGTAATCTTCAGCCGTTTTCTTCATTTTTTGAAGTGTCATGGCACTGATTTCCTGAGGCGTGTACAGTCGGTCATCAATTTTAACACGTGGCGTATTATTATCACCTTTGACAACTTCATAGGGGACGCGGCTGATTTCTTTCTTGACCTCATTAAAAGAGTTCCCCATGAACCGCTTGATGCTAAAAATCGTTTTCTGCGGATTGGTTATGGCTTGACGTTTCGCTGGCTCGCCAACCTTCCGCTCCCCTCCGTCGATGAAGGCAATAATTGAAGGTGTCGTCCGCTTACCTTCGGCGTTCGTTATGACTACGGGTTCGTTGCCCTCCATCACGGAGACGCAGCTGTTTGTTGTACCCAAATCAATTCCAATGATTTTACTCATAGCTCTTGTTAAATTCAAAGATTTCCTGCATGTGTTCAAGGAACGTGCCGTTTGCAATTCGATTAGCTCAACCTGACATGCATGTCAGACTTAGACAGTAAACCTGACAAAACGTCCTTGAATCAGTCCAACTCTGGCAGTTGACTCAGGGTAATGCTCATATCGCTCAAGTAATCGACTGCGTGCAACATCCGGCTTCCATACCAGCTGAAGGCTTCACCATCAACTAGAAGAGGGCGAAGCCCAATGGAAGTGAAGTACTCGCAGTGTCTGGGCGCAAATGGATAAGGCTCTGAAGATAGCATCACAGGCGCGCCGGTCATT
>DIHQ01000036.1:0-4738 GCA_002420235.1 Flavobacteriales bacterium UBA5692
GCGCAATCACCATGAATATCGATCCGGCCAAAATCAAAACGCCGTGAACAGCCTGTACACGAGGGTCTCCAAACCACTTCTTAGTGGACTGGAAGAACAATTTAAAGCGGCCCGGTTTTACGGCTTTTTTGGCCTTGTGTGCTGGCTTCGATTTGCGTTTTGTCTTCGCTTTGGATTTGAACATAGCGGGTCAGACCTTAGGTCAAGGAAAGCTAAGTCGGGAAACGCCCGTCTGTAGGGGAAATCCGGAGGGCTTTTCCACGTTCCATTGTTGGGTTTGGACAAACCCATTGTAGGGTCGTCAGTATTGGCTATATTTGCAATCCAATTTTCGAAAGATGGCCAAGAAAGGCAACCGCGTACAAGTGATTTTGGAGTGCACCGAGCACAAGGATTCAGGGATGCCTGGGACTTCTCGGTACATCACGACTAAAAACCGGAAAAACAGTCCGGATCGTATTGAATTGAAAAAGTACAATCCCGTGTTGCGTAAGTACACGTTGCACAAAGAGATTAAATAAAGCGAGCCATGGCAAAGAAAACTGTAGCAACACTCCAAACGGGAGGGGGAAAGCAGCACACGAAAGTGATAAAAATGGTGCGGAGTGCAAAGACTGGTGCTTATACTTTCCGTGAGGAAGTAGTTCACAACGATAAAGTAAAAGAGTGGTTGGCCAGCGACTGAGTTCGCGCCAACGCATTGAATTGGGCCGAACTCCAAAGGAGACGGCCCTTTTTTTATCCCTTAACTTCCGTTCCACATGAGTTTTTTCAAGCGCATATTTTCGAGTGAGAAAAAGGAAAGTTTGGACAGCGGACTGGAAAAGTCGCGCACGGGCATTATTAAGAAGTTGTCCAAGGTCTTTACGGGACGCCGGCGCGTGGATGAGGAATTGATGGAGGAATTGGAAGAAGCCCTGATTACAGCTGATGTCGGGGTAGACACCACCATGAAAATACTTGATCGCCTTCGAAAGCGGGTCCGATTTGAAGCCTATGCAGAGGTTGAGGAGTTATATACCATGTTGCGCGAGGAAATCGGCGAGCTATTCTCTTCGGGGGTTGAAAGCGGTTCAGGTAGTAATGAATCGTCTTTCGTTCAGCCATATGTTGTCATGGTTGTTGGTGTAAATGGTGTGGGTAAGACTACATCCATCGGTAAGTTGGCTTGGATGTACAAGGATTCGGGTAAACGCGTATTGCTCGGTGCGGCTGATACCTTTCGCGCAGCGGCCATCGACCAATTGAAGATATGGTCTGAACGCGCAGGTGTCGAAATCATCGCCCAGCATATGGGAGCTGACCCTGCAGCTGTCGCGTTTGATACGCTCGAAGCGGCTGTAGCACGAAATTCAGAAGTTGTAATTATCGATACCGCTGGACGCCTGCACAACAAGCGTGGCCTAATGGAAGAATTGACCAAAATTCGGCGCGTCATGGACCGGATCGTTCCTGGCGCACCACACGAAGTTTTATTGGTGCTGGATGGCTCCACCGGTCAAAATGCGGTGGAACAAGCCAAGCAGTTTACTTCGGCAACTGACGTTACAGGATTAATCCTGACCAAGCTGGACGGAACGGCTAAAGGTGGCGTGGTGCTAGCGATTACTGATCAGTTAAGTATACCTGTTCGTTTCATTGGTATCGGAGAGAAAATGGAGGATTTGCAGGACTTTGAAGTAACAGAATTCATCGATAGTTTAATACCAGCTACATGGGACGTCTAAAACCTCGAAGGATGACGAGAAATCGATCAATGTGGCGTTACAAAGCAAATTTTATTACCCTGGAATGTGCCATGTACATTTACGAGACGGTCGCTTCGAAATGCCAATTTTGTATTGAACAATTCGAGATCGAATTTGTCGAGGAGGCATATGGACCTAAGGCGGATGATGTTTACATATGTCGAGATAATCTAGCCCAAGTGCATTCGGATGTCGCTTATGAATTCAACTTGCATGGCAAATTGGCGTGACGTAGAATATCCGGTAATGGAGCGGTTTTTGACTGTGCAGGGGGAGGGCGCCTATACCGGCGCTGCCGCTTGGTTTATACGCCTGGGCGGTTGTGATGTTGGATGCGCTTGGTGCGATGTCAAGGAAAGCTGGGACGTAAATTCCCATCCGGCCGTTGAAGCTGGTTGCTTGGTGGACGAGGTTGTGGCTTCAAAAGCACCCATTTGTATCATTACTGGAGGTGAGCCGACCATACACAACCTTTCCGCGCTTACAGAAGGCCTCCAGGCGGCCCGTATTCGTACACACATCGAGACATCCGGGACACATCCTTTAACTGGAAATTGGGATTGGGTGACCTTTTCACCAAAGCGATTTAAGGCTCCGTTGGATTCCATTTACGAACAAGCTGATGAACTTAAAGTCGTCGTAGTCAATAGGCATGACCTGACTTGGGGTGAGACACATGCCGCTCGATTTCGTTCAGATATTTGCCTTTATTTCCAACCGGAGTGGGGCCGTTTTGAGCAGGTTCTCCAGTACACAGTGGCTTTTGTTCAGGAAAATCCAAAATGGCGCATTAGCCTTCAGACCCACAAGTACCTCGGTTTACCTTGACTCTTCGTTAATTAATTAATCGAAGCTTCAACCGTTTTGATTTGGGCTGCGATCGGCAACACAGCACCATACCTTTTGCTTTCTCTTCATCGGTCAGCCCGCTGATGCCATGAGGTTGTACTTCTCCCTCAACTATCTGCGCTTGGCAGGACAGACAAATACCTCCACTGCAACTCGAGGGAACTTCCACACCAGCTGCATTCGCGGCATTGAGAATGCTCTGTCCATCTCCATGCATTGTGAACGTCTGGGCTCCGTTATCTTGTTCGATTTCTAAAGTACACGTAGGCCTATTAGCTTTCCTAGCCAATGGATGTGTGATTGCAGACTCATGACTCAATAGCCGATTTGAAAAATGTTCTGTAAACCTATTTGACATTGGCACATTTATGGCATCTAAACCTCGATGAACCTCTTCCATCATTCCGTGGGGAGCGCAGATGAGATATGTGGAGTCTTCTGCTTTCGGTTGGTGCTTTAGCCAACTAATTACTTGGCTTCGCGTAATCCTGCTCGCACTTGGTTTCAATCGGTTTGGTGATTCAGTGTACAATTGGTGGACTGTGCACATTGGGTGCTTGCGCAAGCCCTCTAGTTCATGTGTAAAGAGTCGACGCCGTTCGGAGCGGGAAGAATGGTATAAGGTGAATCGATGGCCCAAATTACTTTCCAAAGCGCGGTGCATACAACTTATTATTGGTGACATTCCAATGCCTCCTGCGAAAGCAATAAAATGTTGAGGCCTTTTGTCCCACTCTGGCTGCCAAAGAGCATTGCCAAAATCTACCATTTCCAGTGTATCACCTTCCTGGAGGGATGTATTGAAGAAGCGACTAGCTCTGCCACCTCGAATGTTCTTCACGACGTATTCCAAGCATGTTGAGTCTTGGTTGACCACAGAATAGGTGCGTTTGCATCGAGGCGTTGTAGGCAGGGAAAAGGATACATAGCCTCCGGCTAGATTGTCCTGTAAGGCGGGCGTTGATTTTTCATGCGCTTCGATACGTACTCGTAGCGCTTCAGGACCTTCTCTTTCCAAGGAGATGACTTTCCATAATTTTCCACTGCACGCCTGCATAATATTGGAAATTTGCTAAGGGTCGAAAAGTTCGCTGAGTCACTTGAAAAAACAATCCAACGTCCACAAAGACTGGCAGGAGAGGTTTGAGTTTAATTTTGGGGTTGACCCAACGATTGAAGCAAAGCTGCTAATCCAGCTCTGTCGATGGGTTCATAGCCTTTGGGCTTGTCGAAGTCCTTGCTCCTCCATTCGGAGCGTTTTACGGAGCGCGATGACCGTTCTTCAAGTATGTAGCTGACGGGACCGTCCTCGACCATCAACCCAAGATGCGCATCGGCAATCCAAGGACAGGGTATTGCTCCCCAATTGAATACTGCTGTCTCCATTGCACCGCAAGCCTCCTCAAGTTCAACGGCATGACCAAGGAAGTGAAATAAAATGCGATAAGCCTTCGCCTCGTGTTCCCCAAACCAAATCCGTTCAAAGCTTGTCCCTTCTTCTTGAATACACCAATCTTTTCCATCAGTTTTGTAGGTGATGGTGTGAGGAATGTAATCCCACTGGCCTGCTCTGACATGCATAGGATTGACATCGAATATCACTTCGCCGCTCCATGTATCCTGGGCGTTAGCAATCGCGTTGCTCGCAACCATAACAAGTATCAGTCTGTACTTCATCAGTATCCCAACGTTTGCACTAAGGCATTTCGCACTTTTGACTCGTTCACAAGAACGAAACGCTCCAAATTTTCGTTCAGAGGAATGGCTGGGGTTTCCATTGATCCCACAACACGCACAGGGGCATCGAGTTCTTCAAATAATTCAGTACTAATTCGGCCGGCTAGGGCCTGTGCAAAACCATAGTTTACCGGTTCCTCTGTCACAATCACGGCGCGATGCGTTCGTTTAATTCGTTCGGTAATGAGACCGAAATCCACAGGACTAATGGTGCGCAGATCCAAAATTTCCATACGGTCCGCAAATTCCGTTGCTGCTGCTTCGGCCCAATAAACCCCTCGTCCATACGTGATGATGGTACACGCGCTTTTATCTCCTGGATTAGTTTCTGTTACCATGCGACCTTTACCGATGGGCACGCGGTACGCTGCATCTGGTTCAATCACCTTGGCTGCCTCAGTTCC
>DIHQ01000036.1:5037-6087 GCA_002420235.1 Flavobacteriales bacterium UBA5692
ACTGGCTGCCTCAGTTCCGGGAATTTTCGACCAGTACAACCCTTTATGTTCAAGTACTACAACTGGATTCGGGTCATAATAGGCCGATTTGAGCAAGCCTTTCAAGTCAGCCCCGTTGGACGGATAGACTACCTTGATGCCTCGGATATTTGCCAAGACGGATTCGATGCTTGAACTGTGGTATGGACCACCAGAACCGTAAGCCCCGATGGGAACGCGAATGAGGCTGTGAATGGGCCACTGGCCGTTCGAAAGGAAGTAACTTCGGCTGAGTTCAGTGAAAAGTTGATTGAGGCCTGGCCAGAGGTAATCCGCGAATTGCACTTCTACTATGGGACGCAGTCCTGCAGCCGACATGCCTGCTGTGGAGCCTATGATGAAGGCTTCTTGGATAGGGGTGTTGAAGACACGCTCATCGCCAAACTTTTGAGCAAGCGTAGCGGCTTCTCGGAAAACGCCGCCTAGCCGGCCACCAACGTCTTGTCCATAAAGCAGCGCTTCAGGATGCTCGGCTAGGATTTCTTGCATTGCATGTAGGGCACAATCCACCATCAAAGCGGGCTCTTTATCGGTACTTTCCCTGTTGCCTTGCTCAGTGGTTATTGAGGTAGGAGCAAATGCGTGTTGAGCGAGCTTCGCTGGGTCAGGCTCCTCGTGGCCCTGAGCTCGTTGAAATGCCGCTTCGACTTCCTTGGTCACTTCCGACCTTATGGTGTCCAACGCCTCGCTTTCGATGCCGAGTTTGCGCAAACGCTTGTGTAATGCTTCGAGCGGATCACGCTTGCTGTGTTCCTCTAAGTCATCCCTGTACCATTCCTTCCGCACGCCGCTCGTGTGATGACCGAGTAGTGGAACGTGGGCGTGGACCAGTACCGGCTTCCGCTCGGTCCGAACGTATCCAAACGCTTCAATCATGGCCTTCATACTGGCCTCAGCATCGGCACCATCAATTTCCATGGCCTTTATCTGCGGGAAAGCCTTGACCATGGTGGATGCATCTTGAGAACGGATTTCCGATGAATGCGCAGAAATATCCCATTCGTTGTCTTG
>DIHQ01000082.1:0-910 GCA_002420235.1 Flavobacteriales bacterium UBA5692
GCTGCCTTTGCCAACCGTGGAAAGGAGCCCCATTGTATGATAACTCAATGAAAACGCGCATGGCGATCGGACTTATGCCCAAGATGCAATCTTCTCGCTTTTGTATTCGCCCGCAAACAATTTGTCTTTCACAGCCTTGAAAGTCGTAATGGTATATTGCACGTCTTCTAATGTGTGAACCGCAGTAGGGATCAAACGCAACATAATAGTATCCTTGGGAACAACAGGGTAAACAACAATAGAGCAGAAAATACCGTAATTCTCTCTCAAATCGAGTGTTAGGTTAGTTGCTTCTCCGAGTCCGCCTTTCAGGAAAACTGGGGTGACACAAGAATTGGTAACACCCAAATCAAAGCCAGCAGTTCTTAAACCAGATTGCAGTGCATTCGCCACCTTCCATAAATTTTCTTTGTGCTGTGGCTGCGTACGAAGCATTTCCAACCTCTTCTGTGCTCCGATTACGATAGGCATTGGCAATGACTTCGCGAACGTCTGCGATCGCATGTTGTAGCGCAAATAATCAATGACATCCTCGGCACCCGCAACAAAGGCTCCTACTGTTGCCATTGACTTGGCGAAAGTCCCAAAATAAACGTCGATTTCGCTTTGGACGCCTTGAGCATCTCCCGCACCGCGGCCACTCTCACCCACTGTGCCGAAGCCATGGGCATCATCGACGAAGAGCCGGAAACCATACTCAGCTTTGTATTCGCAAATTTCTTTCAGTTTACCTTGGTCTCCAGCCATTCCGAATACGCCTTCCGTGACAACCAAAATGCCACCTCCGCTTTGCTCGCAGAGGGCTTTTGCTCGGTCTAATTGTTTTACAAAGGATTCCATGTCGTTGTGCTGGAAAACGAAGCGCTTTCCCTGGTGCAGACGAACGCCGTCAACCATGCAAGCATGAGAT
>DIHQ01000082.1:1206-7011 GCA_002420235.1 Flavobacteriales bacterium UBA5692
GTCAACCATGCAAGCATGAGATTCCGAATCATATACGATTACATCGTGACGGCTTACGAGCGCTTCGATGGCCGATTGGCATCCCTGATAACCATAATTCAAAAGAAACGCGTCTTCTTTTTGCATGAAATCTGCCAACTGCGACTCCAACAGTTCGTGCTGGGCGGTTTGGCCTGACATCATTCGAGCACCCATGGGGTATCCCATGCCCCAGTCTGCGGCTGCATCGGCATCGACTTTACGGATATCCGGATGATTTGCGAGGCCCAAGTAGTTATTCACCGACCAAACCAATACTTCTTTACCTCGGAAAGTCATGCGGTTGGAAATTTCTCCCTCTAATTTCGGGAATGTGAAATATCCGTGACTCTCTCTTGCATGTTGCCCAAGGGGGCCGCGGTCGTTTCGAATGCGATCAAAAATATCCAAAATACATGGCTTTAAAGGCGCAAACTTACTATCAGAATTGCAGTTAATCAGCATTTTGGAGCCCACATTATGCGTTTTGTATACACAGCGGTGCGTGATGAACCGTATGGGTTAAGTTTTTAAAATTACTTCCATGCGACGGCCTGAATTCCAAAGAGGAATTACCTTCGCGGTCACATGACGAATCGGTTTTCAACTCATCTGTCCTTTATATCCGCTTGCTGCGCATCGTTGATCCTTGGTTCCACTCTGTTCTTTGGCACTAGTTGTAGCGAATACAACAAAATTATGAAGAGCACAGACCTCGATTACAAATACGAGCGTGCACTTGGATTTTTGGACTCTAATAAATGTTATGGTGCCTTGCCTCTTTTGGAAGAAGTTGTAAGCTTAACCCGAGGAACCGAACGGTCCGTGGATGCCCAATATAATTTTGCTCAGGCCCATCGGTGTGTCGGGGATTATTACCTCGCCCGATACTATTTTAAATTGTTTGCCAAAACCTTCCCCAATGACCCGCGGGCAGAGAAGGCTCAATTCGAAAGTGCCATTTGTAGCTACATTCTCAGTCCGAAACCTTCATTGGACCAGTTGGATACAGAGCAAGCCATTGAAGAGTTCCAACTATTCATGGATCGTTATCCAGCGAGTGCATTCCGAGATTCCAGCCAAAATATGATCGATGAGCTGCGGTACAAGTTGGAAGTCAAATCGTTCGAATCCGCTCATAACTATTATCACACTGGAAATTACAAAAGTGCCGTAATCGCTTTCGAAAATGCCCTGAAGGAATACCCCGACACACCATACCGGGAACAGATGCAATGGCTCATCGTCGATGGCTATTTTAAATACGCCGAATTGAGCACCGAACGAAGGAAATTGGAACGATATAACGATACCATTGAAGCTTTTCTTACCTTCGTGGCCCGTTATCCAGAAAGTCAGTACAGAAATCAAGTACAAGACGTCTACGAAAAATGCTTAAAGGCCATTGACGATTTAGCGGAAAATTGAAGAATCGAATGAGCACGAATTTCAAATCCATCAAGGCAGACAAGACCACTGAAACGCGCGATAACCACGCGTTGCAAAACCAAGGAACTGGTAATTTATTCGAGACCATCGTGGTTTTAAGCAGCCGTAGCAACCAGTTATCCGTAGAAATGAAACAAGAATTGAACGCAAAGCTTGAAGAGTTCATCACGCCTACGGATTCGCTAGAAGAAGTGTTCGAAAACCGAGAGCAAATTGAAATCTCTCGCTTCTATGAGCGATTGCCGAAGCCACACAGCATTGCGATAGCCGAACTGGGCCAAGATCTCATCGGCGTTGACGACCCCATCGAAGGTGAGGAAGCCACGGAGGTTACAGACACCGACACATAAGCCGGCAGGCGGAGTCGACATCCCGCCATGTTGCACGAAAAACGCATTCTTTTGGGTATCACTGGCAGCATCGCTGCTTACAAGTCTGCATTGCTCGCGCGCGAGCTCCAACGAAGAGGTGCTTCAGTGCGTGTAGTGATGACCAAGGCTGCTGTTGATTTTATCACTCCTCTCACCCTCGCTACCCTGACGAACCATCGTGTCTACAGCGATTTCACCGAGAGTGAAGAACGTGGAACTTGGACCAACCATGTCGATCTCGGCCTCTGGGCTGACGCTTTTCTGATTGCCCCAGCTACAGCACAGACCTTAAGCAACCTAGTGCATGGGGCAAGCGATAGTTTCTTGCTCGCAGTTCATCTGAGCAGCAGATGTCCAGTTGTGGTCGCCCCTGCCATGGACCTTGACATGTTTGCCCATCCAGCGACGCAGCAAAACCTGGCAACACTATCTAAACGAGGCGTTGGTATCATTGAACCGGAATCAGGTCCTTTGGCATCTGGATTAGAGGGTAAAGGCAGAATGGCCGAGCCAGGACACATCGCCAACTGGATGGAAACTTGGTTCGCAGCTTCTGCACCCATGAATGGAAAAAAAGTACTGATCACAGCCGGGCCGACACAGGAACCCATCGATGCAGTTCGATTCATTGGAAACCGTAGTTCAGGTAAAATGGGCTATGCTATGGCAAACGCCTTCATCCGTCTCGGGGCTGAAGTGACCATTATCTCAGGACCCGTGCAATTATCGGCTCCTAAAGGCGTTCACGAGTTGGTGAAAGTTCAAACAGCCCAAGAGATGTACGATGCCGCGTTGCTCCGGTTTGAATCGATGGACATTGCCGTTGCTGTAGCTGCAGTAGCCGATGCCCGGCCCGTTAAACCTCACAGTGTAAAATTGCACAAAGCCGAACTGCCAAAATCTATTGAATTAGAGCCAACCTTGGATATTCTAGGGTCATGGGGCCAGCTAAAAAAAACCAGTCAAATTGTCGTTGGCTTCGCATTGGAAACCGACCAAGGAACGGCGAGCGCACAATCGAAATTAGCGTCAAAGAATGCCGACTTTATGGTCTTGAATTCCACAAGCGTTTCAGGGGCCGGTTTTGACACTGACACCAACCAGGTGACCATCTTCGAAAAAGACGGCAATTCTCATAAATTTGATTTGAAGTCGAAAGCTGAAGTTGCTGACGACATTGTGCGCACCATTCTGAACACCAACAATTAATGAATATCTGCTTTCGCCAAGGTTTAAGCTGCATGTTGCTCGGATTCAGTATGACCTGGGGCACACTCACAAACGCTCAGGAGTTGAATTGTAGAGTGCAAGTGATTGCGCCTCAAATTGCCAACATCGAAGCTTCCATATTTGAATCTTTAGAGGAAAATATTCAAGAATTTATGAATGGGCGGCGCTGGACCAACGACCAATTCGAGTTCGAGGAACGGATTGAATGCACCATGCAGATTACCATCTCGGAAGCGCCGAGCCCAACCTCATTCCGCGGAAATATTCAAGTCCAAAGCTCACGTCCAGTTTTCAACAGTGACTACAATTCCGCCATGCTACTTGTGAATGACGGTGACTTTGAAATAGCATGGGACGGAAGCAGTAACATCCAGTTCAGCATCGATCAATATCGCGACAATCTTTCCTCCATACTCGCGTACTACGCATACATGATTCTAGGCATGGACTACGACAGCATGGCATTGGATGGCGGAACGACATATTACCTGAAAGCTCAGACAATCGTTGCAAACGCACAAAACTCTGGACCTACTGGATGGAAGGCAAGTCAAGGCAACCAGAATCGGTATTGGTTGGTTGAGAATATGCTCTCGCAAACTTTCCGTCCTGTTCGCAACTGCCTTTACTATTATCACCGAATGGGACTAGATCAGCTATTTGATGATGTAGAAGCCGGCCGGTTGGCTATGGCCGATGCATTAATTGAAATGCGCCAAACCCATCGTATTCGGCCCTCATCGTATAACCTCCAATTATTCTTTCTCGCGAAGTCCGACGAAATACTGAAGGTATTTGGCCCAGCACCTGAAGCTGAAAAGACACGCCTGCTTCCAGTATTAAAACAAATGGATCCTGGCAACATATCAAAATACGACAGCATCTTGGGCTGAGTTTTACAAAGGGTATGCTAAAGTCACTGAAAATTCAAAACTATGCCTTAATCGATTCCCTCGAATTGACTTGGCACAGCGGCATGACGGCTATAACTGGGGAAACGGGGTCGGGTAAATCCATTGTTTTAGGGGCTTTAGGGCTGCTTCTTGGGAACCGAGGCGATACATCTAGCATTCGCGCCGGCACCGAACGTTGCACCATTGAAGGGGTTTTTTCCTGCTTTCCCAAAGTCCAATCTTGGCTACAGCGTAACGATTTGGATATATGGGACGAATTAGTCGTCCGAAGGGAGTTTTCCCGGCAAGGACGGGGTCGGGTGTTCATCAATGATACACCTGTGACAATTCAGTTACTTCAAGTTCTGGGACTGCAACTTGTGGACCTGCATGGCCAGGATAGCGTCAAGCTACTCCTTCAGCGGGACTTTCAGCTAGCTTGGATTGATATCAACGCCGGTCATACAGATCTTATCAGCGCTTACAAAGGTGCATTTGCAAAATTCAAACATGCCCAAAGCCAACTGGCGGAACTCGAGTTGAAACGTTCGCAGCCCCAAACGGATTTGGACTACATCCGATACCAGTTGGAAGAGTTGCAGGCACTGGAACTAGAAAACCGAGACTGGAAAGCAATACTCCAAGAACGAGATGTACTGGAAAACAGTGAGGCCATTAGCGTGACCTTAGCATCGGCATTTGCTGCACTTAATGAAAATGATGAAGCAACAGGCGCTTTGGATCGTCTACTCCAGGCTAGAAAGCAACTTGATAACATAGGGCACATCGATCCCAAACTTCAGTCCCTTTCGGATCGAGTGAAGAGTGTGCGCATTGAATTAAGCGATTTAGTGCACGAGATAGAATCCAGGGCAGAACAAACAGAAAACAATCCAAATCGCCTTGATCAACTGAATACACTGCACAATGAACTCCAACGCATACTGCACAAACACAACGCAGAGGATGCAAGTGAATTAAAGCGATTGCAACTAAGTCTGCGGGAACAATTGACCGAAGCTGCAGGCATTGAAGATGCATATTCAGCGGCAAAAAATGAACTCGAAGTCCAACGAAGGAATACCATCAGCGCGGGCAACGCTCTCATGAGCAGTCGTCAACAGCAAGCGAGCCAACTCGCCTCTGCAATTGAAGCAACGCTCAAAAGGCTGAGTATGCCAGACGCTTCATTAAGTTTCGAGTGGAAGAAAGGTTCCGAACCCGATGAACACGGTATTGAAGAAGTTATCATTGTCTTCTCAGCCAATCCAGGGCATCCTGTACTTCCATTGCAAAAAGTAGCCTCAGGAGGCGAAAAAAGTCGGCTCATGCTAGCCTTTAAGGCCACAGGCACGGGTAACGCTTGCCTTCCTTCTATTGTCCTTGACGAAATTGATACCGGAGTAAGCGGAAAGGTTGCTGAAGAAATGGCACGCTTGATGCGCAACATGGCAGGTAATCAGCAGGTCATCGCCGTTACCCATCTCCCTCAGGTAGCGGCTTTGGCGGACCATCAGCTAAAGGTGACCAAGTCAACCGAAAACAATCGCGCTCGCACCCAAGTTGTCAGCCTGAATGAAGACCAACGCATTGAAGAAATAGCAAGTATGTTGAGCGGCTCGATTATTACTTCTGCGGCCTTGGCAAATGCCGAATCACTTCGCGCAGGAACTCAAGATTAGAACATCCAGGTTAAAAGCGCCAATCTGCGCTTATGGATGGCAAGAAGGGCAATTGATTCACCCGATCTCCAGTGACACGATTGATGTAAAAAACATTGTCACGACTGTATACATTGGTCGCACCTGCAGAAAATTCAAGTGTGTGATTATTAAACAGCTGGA
>DIHQ01000157.1:0-231 GCA_002420235.1 Flavobacteriales bacterium UBA5692
AGTATACTTTTCCCATGCGCGTGGCTCGGCTCGATGACCTGTCGCCCGAAGTCGTTATAGAGCTAATGCTTCCAGAGGAAAAAGCATGAAAACTCGCCAAAAATGCCTTTTTTTCGTAAAAAACCACTAAAAAACATTCAAAAACCACACGATTTTGGACATTTTTTAAAATCCGAGACGGCCTACGATTCATTTTTTATCGCTTGTAACCGATAAAGCTGAGAATACAAT
>DIHQ01000157.1:629-1100 GCA_002420235.1 Flavobacteriales bacterium UBA5692
ATGCGCTTCGCTACCTCATGCTGCCTCATCCTCGGTATTGGACTTACCACTAACGCCCAAACCGAATACACTTTCGAATACGGCGGCGTTGAGCGCACGTACTACCTGGACCTTCCTAACGATTTGGCCACGGATGCGCCATTGGTATTCGTATTACACGGCTACACGAGCAGCGCATGGGTCATTCGCAACTATTCTGGATGGTCGACAGTAGCAGCCAACGAAGGCGTCGCAGTGTGCTATCCGCAAGGAACACTTGACATGGGCGGCACGTCACATTGGAACTCCAACCTCGGCATCAGCACAACAGATGATCACGGTTTTCTGGTGGCACTCGCACAACACCTGCAAGAAACTTACAGCCTGAGCCCCGATTGTACATATTCGTGTGGTATGTCAAACGGCGGCTATATGAGCTATTCATTGGCTTGTCAATACCCCGATGTATTCCGAGCAGTAGGTTCGGTAACA
>DIHQ01000157.1:1403-3696 GCA_002420235.1 Flavobacteriales bacterium UBA5692
CAGTAGGTTCGGTAACAGGCGCTATGAGCGAGTACGATTTCAACAATTGTAATCCGAGCGAAGTCGTTCCAGTTATTCACTTGCACGGCACAGCAGACTACATTGTCAGCTACTACAATGGCGTCGGTGGAGGAGCATGGGGCAATGAAGGCATGTCCGAAATCATAGACCTCTGGACAAGCATGATGGGCACTACACAGGAAGACGAAACCGACCTGCCCAACTTAGAATTTATCGACCTATCCTCCGTCGAATTCTTACGTTTCTACGGCGCACCGGGAGGACAGGAATTTCACCACTACCGCGTCAGCGGAGGTGGACATGATTGGTTCGGTGTTTGGGGCAACCAAGATATTGAGAGTACCGAATTGCTCTGGGATTTCTTCCAATCCCATTGTGCCGGCGGATTCACGGCTTTAGAAGAAATGACGGAGTCAGAAGTCCAACTGGTGCAATGGACAGGCGATGGCCTCCGTGTAATCGAAAACTGCGACGTACAGGCGTTTGATTTTCAAGGGCGACTTGTACGGGACTGGGCCAACTCCATTCAAGGCACCATGATTCCCTTGACCCATTTAAGAAGTAAACTGTTCATCCGAGCGGTTACATCCAACGGTGTGGTGCAAGCCATTCGCTTGTAGTATTTGCTCATTCCATCGAAGGTGCGTTTTATGCACCTCAGGAAACCTCAGCATGCCCGAGGTGGTTATGGGATTATGTCAGATTTATTTCGTTTAGGTGTTTTGCTTGCTTTTATCGGTTGTGGAATGGCCACGACATGGGGTCAGTCAGCCGAACCAGCAGTGCAGCAATGGAATGAAATGGTACTCGAAGCCATCCGAAATGACCTGGCTCGTCCCAACGTCCACGCCCGGAACTTACACCACTTCAGCGCAGGCCAATACGCTCTGCACATTATGACTGAAGGGCTTGACGGTGCGGCTACCGATGAAAATGTTTTGTGGCCAGCGGTACCCGCCGCCATAGGAACATGGATGCCGGAAAGTGCAAACTACCAAGACATGATGGCAGCATTTGCATTCCGCTTCATTTCTCTAAGGTACTCCGCCTCGCCGGGATGGAGCGGGACCCTCAGTGTTTTGGTCAATGCGTTCATCAGTGCGACGGGCACAATTCCAAGTAACCTCGTCAACAACTCGACCGCTGCAGCGTTTGGAAATGATGTAGCGGAAGCCATTAACGCTGCCTACCTGAATGATGGCGCCAATCAAATCAACGACTACGATAATACTTGTTACGAGCCCGTTAACGATCCGCTCGATGTCACCGGAGAAGGTCTTTGTAATTTTGCGCTTGAAGATCCCAATCGTTGGCAGCCTTTGGCCTTTGGTGGTAGCTTCGTCGACCAAGCCGGAAACGAAACTTTTCAAGATGTAGTGCCGTTCAGCGGTGCCAACTGGGGCGACGTCACCCCATTTGCTCTAGACCCAAGCGACGCAAGCTACCTCGAGCGCGACGGCTGTACCTACCCTGTATACTTCGATCCAGGCCCACCTCTTTTATTGGGTGAGGCGGACGAAAGCTTGTACAATTGGCAAAATGGATTTGCTCTAGTGGCCCGTTGGCAAACGCAGCTAAATACGGATGACGGCGTTACGCTCGATATCAGCCCGCGCAGCATCGGTAACTTAAATGCAGATCCTAGCTACCCTGACTACCTCTACAATCAAGTGGAAGGAGGCGACATAGGTCCTGGCCACGCCTTTAATCCTGCCACGGGAATGCCGTACGATGCGGAAACTGTTCTGCGCGGAGATTTCACCCGGGTGTTGGCTGAATTTTGGGCCGATGGGCCAGACTCCGAGACACCGCCTGGTCACTGGTTTACAATCCTCAATGACGCGACAACCCACCCAGATTTCGATTGGAGGTGGAATGGTAAAGGTGAACCACTGGAACATGGCGCATGGTTAGCGAGGGCTTATCGCCTGCTTGGAGGGGCAATGCACGATGCGGCAATCGCCACGTGGAGCGTGAAAGGATACTATGATTTCGTTCGTCCCATCTCAGCCATCAGGCACATGCTAACCAAGGGCCAATGTTCGGACCCAGAGTTCGATAATTTTGATGCAGAAGGTGTTCCTCTCTTAGAAAACGTGTTTGAAATAATTGAGCCGGGTGATCCCATTTTGGAAATTCAGCCGCAAGCATTGGGTATGGTCAAGGTGCACCAATGGGTACCGAATCCCGAAACGGGTGTGCCAGCGTTCGAATGGCGCACGGGTTGCTCGTGGTGGCCCTTTCAGCGCCCTACCTTCGAAACCCCTCCATT
>DIHQ01000015.1:0-2274 GCA_002420235.1 Flavobacteriales bacterium UBA5692
CATACACCGCACTCGTCAAGCTCAGCGCAGCTGCCGTCATCATCAGTGGCACTCGCATCGTAGTTACACGCAGATGCATCGGTGCAGCCGAAAACAGGGTCTGTTCCACCTCCATCATCGCCTTCTGGCAAAAATGTTCCAATGCCATCAAAAGAAATGGTCTTCCGAATGTCCGTAGAACCATCACCGTTCTCGAAAATTTGGAAATTCATATCACCTGAAAATGTACCTGTCGTGGTGAATTGCATCACCAAAACTTGCATGTTCTCGTCAGGTAAGCCATTTGGAGTATTATTCAAGACATACCATGCTCCACCAGTTTGGGTATTAACGAGAATGTCCTGTCCATCAATCGCAGAGCCCGAATCAAAGGCCGGCACATAAGGCTGCTCAGCATCTTGCACAGTACTGATTTGCACTTCATCACCCGTATTTTGACTATCGATTCCAATCGTAATCCAACTGTCTGCACCGATAGTCGGAAAAAATGCAATGAATGCAGGGTTTATTCCGGAAGCAACAGTCGAACCAAGCGGATCGTTATAAAATCCATCGGATGTAGAAAATGACATAGGGTCACCTTCATTCCCATAGACGGAACTCAAAAAGTCCGCAGGGTTAATCATGTCGACATACATCCGGTAGGTCGTTTGACCTGGTACGATGTCCGTCGCATACTCCGAAACAGTCAGCGAATACTGACTAAAAGTGAGTCCGGACATGAATAATCCGGCGCAAAGCAGTAGAATACGGCTCATTTTCGTGATGGTTTATGGCATCGTAAATATAACGAATTTTCCCACACTTATCGACATTTAAGGTAATTATCTCGATAAATCAATTTTTTTCTACGCCTAAAATTGATTCAGCAACCGTATCCTTTGACGCGAAAAAATTTCGAATAGAGATGAAAACGGAAAACCACGCTCACCCTCTTACCTAAACTAATTCTGATTCAGAAATCGTCAATATCGTCCAGCCAATTCGTGTTTTTTGGCTTGGATTTCTTAATCTTTGAAGGTTTCGGACCATCAGCATATATGTCCCGTTCTCCCTTAGATCTGTTGCTCTTTTTCGGACTGGGTTTCTTTCGAAAATCACGTTGTGGTGATTCAGGTTGTCCTACTTGCCGGCTAAATTCTGCGCTGTCCGATGCACGAATTGATCGAGGAGTACCACCTGCGGATTCAACCTTACGCTTGGTCTGATGGCCGCTTCCAGTTCCCTTTGAAGGAGCGCGCTCTTCCGCTTCTTTGACGACCATTCGGAAGCCCATAAGTTCAGCTCCATTCATAGCATCAATGGCCACTCGTCCTGCGGACTCATCACGCATTTGCACAAAGCCAAAACACTTCGATTGACCGGTGTCTCGGTCTGTTATCACCCGCGCATAGGCGACTTCACCGAATGCAGAGAACGCCTCAACCAAATGCTCATCCTGAACATCACGGTTCAATTTGGCAATGAAAAGTTTCATCTAGAAAGAGGTGTAAAAATTGTGGAGATTGACCACACTGGCATATAGTGCTTGAAGAACGCTGACAAACATAGTTCAAATTCGAAAATCACCGTCCATGATACGCCCAAGTTTCCCGAAGGATGATCTCTCTCCTTTCGTTTTGCCACCTGCCGCCGATGCATTAGCCAAAATTCGATTGGCTAAGCGGCTAAAAGGGAGAGACTGTAACCATACCGTTCCAGAACCACGCAGGGTCGCCAAAAACAAACCTTCACCTCCAAAAAACATAGATTTCATTCCACCCACCATTTCTACGGAATAATCGATCTGTCCAGCGTAAGCCACTATGCACCCGGTGTCAATGCGCAAACTGTCATTATTGAGTTCCTTTTGCACGATTGTTCCACCGGCATGTAAAAAAGCCAATCCATTCCCACGTAATCGCTGCAAGATGAAACCTTCTCCACCAAGGAAGCCCGCACCCAGACGTTTATTCAGCGCTATAGAAACCTGAGTCCCTCGCACAGCACATAGAAATGCATCTTTCTGACATATGACTTCCCCGCCCAAATCGCCCAGTTGAACCGGCATGATTTTACCCGGGTAAGGTGAAGCAAAAGCCACCCGACGCATGCTCATGCTATCATTTGTAAAATGCGTCATAAATAAAGATTCACCTGTCATGATGCGCTTACCTGCGCCCAACAGAGAACCGAAGAATCCTGACTCCAAGGCTGAACCGTCGCCCATTCGAGCTTCAAAGGAGATCCCCTCCTCCATCCAATTCATGGCTCCTGCCTCGGCAATGACCGTTT
>DIHQ01000015.1:2665-2917 GCA_002420235.1 Flavobacteriales bacterium UBA5692
CGCATTGCTCATGTTTCCGGTATTTTTGGGCAAAATAATTGCTGATTCATGATTCACCAACTTGCAGCCTCTTCATTTCGAAAACCCACATCAATTGCTTGTGCGTTGATTACCACACTTAGCCTCACCAAATGTCAAACCGATACCACGCCTATGCGAAGCACTATGGATTATCCTCAAACGCGCACCGAAAATGTTAAGGATACCCTCTGGGGTGTGGAAGTAGCAGATCCATATAGATGGTTAGAAAAC
>DIHQ01000141.1 GCA_002420235.1 Flavobacteriales bacterium UBA5692
TGAGACGGGTTACCTCAATGGTTGGGGATGGCCAGTTCGCAATACAGCAATCACACGTATGACTGAAGGATATGCTGTAGGGCACTTTGTTGGCTATGAGTCAGATGGTATTTTTCAAGAATTGGGAGATATCTACCGTCATGTAAATGCTGACGGAACCATGCTACAGCCCAATGCAAAGCCTGGGGATATTAGATTCCTTGATTCGAATGGAGATGGTATTATTAACTCTGACGATCTCACCGATATCGGCAGCCCTTGGCCAAAGCACATCATCGGACTGAGCACAAACGTTTCCTACAAAAACTTTTACGCCAGCGCCATTCTTTCAACCCAAATCGGCCACGAAATCTACCGCACATACGAACGATCAGACGTAACCTTTTCCAACTTCCAGAGTTTCTGGTTGGATAGATGGACTCCTGAAAATCCCAGCGCAGATCTACCTCGTTTAACGTCCACAGATCCAAACAATAATCAACGCCCTTCAGATTTCTACCTCGAAGATGGAACGTTCCTTCGTTTACGGAATCTTCAAATAGGGTGGAATTTACCCGCGAAGATGTTGCAGAAGTTCAAGATGAAAGAGGCCAAGGTCTACATTACCGGCAACAATCTTCTCACTTTTACGAACTACCGCGGATTCGACCCCGATATTGGCACGAGTGGCTGGATTTTAGATACAGGGATTGACAAGGGTTTCTATCCAAACAATCGCTCGTTCGGTGCGGGCCTAAACGTTTCATTCTAAAGCTCAGTACGCATGATTAAGAACCTACGCAACGCAACGCTCCTTCTGACTTTCGCTTTGAGCTTGGGAGCCTGTAAAAAAGACCGACTCAATGTTGACCCTGTCAATCAAGTTCTATCGAGTAATTATTATCAAACCGAGCTACATGTGGCTGAAGCCCTCATTGGAGCTTACGACCCAGTAGGTTGGACCATGGCCTTTGGGCAGTGGATATCGCCTGTTATGTTCGGGGAGATTCGTTCCGATAACGCCAATGCAGGTGGCGATCCTTCAAACAATGACCAGCCCGGTTGGCAGGAGTTCGACGACTTCACAAATACGAACACCAATACGGTGATTCACCCACTCTATCGTCGAAGCTACATTGGGATTAATCGCGTCAATTCCCTTTTAAGTAATGTGGACACAAGCAATCCCGAATTATCCTCGGATGCGGTCCAAGTCTACCTAGCGGAAGCAAAGTTCCTAAGAGCATTTTACCACTTCGAAGTCTTTCGACACTTTGGACCGATTCCAGTAATAACCGAAGAGCTGGCTCCTGATGTCGTTGATCTCGAGCGAAACACCCTATCTGAAGTAATGCAGCAAATCGTCACCGATTGTGAAGATGCGGCCGCAGTGCTTCCCCTCTTACCTGCGTCAGGCCAAGAAGGACGAGCAACCAAGGGCGCGGCTTTAGCTCTTATGGGTAAAGCCTATTTATACTGGGCCGATCTCAGTGGCGATGATCCCATTTTATTTGATGAAGCAGCTTCTGCTTTCCAAGAAGTCTTTGACCTGGGAATTTACGATTTAGTGGATGACTTGAATTCGCTCTACACGCAAGGCACACGGAACACATCAGAAGCGGTCTTCGAAATCCAACACAACCCTCTCTACCAAAGCGACTGGTACTGGTATGAAGGAATTGATGGTAATGGCATCATTCAATTGTGTGGAATTCGGGGGCTTTGTGCCGAACATCCGACTTACGAGGCCGGATGGGGATTCATGTCTGTCACAGAAGGACTGTATAATCACTTTCTTGACGATGACCACTACCGTCGTGATGCAGCCATCGCATCTGAAGCGAGTTTGGAGCAGGACATGATTGATGCGGGACTTTCCTGTGATCCCATCATTGACGCAACCCAAAATAATCCCATTGATTACACCGGTTATTTCCAAAAGAAATACCAGAACTTCAAGGCATTTGCAGGAACCAATGTAAATGGAGGAAATGAGCACCTTACAAAAGCCTTAAACACTCACTATTTGCGGTATGCAGATGTATTGCTCATGCTCGCTGAGTCTCTTCTCAGAGGTTCTAGCGACAACGTAGGTGACGCGATGTACTACGTGGACATAGTTCGAGAGAGAGCGGTGGGCCCGGGTGATAATGGAGGAATATTCCGCACTTCATCACAATTGATGGTTGACGAAGGAATGACCTTGCAAGAAGTAATTTGGTACGAGCGCAGGGCTGAGATGGCCTGTGAGGGAGACCGTTGGACAGATCTCGTTCGCTCAGGACGTGCAGAAGCAAGTTTGTTTGAGGGTGACGGAGATAAAGAAGCAAACTTCAACGTAGATCATTTATGGCTTCCCATTGCACTTGAAGAAACGGTATTGGCTAACGGAATTACTACTTATCCAGACGCCTCACTTTTTAATTGATAACACAACACATTTTAAATCTAATCCAATGAACTTGAAAAACTTTTCTTATGTGCTTGGTTTCGCCTTGTTGGCGGGACTCGTCATGGCCGGATGCGGGAAAGAGGATGAAGAAGATCCCGGTGCTGCAATAGCCACCTTTCAATACGAAATCAATCCAGAGAATTGGGCTGAGGTCACTTTCATGAATTATTCTCTAAATGCGAGCACTTTTGCATGGGACTTTGGAGACGGAAATACGAGCACAGACACGAATCCCATTCACACCTACTCAGGCGGTGGCTCATATGATGTTACGTTGACTGCAACCGGTGCATCAGGGTCCGCCTCTCGCACCGAAACAATCAGCATTGTGGATCCAAATACGGCAGGTCAGTTCTTATCCGGCTCGAGCGGGAAGACGTGGTACCTTGATCGCGAGGGGATAGCGATGGGTATCGGTCCAGGTGCCGGCGATGTTTCATGGTGGTCATTTGGAGGAGTAACTCCGTTGGGTGAGCGCCCTTGTATTCTTGACGATTCCTTCACATTCAATCCCGACGGGACTTGGATCAAAAATACAGCTGGAACTTTATTTGTTGATTCCGACGCGAACGGAGGATGGCTAGGTAACAGCTTTGAGACGTGCTACGATGAAAGCACTCCAGACCTCTTCACAGGTCCAAACGGAGAGGATTTGAGTGCCTTTGCGGACGGCGGTGATTACACATACAATTTCGACCCTGCCCAAGGAATGATTACCGTCGAAGGCTTTGGCGCATACATCGGTCTAGCTCAGAAAACCAATAACGGCGACTCTTACATTCCTGTTGCGACGAAAATGTATACCGTACTGAGCATGGAAACCGGAGCTACCTCAGACCGCATGGAACTCGCGCTTGTCATGGGTGACGGTTCTGCTTGGACTTTTTACCTCGTTCATTACCACGATGCCAGTGATTTGCCTCCTATTCCAATTGCTGGTCCAGCGGCCAGTTTTAGCTATGTAAAGGAGGGTACTACTGTAACGTTCACCAATACTTCCAACAATGCAACCTCTGCAAATTGGGACTTTGGTGACGGGAATTTCAGTACGGATTACAATCCTGTTCACACGTATTCAGCAGATGGGAACTATACAGTTACATTAACCGTGAGCGATAACGATTTCAATACGGATGAGGCGTCGTCAACCATTACAATCAGTTCGGCGATTTTCACAGCCGAGGACTTGTCGAGTGCTGATGGGAAAATCTGGCGATTAGACGGTGAAGGTTCATACTACGTTGGTCCAGATCAAGGCAGCGGAGCGTACTGGGGTGGTGTCGATGCTGCAGGTGTTGTCGAGCGCTACTGTCAGATGGATGACGAATTCATCTTTTACGACGATGGAACATTTATCATAGATACGCAAGGAGATGTATGGGCGGAGAGTTACATGGGGGGCAATGATGAATGCCTTCAAGATGAAGATCTCAGTGCGCCATTTGACGTTTATGGATCTGGCGAGCACTCTTTTTCTGTGACAGGTGCTGATATTACGGTTAATGGACTTGGTGCATACGTAGGATTCAACAAAGCCTATAACGGTGTCGAATTACCTTCCGACGGCTCAGGCACTCCTGCTTCAAGCATAACTTATGAAGTATACGAGTACAATGATGTGGACGGCATTCAGCGTCTAACGATTACTGTAGCCTATGGATCGGAAACTGACCCTGATTATTGGAACATGAGGATGATTTCGGAATAACCAGTATGTGACAAAAAACAAAAAAGGGAATCTGCATCAGCAGATTCCCTTTTTCTATTCATAGGATTACTATGAAGCCTATTCCGGCACCTTGATGAACCTTCCTATATCAACTGTCTCATCCTCGCGAAGGATGAATACATTGTACAGACCAGCTGCCCAGTCGCTCACATCAATTTGCTCCTGGATGGTTGAGACATCGCGAAAGACTTGGCCATATACCGGTCGCCCGCGGTTATCGTATATGCTCAGCGTGAGGTCTTGACGAAAGAACAATCCAAATGCGATATTCACTTGATTAACTGTTGGATTCGGGTAAACATGAACAGTTTGGAAAGTGAAGTCAAACGTCGTGTCGTCGTCATCTTCTTCAACTTCGCCAAGGTATTCAAACTCAATCCAGTTCATATTGAATGGCGCAGCTGTAACGAGAACGCGCAATTGACATTCACCTGATGCATTTAAGGAAACGGATTCCGTTGTTGTCTGCCATTCTTGCCAGTCACCTGTAGCTGGAAATTCCGCAGCACAAACAAAGGTGTTGATCCCACTTTCGCGAAGAAGTACCAATTCCACACTTCCATCACTTTGTGACGCTGTGCGGAAGGAGATATTATAATCACCGCTGTACAAGACATTCACATCATAAAGCATGTAGTCTCCTGGATCGAGGTACCCAACATTAAGACCTCCGCCAACATCGGAAGTATTTTCAAGCTCCACTCCCTGAGCCTCAACAAAATTTTCAACTTCAATCCACCCGGGAATAGTGTATACAAAATCAAGGGTATTGTCCACGTGCTCTTGAGTAAAATTCTGCAGATTACCGTCTTCGTTCGCTTCAATGGAAGAGCCCGAATAGGATATGGTCAAATCTTGAGATGCAAGGAGCAAATCATCCATCTCAAACACAATGGTTTGGTCATTTTCTAAGCTCATTCCAAATGCACTGAAAGCCAACGGTTGTCCGCTGTCGAAAATCTGAAAATCTGTTGATTGTGCGATTAATGGCTGAGCGATAGGTTTGTTCAAGGTTAATGCAATTTGTTCTGGATTCAGCGTTCTTGCCGTTAGAAATGCCATGTCAACTTCATCTGCTGTCACACCCGTAAATGCGAATTCAAAACTGCCGAGATTAAAGCCAGATTGGTCAGCAAAAAATCGTACTTTCTGCTCACCTTCAAGCAACAACACATCCTCAATAACAACGTTTGACCAGTTTTCTAAACCGCCAGTTGTCTGCACATTGATTGAAG
>DIHQ01000052.1 GCA_002420235.1 Flavobacteriales bacterium UBA5692
AAAAGGTGGATAGAAAGGTGGACAATATGCACCTTTACTTATCAAGTAACTGTTTTTAATATGTAATTTAAATTATTTGTTGCGGTCGAGATTCAAGCCGAATACTTTAACATGACTTCTTCCAGCATCCTTTCTGTGTTGGCCATCCGAGTGCCAATTGGAAACACACACTCAAAGGGCACCTTGTAAGAGTGAACTTCGGTGAACAGTGGTTTCATCTTCCCCTGCTCGACCCAAGTCTGAGCACTTTGAACAGGCAAATGGCCAAGAAAACAACCGGACAAAATCGCCGCTGCAATGCCTTCCATGCTACCAGCATAGATAAAGCTTTTCTTAGGTTTGAAATTACCAGTTTTCAAGGCTCCGCCATAGTATGATCGAGCAGCATAATCATACTCCGAAAGCTCGCCCCCTTTACGGGTCAGATCGGCGTCAAAAAGTGGATGCCCCTGTCCACAATACAAGGTCTGCACTTCATCGAACATCTTCATATAGCGAAGGCCAGGCACATGATTAGGGAAGGTGTGAAGTCCCATATGTAACTTTTGCTCGAGAACAAGCCTTTCGATCTCCAACGGGTCCATAACACTCAAATGTAAAACGACCGCAGGCATGGTTTCTCGGAGTTCTGCCAGAATGACCTCAAATGGAAAGACTTTATTTCCCAATAACGAATCCGCGATTGCAATTCTGAGTTCCCCACTCAGATCACCCCGTATCCCGTTCACCTTACGTACAAACTCATCACAATCCAGAACGAGATCTTTGGCATATTTGAAAACCTCATGCCCTTCTTCTGTCAGTGCAAATCCAGACCGCCCGCGGCGACATAATCGCATGCCCAGACGCGTTTCCAAATCAATCATCTGCGTGCTTATGGTAGATTGACTAACATTCAGCGCGATCTGTGCCTTCGAGAACCCACCAGATTCCACAACAGACAAGAATACGCGCAGCAAGTGCAGGTCAGCGTTGGAGACAGACGTAAGCATGATCAATCCCTACTATATACGTCGATGTTTTTATGCCATATACTGGATTGTTTCGCAGTAAACAAGAAGATATATTTAAGCCGTGGTGTATAGAAAGGCTTCAATTCGTGTCAAATTATATCTCTCCAATTAATCCAGATATGGCCGCCCCGAGGTACTCGGGATTGGCGACATTCATGCGTGCGCCGATCGCACAAACCCTTGAAAATATTGACATAGGAATGGTCGGCATTCCCTATGACGGAGCTTTGACGAACCGGCCAGGTGCTCGACACGGTCCTCGCGAGGTTAGAAATCAGTCCAGCCTGATGCGTGCCATCAACCATGCAACACGCATCAATCCCTATGATTTGTGCCGGATTGCAGATGTTGGTGACGTCCAGTTTCATTCAGTATTCGATATAGAAGAGACGCACAAAGATATCAGTGACTTCATAGAGGTCATGGTGGCCGCAGGAGTTATGCCATTATCTTGCGGCGGCGATCACTCAATCAGCTTGCCCATAATGCGCGCGGTTACAACGCAACCTATGGCGTTTATTCACATTGATGCCCATACAGATACTTGGGATAGTTTTCAGGGATCAAAATTTAACCACGGTGCCCCCTTCCGCCGTGCCCACGAGGAAGGGTTGATCGATGCAACAAAAACTGTGCAAATCGGTATTCGCGGGGCGCAAAATATCTCGGAGGGCTGGGACTATTCTGAAGCAGCTGGTATGCGTGTCATGTTTGTCGAAGAGGTTCAAAAGCGCGGGGTTGATTCGATAATTGAAGAAACTCGCAACATTGTTGGCGATACGCCTGTTTATTTGAGTTTTGATATTGACAGTATTGATCCAGCCTTTGCCCCAGGAACCGGCACACCCGAGATTGCTGGCCTGACGACACCGGAGGCAATGGCTTTGATCCGCGGTTTTCGAAATCTGAACTATGTAGGCGCAGATATGGTGGAAGTTTCGCCGCCTTTTGATGTTGGCGGAGTGACATCGCTGACCGGCGCTACAGTAATGTACGAATTGCTCTGTCTTCTGGCCGAGTCCGTCAGCGCGCGCTAGGATGAGATCAGGACAATAGCAGTGACAGATCAATCCAACTCGGAGGCTAAAACAGACGGGCTGTCCGGTGCCTATGTTCCGATGACAGAAGGAGGTGCAATGCGGCTTCTGGATGACCGATACGGGATGACCGGTGCTCTAAAACGGTTTGACACCGAAAAGGATGACACCTTCCGCGTGACAACCTAGGACGACCGAGGGTTTATATTGAAAGTTGCCAATCCGGATGAATCTTTCAAGGAAATTGACTTTCAAAACAGCCTACTTAGGTATGTCGAAACCCGTGATCCCACTTTGCCTATTCCACGTATCATCCACTCTGACGACGGAGAAGATATTTTCCAGATCACGGACGTGGACGGATCGCAACGTTGTGTGCGATTGCTAACCTTTCTTGAGGGTACGCCGCTGGATGAAACCCAATCCGATAGTCAGGGGCGGGTTCAGATTGGAAAAATGCTGGCGCGATTGCGCTATGCTACCGAAGGGTTTACGCACGAGGTGGAAGATCGTTACTATGGATGGGATGTTCAACACCTTTTGACACTTGAGCATCTTTTGCACGAGGTGGACGACGATACACATCGGCACGCCCTGACACAGGGGTTAGAAAGGTTCCGCCAGATCGAAGTAAAATTGCGCCAATGTCGCAAGCAGGTGTTGCACAACGATTTCAGCAAATCGAATATAATTGTGGACCATAACAACCCAGCCTACGTAACAGGTATCATTGACTTCGGTGATGCAGTCAAGACTGCGATTGCCGTGGATGTAGCAACGGCCCTCCTAAACCAATTACCAGAGACACCAAATGAGGACCTTTTCTATCGCGGGCGAGATATTCTGAAGGGTTATCTAAGCATTGCAAACTTGACCAATGAAGAGTTGGCCCTAATTCCAAATTTGGTGATGGGACGAGTTGTAACACGAGCGCTTCTAACCCTTTGGCGGGTCAAGTTATTCCCAGAGAACAAACGCTATATAATGCGCAATACAGAACAGGGCTGGCATCAACTCGACTGGTTTTTGGCGCGCTCGACTGAACAGGTTTCAGACATTCTTACACCCTTTTTTGATAGTAAAAGGACCCCTTAGATGAATATCAACACAAAGCGAGGCAAGATGGTGAATGGATTTGATCCCACCATGGTCGATCAGCTGGATGCGAAGACTCGGGAATTTGTCGATCGCCGAGCGCGTCTGCTAGGTCCGGCATACCGGTTGTTCTATGCTAATCCAGTCGAATTCAGCCGGGCAAGCGGAGTGTTCATGTACGACACCGATGGTAATGAGTATCTGGATGCTTATAACAACGTGGTTTCGGTCGGCCATTGCCACCCACATGTGAATGCCGCTGTCATGGCTCAGATGGGCACCCTGTGCACTCATACCCGCTATATGCAGGATGGTATTCTGGAATTTGCCGAAAAACTGCTGGCTACGTTTGAAGACGAAATTGGGCATGTGATGTTCACCTGCACCGGATCCGAGGCGAATGACCTGGCGCTTCGCATGGCCAAATATCACACTGGACATGAGGGCATCATCGTCACCTCCGAGGCTTATCATGGTAATTCGGAGCTGACCTCGGGCTTCTCTCCCTCCATGGGTGAAAACACGCGCTTGGGCACACATGTCCGGCGAGTTTCAGCCCCTGACACATACCGTGTGGACACTGACGATATGGGCGGTTGGCTAGCCGCACAGGTGACCGAGCAAATCCGCGATCTAGAACGGCGTGGGCAAGGACTCGC
>DIHQ01000019.1 GCA_002420235.1 Flavobacteriales bacterium UBA5692
CGAAGGAAGTACTCTTGAGTGATTGGAATGCCGTCCACGACGTAGAGTGGATCCCCAGCAGCTGAAACCGAGGCCACTCCCCGAACGCGGATGAGGGAAGGTGCACCGGCGACACCCGATGATTGACTCACTTGAACACCCGCCGCTTGTCCTTGAAGTGCAGCCTCGAATGATGGCGTCTGAACCCCTGTGATTTGCTTGGAATCGACTTTCACAATGCTGCCTGTGACTTCCTTCCTTCGTTGCACGCCATAACCCACAACAACGACATCTTCGATCAAAACCGCATCGTCGACAAGGGTAACGTTCAAGGTCAGATCCTCGGCACCCATGGTCACCTCCTTGGTTTGGCTGATGTATCCGATGTAGGAGAAATGAACTGTGTGGTTGCCCTGCGAAAGGCTCAACTCGAACCTACCATCTGCGTCTGCGAATTGCCCATTGGTCCCGTCAGCAACGACAGATGCCCCAGGAAGGGGAATGCCCTGTGCGTCTGAAATCGTACCACTTAAGGATTGTGCTTTTAGGGCCCAATACATGCCCAATACAGCAATCAGCGTCAGCGTGATTTTGGTCATCAGAAATGATTTAGTTGTGTCGAAGTTAAGGTGTGGTAGGTGTGTTTTCAACACCAACCACTTCTGTACTTGTCAACGTTAATTGGAAATCACAACGCGGGCATTGAATTGCTGATTATCTGAAAGTATTCGTAGGGCGTAAACACCTGCATACAACGAGTTGTTAACGATCTGAATGACCTTGCCATGGTGCAGGATATTTGCAGAACAGAATGGTGTTACTTCTCGGCCGTTAAGGTCAAATATTTGAAGGGTATTAACATTCACAGGATCTGGGAATTCAATGACAAATGTTCCTGAATTGGGATTGGGATACACGACTCCATTCAATTCGGTATTGTTGATTTCTGTCATGGCTGCAGGAAAGTTGACAGGTTGATCCACGTACACATGGTATTCACCCGGAGCAAAAGTCATGAAAGCGCTGACATCGGTGACCTCAACGGGTTCGCCTGTCAAATAATCGTACCATAGTCCAGTGTGCTGAAATCCCGGAATCATACTGAGTTCACTTACACGGAAATTGGCGACAACTACGGCGTCCATATCACTACCATTTAAGTGCAGGCGTTTGCCATAACCGCCAACATCCCAGTTAAAGTTGTTGCTTTGGAATGGGTCGGGATAATCTATTTTGAGTCGACAAAGCGCGGCAATAACTTCGTGAATGTGATATCGGTTGGGATTGTCCCGATAATCCCAACGTACAGGTTTAGCTGCTGTGCGGCAGTCTTCGCTGATGGTTACACCGTCACTGCACGTGTTGATGCTGTAGTCGTATCCGAGCTCCTCAAATTGCCAGATCATTTTGGGTCCGGGCAAGAGAATATTGAAGCATTGAATGGCTTCTTGGCGTGAAAGCGCTGTGTTAAGATTGGTCACTTGATAGTCATCTTCGCCGTTCCCGAATTGTAAAGCCTTGTACATCAAACGTTCTTCGTCGTGGCTTTCGGGATACGACAACACGCCCGGATTAGACATGTTTTGGTTCTGGTAGCTTGCCCAACCAAAATCCGAAGGGTATCCCATGGATGCTTCGTTGTAATCGTGAGTCACATTGGCCCAGACCATGAATCCGTCATTGACCAAGGTTTGATTTTCGGAGAGGTCTACCCAGTGTTCCAGAATCATGTATATATCGGATTCATCTTGCCAAAGGTGGTTGGCATACTCATTCAGTAAGTTGATGCGGGCCTGGTCGTAGCTCCAGGCATTACCTGGTGTTTGGGTCATTCCTTTGGAGAAGTCTAGCCGGTAGCCATCGATGTGGTATTCGTCCACCCAGTATCGCAGAGCTCGTTTCATGAAGTACTTCGTCGCCGGGCTGTTGTGGTTCCAATCAAAAAACCAAGTTTCGGGACTGGGTGAAACGTCATTGAACCATGGGTTATTCGCTGCAGGCTGGAAGGACGAGGTATTCCAGTACATTTTTAAGAATGGATTGGGGTAATCGGCGTGGTTGAGTGCAACATCGAGCAGCACGGCAATCCCCCTCTCGTGGCAGGCATTGACCAATTCCTTGAACGTTGACTTATCGCCATACGCCTTGTCTAAAGCGAGGTAGAACGTGGGGTTGTACCCCCAGCTATCGTTGCCGTTGAATTCATTAATGGGCATGAATTCGATTGCGTTAATGCCCAAACGATCGAGGTAATCCAAGGTGTCGAGTATGGATTGGTAGTTGCGCTCGTCCGTAAAATCGCGTACCAACAACTCGTATATGATCAAAGACGATTTGTTAGGTCGCTCGAAGCCTTGGTCTGTCCAATCGAATGAGGGTGCGCCGGCCTGAAGTACAGAAACGGGTGTGTTTTCTGTGAGCATATTTGGAAATGCCAGCATATTGGGGTAAGTAGATTCTGGAATCCATTGGTCGTTCCACGGGTCGAGGACCAGTTCAGTGTATGGGTCAGCGACGCGCATGTTGTCTGGCATAATGTGGTAGTGAAAACGATATTGATTT
>DIHQ01000001.1:0-607 GCA_002420235.1 Flavobacteriales bacterium UBA5692
AATATCCATTCCGAAACCTACTCTTTGCTAATCGATACTTACATCAAGGACGATGTTGAGAAGGACAAGCTATTCAACGCCATCGAAACCATGGATTGCGTTAAGAAAAAAGCAGAGTGGGCGCTAAACTGGATTGACAATGGCTCCTTCGCCGAACGCATCGTGGCTTTCGCCGCAGTGGAGGGTATATTCTTCAGTGGTAGCTTCTGTTCAATCTTCTGGTTGAAAAAACGAGGCCTGATGCCCGGCTTAAGCTTCTCAAATGAGTTGATTTCGCGTGATGAAGGAATGCACTGCGATTTTGCCTGCTTGCTTTACAACGACCACATCGTAAATAAGCTTCCCGTAAAAACCCTTCGCAAAATCATAATTGATGCTGTAGAAATTGAGAAGGAATTCATCTGCGAATCGTTGCCCGTTCGTTTGATCGGAATGAATGCTGATCTTATGTCTCAGTACATCGAATTCGTAGCGGACCGCTTGTTGGTAGAACTCGGTACCGATAAGGAGTTCGATGTCTCCAATCCTTTCGACTTCATGGACATGATTTCCCTTCAAGGAAAAACAAACTTCTTCGAAAAGCGAGTTGGAGAATATCAAAAAGCAG
>DIHQ01000001.1:905-5736 GCA_002420235.1 Flavobacteriales bacterium UBA5692
GAGTTGGAGAATATCAAAAAGCAGGTGTGTTAACAAAAACCGAGGACGGCGCAAAATCCTTCAGTTTGGATGCCGATTTTTAACAAACCCAGTCCTAACACCACAACTGCCACTTCACCCTACAATTAAACATCTACCGGCACCATGCAAGTATTCAAGCGCGACGGACGCACCGAACCAGTGCAATTCGATAAAATCACCGCACGGATTAAAAAGCTCTGTTACGAGTTACATGAATCGGTAGACCCAGCTAAAGTGGCCATGCGAGTCATTGAAGGGGTCTATGACGGCGTAACGACTACCGAGCTAGACAATCTGGCTGCGGAGGTAGCAGCTACGAATGCCGTAACGCATCCCGACTATGCAAGCCTTGCGAGTCGTATCGCAGTGTCCAACCTTCATAAAGCGACCAAGAAGTCCTTTGCGGAGACGATGGAGGACCTTTACACATACGTGGACCCCATCACCGGTGATGATGCGTCGTTGGTGGCAAAAGATGTCATTGAGATCATCCGCGAAAACGCTGAATTTCTCGATTCTCAAATTATCTACGACCGGGACTTCAACTACGACTACTTTGGCTTCAAAACTCTTGAGCGGAGCTACTTGCTCAAGATAGATGGCAAAATTGTCGAGCGTCCTCAACACATGCTGATGCGTGTGTCAGTGGGCATTCATAAAGACGACCTCGATGCAGCTGTTGAAACCTATAATGGACTCAGTGAAGGATGGTTCACTCACGCTACTCCAACCCTATTCAACTCTGGAACACCGAAGCCACAAATGTCCAGCTGCTTCCTTTTGACTGCAAAAGAAGACAGCATTAGTGGCATTTATGAAACGCTACAGCAGTGCGCAAAGATTTCACAAAATGCCGGCGGAATTGGCCTCGCTATTCATGATATCCGTGCCACCGGTTCGTACATAAAAGGTACCAACGGCACCTCAAACGGCATAGTACCGATGCTTCGTGTATTCAACGATACAGCGAGATATGTTGATCAAGGAGGTGGCAAGCGCAAGGGCTCTTTTGCCATTTATATAGAACCTTGGCATGCCGACATCCATGACTTTCTCGACCTCAAAAAGAATCATGGAAAGGAAGAACAGCGTGCACGCGATTTATTCTACGCACTTTGGATTCCTGATTTATTCATGAAGCGAGTCGAAGACAATGGGGATTGGACGTTGATGTGTCCAAATGAGTGTCCAGGTCTAGCTGATAACCATGGCAAGGCATTTGAGAAATTGTATACCAAATACGAGTCCGAAGGCAAGGGGCGTAAAACTATAAAAGCCCAGGAGCTTTGGTTCAAAATCCTCGAATCACAGATTGAAACAGGCACCCCGTACATGCTTTATAAAGACGCGGCTAACGGGAAGTCCAACCAACAAAATCTTGGCACAATCCGATCCTCCAATTTATGCACGGAGATTATCGAATACACTGCACCGGACGAAGTGGCCGTATGTAACCTAGCGTCCTTAGCCTTGCCGAAATACGTCAATAATGGTGAGTTTGATCACGAAAAGCTTTTTCAAGTAACGTACCAAGCGACGGTAAACCTTAATCGAATAATCGATCGCAATTATTACCCAATCCCCGAGGCACGCAATTCTAACATGCGCCACCGCCCAATCGGATTAGGGGTCCAGGGACTAGCCGATGTGTTCATCTTGATGCGTTATCCATTTGACTCAGAGGAGGCGCGTTCTTTAAACCGTGCAATCTTCGAAACGATTTACTACGCTGCCTGCACGGCTTCCAAAGATCTGGCTAAGACGGAAGGTGCTTACGAATCATTCAAAGGGTCCCCCGCGTCTGAAGGCAAGTTGCAATTTGATTTGTGGGGAGTCACCCCGACAGACCGTTGGGAATGGAATGTGCTCAAGGAGGAAATCGCAGAGCACGGCATGCGCAACTCGCTTTTGCTAGCACCAATGCCCACGGCTTCCACTGCTCAGATCCTCGGTAACAATGAATGCTTCGAACCTTACACCTCAAACATTTATACTCGACGAACTCTTTCCGGTGAATTCATAATTGTCAATAAGCACCTGTTGCGTGACTTGACGAAGCTAGGATTGTGGGATGAGGACATGAAAAACCGAATCATCAGTGCCAACGGTTCAATACAGAATATCAAAGAGATACCGGATAATCTTAAAACGTTATACCGAACTGCTTGGGAAATTCCGCAGCGTGCACTAATTGATATGTCTGCTGATCGCGGAGCCTACATTTGCCAATCGCAGTCGCTCAACGTTTTCATGGAAAATGTAACCACCGCGAAGCTAACGTCAATGCATTTCTACGCTTGGAAACAAGGGCTGAAGACAGGGATGTATTACCTGCGAACAAAAGCAGCGACCGATGCAATCAAGTTTACGGTGGACAAGAAGTATAAGACAGCTCCTAAATCAGAAGCCCCAAGCAAGTCTATCAAAGATATGACCGACGAAGAGCAAGCTGCCGTGGCATGTTCTGTTGAAAACGGAACGGACTGCGAAATGTGCAGCGGTTAATCAAGGTGCATCCCAAGAAAGTAAAAGCGGCCTGCATTGGGCCGCTTTTTTTATCGTCTTCATCGTACAAATCAAACGCGATATGAGCGATAGTGCATGAGCACCCAGACGTGGGACAAAACCAACCCCACCGCCATCAACAGATGAATGGGTTGAGCCCAAGCTGGCATACCGAGAATAACAAACAGCAGGCCTGTGCAAATTTGCAAGCACAGCAAGCAATAGACCAAGCGAACCATGTTAAGCAGCCCGCCTTTGGCCTTGCGTAATTGAGTAAGCCACAAAATCTGCACAGCGAGTACTAACCACGACCCCGAGCGGTGCATCTTCCACCACCCGGGCAATGCCTCAATCCACTCTGCCCTTAGCACCTCAGCATGGTTCAGTAAATCAACTTGCTCACGCACCTGTGTGCCCAGAACGAGCTGTAAAATCGTAAGAACCAAAGCAATGGCAATCCAGCGTTTTCCCCTTGGCAAAAACTCCGCGTAGTCAAAACTTTGATGATCCCAAACAGAATGTAGAAGACCGGCCAGGCTGATCAGGATTGCCATAGCGCCTAGCATGTGAATGGTAATGGAAAAAGGAATGAGGTTTCCGTCCACAACTTTCTTCCCTAACCACGCAACCAATCCGAGCAAGAGTAAGTGAACGACCGCCCACACAAGCGGTTTCCAATGTCGCACCTTAATTCCCCGCCAAAACGTCCAACCCAATAGCAATAGCGCAGGAATGCCGGTTAGCGCACCAAGTAACCTATTGATAAACTCGACCCAAGTATGGAGAGGATTAAACACTGCATAGTCGTGTTTCTCATACGCCCGCCAAAATCCCGCTTCGCATTCCGCTTCGAAATCGGTTGATAGCACCTCCGTTTGCGCTACCCATAGCGTATCTCGATTTAGCAGCATGCGACCTTTGGTATAGGCCTCCCCCGCCTGCCAAGTCACTTCCTCAACCTCTGTTGGCGGAATCACGAGGCCGAAACATTTAGGCCAGTCTGGACATCCCATTCCAGAACCTGTCATGCGCACCACACTCCCGGCCAAAACCACTAAAAAAGTCATGACCATGGCTACACGTGTCAGCCGCCTTAACGACTTCAGCTTGTTATGGAAGGGAGGCCTCTGTTGCAAAATGCGTCACTTGGACCGATGCTACTGCGTACAGCTTGCCATCCGCAATGCCGCTGATTACTTCGGCCAAAGATTCCGGCGTTACCGTCTCTGGATCAAACTCCACCTCTGCGGCATTCAGGTCACGACCCGATTCAAAATCAATGGCCGCGTTGGCAACTCCCGGAACTTCAAGTAACTCTTTTTTGATTTTACCGCCGCATGCATGTGCACACATCATTCCGGTGATTTCAAGCTTCGCAGTCGACGTTTCCGACGTTCCGGCTGCATAACTTTCTGAAACCGAATAAGAATCTGATTCCGAGCACCCGCTAAGCACCAAGCCTACGCAGGCGAACCATGTGACCCAAGAGTAACCTTTAATTTGATTCCAAAACATCATATTACAAATATACCTATGAACAAGAGGCCGACTTTCCAACTTATGGTAATTCAACCCTTGTATCGGTCGCATCCAACGAACCTATGGCCACTTCCACAGCTCCTACACCTCACCGCTTAGCTCCTGCCTTCGTGCTGTTGCTCCTTGGATTTGTATGGGGCAGTAGCTTCATTTTGATGAAACTTGGCCTCTTCGCCCGCGACGGAAGCGCTTTACTGCCGCCCATTGAGCTAGCTGCGTTGCGCATAACAATCGCTGGGGCATCGCTGCTCCCTGTATCCCTGAAGCATGCCAAGCGAATCACTCGCTCTCATTGGCGTTGGATTGCAGGAGTAGGGGTGATTGGAAGCTTCATCCCATCCTTACTCTTCGCCATAGCCCAAGTGAACCTTCCCAGCGCCATAGCAGGAATGCTCAATGCGCTTAGCCCATTGTGGACACTGGTAATTGGATTTATCGCCTTCGGGACAGCTGTGAGGCCTCGCCAAATTGCAGGCATCCTTGTCGGGCTGTTGGGAACGATATGGCTGATTTTGGCCCAGGCAGGAGAAGCCGCGCCTGGAACTGCGCTAAGCACCGACACTCTGGCGCCCGCTCTGATGCTCGTTGCTGCAACGCTTTGCTATGGCGTCAGCGTGAACATCACGCGCGAGAAACTTATTGGAATTCCCGCACCTGCCATTGCCGCATGTTCCCTTGGGTTGGTGGCATTGCCCGCACTGGGCATTGTTTTGTTTCAAGGCACACCCGGGTTGATCACTGACCACCCTGATGGCATGCGTGCACT
>DIHQ01000001.1:6045-6426 GCA_002420235.1 Flavobacteriales bacterium UBA5692
TGACCACCCTGATGGCATGCGCGCACTATTGGCCGTGGGTCTTCTTGCCTCCGTTGGCACAGCTGGAGCGCTTGTGCTCTTCAACCAGCTCATCGCTTGGACCAACGCGGTCGTCGCCGCATCCGTAACGTACATCATTCCAATCTTTGCAGCCCTTTGGGGTTGGTGGGACGGAGAACTAATCACCCATCAACACTTGCTCGCCGGTGCCAGCATTTTATTGGGAGTCTGGATTACGAAAAAGCGCAGCAAACAGGCGGATTCAAGCCTGTAAACGCAGGGGTTGAAAAGTTGAAGCGTTTCTAGTACCTTTGCAGACCCTCATTTGAGGAAAAATACAAGAAACATGTATGCAATCGTAGAGATCGCAGGGCACCAGTA
>DIHQ01000001.1:6762-6927 GCA_002420235.1 Flavobacteriales bacterium UBA5692
AGACCAACAGGTGTTCGTCAACCGATTGGACGCTGAGGAAGGCAAAAAGGTCAAATTTGACCGAGTCTTGCTCGTTGACAATGGGAAAGACGTTCAAGTTGGCGCCCCGGCGATAAGCGGCGCAGAAGTGACCGCTCAGGTTGAACGCCACCTAAAAGGCGACAA
>DIHQ01000148.1 GCA_002420235.1 Flavobacteriales bacterium UBA5692
GAGGCAATGTTACCCAAGGCGATTGCAGCATTGTGCACGCGGACGTATGTGACTTTCTCGTCACAGCGTTCAGGCAATTTCTCACATACCACAGCAGTTGCCCCTTTGTCAATCGCTTGTTCGATAAAATCGTGGCCATCTGCATGAACACCTGGTATGGCAACAAATAAGCTGAATGCTTTTACTTTTCGGCTATCGAACGCGAGACCCTCAATGGCTACATGTGTGTTGCCCAAGATGTCCTGGATTCGTGTGCCATAAAGGATTTCTTTCAAGAGCTTCATGCGGTCAAGACAGTTCGATGATGATGGATGAGACCCGTTTGATGGCTGATCCGGGTGCCAGACTTTGGCGACGAACAGTGCCAGACCCCTTCGTTTGAACTCGGAGCCCTGCGTTTTCGAGCAGGTAGAGCGCATCGCGCAAACCCATACCCCGCACATCTGGCACCTTGGACGGTTGAATGGTGCGAGGGCTTAAGACGGCAGCGCTGTCCCCGGTAGTGACGGTTACCCAATCGCTGATATTATCTCCGTCGTAAGGAAGTCCAAAAGCACCGTACAGGGTGACCAGCTCCTCGCGTGCTCCGTCTTTTGCTCCTGGTAGGCGATGCTCCTCTGTAAGAAGTCCTTGGCTGCGCTCATGAAAGGTGGGGTCGGTGGCATACACCTTGTTGGCCATTTCGCGGAAAACAGGACCGGCGATGCTGGATCCGTAGTAGATTCCGCTGCGGGTGTCGGCGATGACGACGATGCAGGAGTAGCGAGGTGCCTCTGCGGGAAAATAGCCTACAAACGAAGCTCGGTACCTTCCGTCATAGCCGTTGGGCCCCGCTATGCGGGCAGTGCCAGTCTTCCCAGCTACGGTGAATGGGCTTTTTGCAAAAATATATTGGGCTGTTCCTTGGCCCTGTGGATTGGCTACGCGAATTAGCATGCGCTTGCAAGCTTCCAGAGTCTCCGACGAACAAATCCTTGGCCTCACCACCTCTGGCTCGATGGAGCGAATGACGGTTCCATTAGATTCTAAGCGCTCAACCAATTGTGGCCGCATCAGCTTGCCACCATTCGCAATGGCATTATAAAGGCTTAGGGTTTGGAGTGGGGTCTGTGTGACTTCGTAGCCAATTGAAATTTGGGTCAAGGACAGTCCAGACCAACGTCCACTACCAACCTCGCTGTATACTTGGGGCGGTGATTCACCTGCCAGTCGAATCCCAGTGGGTTCATGCACGCCTAACTGGTGTAATCCGTCCAAAAAGGCCTGCGGATTTTCTTTGAATGCTTTTTTAATTGTTAGTGCTGTTCCTACGTTTGAACTGACTTCGAAAATCTCCTCGGTTGTTAGTATTCCATGTCCACCTTCATCAGCGTTGGAATCTGACATGCGCTTACCATAGAAAAAGACTACACCATTTCCGGTGTCGATTTCATCGTTGGGTTTTATATGGCCGCTTTCCATGGCCGTGAGTAATGAAGCTAACTTGAAGGTCGATCCAGGCTCAACGGCCGTACCGATGGCGTGGTTAAAGGACTCCTCGTAAACGGGAGGGGTTTGCTCAGTGCGCTCCTGTGTGCGGGTCAGATTTGCCATGGCTCGAATCTTACCCGTCTCCACTTCCATCAAGACGATGGTACCCCAGGCAGCATCGTGGGTTTGTAACTGCCGGTGAAGAGCATTGCTGGCAACGTCTTGCAAGTGCATATCGATGCTGCTGATGACATCGAATCCCGCTACAGGCGAGACGATATAATCATCCGAGACCGGCATCCATTGCCCCCCAGCGACGCGCCGCTGCAATTGTCGGCCAGTTACGCCAGCTAATTCTTCGTTCCAGCTGGCTTCGAGGCCTACCCGATTTTCGTCTCGATTGATGCCGATGGTTCGACTAGCTAGGTCACCGAAAGGTTTTCGACGTTGCTCGCTGCGTTCGAACGTGAAGCCACTCTTGAAACGACCGCGCCGTATGAAGGGTAATTTGACTAATTGCTTTTGCTTGATGTACGATACGCGGCGTGCTACTAGCGTGTTTCGGCGGCCCATGTTGCGCCCGTTACGCAAAATTTCGTTGTATTCAGCCGGGCTTTTGTCGCCCAACACCTCGCTCAGCCCTGAACAAAGCTGGTCGAGTTCACGGTCAAACGTATCCCATTCGATTGCCTCGCTTCTACTGTCCCAACGCACTTCGAAGACTGGAACAGAGGTCGCAAGAACGCTGCCGTTAACAGCATAAATCTGTCCCCTTGCGGGGGCAATGGACTGGACACTCGACTCAAAACGTTCGCCGACTGAATTCCACTGCTCATGTTCTGCGTTCTGAATCCAGAGTATTCGTCCAAAAATTGTAAGTCCAAAAATGATGAATAGGCCAAATGAAAGCCATGTGCGGTTGCTGAATTCCTTTTGATTTTTCATCGTTCAGCAGTTTGAAGTTCGAGAAGGAATGGGGGCTCGGTGGTCTGGCGTAAGCCGATTTCAGCAATATTTTGCTCTACAGTACTCTGTTGGAGTTGGATCTCGAATTCGGCTTTAAGGGTCTTGTATTCAGCGCTTAGCTCTTCCAGTTGGCGCTTCGTTTTCAGCTTTTCACGCTCCAAACGCTCAAATTGGTATCCCATAGCGATATATACAATGAACAGTGTGCTGACGAATATTAGGTAGGGTATGTGGCGGGTTACCCCTTGGCGGGTAAGGAATTCACCGCTTATAACGTCTCGAATAATGGGGCCAATGGAATGCTGCGTGCGACGAGCGGCACGCTCCTTTGCACTGCGTTGGCGTCGACGTTTGAACCAGCTTAAGCGTAAAGTGCTTTGGGAGGATGTTTCCGTCTCACCTTCTTTTAAAATGCGATTTCGCGGTTTAGCGGGTTTGGCCGTGCGCTGCGCTTTTTTGCGGGAAGCGGCTTTCGCTTGCTGTTTTAACAACTCCCTTCGTTGCTCCTCTTGGGCGGCAATCTCCCCGGGAGTCAGCACGCGATTGCGCAAGCTAGCCTTTGATTTCGCCTTTTTTTTGAGGAATAAGGAAAAAAACTTTTTCATGCGGCCAAGGAATTGATGTCGTCTGGGGACAAAGCAGTTCGGATGGCCATTCGCAGGCGCGCGCTGCGCGAACGGGGGTTGTCAGCTCGCTCTTTATCATTGGCGACCACGGCTTTTCTTTTTAGCGGTGTAAACGGGCACAGGGCGGCACCCTTGAAGTCGCGCTTGATGTTGTCGTCAAAATTACCTGAGCGCATGAAATGCTTAACCAGTCGATCTTCCAGGCTGTGGTAGGAAATGATAGCTAAACGACCCCCTGCCTGCATGAGATGAATGGTTGATTCAAGCAGGGCTTTTAGGGCGCCTAGTTCATCATTGACTTCGATACGCAACGCTTGAAAGACTTGTGCATGGAACTGGTTCTCCTTGCCATTTGGAGCCAGGTGTTTTATGGCTTGTATCAAGTCACCCGTTCGGGAAATGCACTGATTTTCGCGGGACAGAGCAATAGCATGTGCGACCTTGTGAGGGCGCTTCAGTTCTCCGTATAACTGGAAAATGCGCGTCAAATCTTTTACCGTGTATGTGGCGGTGATGTCAGCGGCGGACAATTTGCTGCGCTGATTCATTCGCATATCCAATGGGGCATCAAAACGGGTTGAGAATCCACGGGTGCCTTCGTCAAATTGATGCGATGACACGCCGAGGTCGGCTAGTAGCCCGTCGATACGTCTCACGCCATTTAGGCGGAGAAAATTTCGAGCGTATCGGAAGTTTTCGGGAATCAATGTAAACCTTTCGTCGGCAATGGCATTGTCTTGTGCGTCGGAGTCTTGATCGAATCCGAATAGTCGGCCGTTTGAGTCCATCGCATCTAGGATGAGGCGAGAATGACCACCACCGCCGAAAGTCGCGTCGACATAAATTCCATTCGGCAGTTCAGGGGCACCAATCCCTGCAACGCTAGCTTCGGCCAAAACAGGAACGTGGTAGGTGCCGGGATTCATTTGTTAATTCTCGTTGTTGGGTTCGAGGTCTTTTCGGACCTCTTCGGCGAGGATGGCGAAATCGAAATCTCCAGCGTCATCAAGGACATTTTTGTCGTAGCGCGCCTTATTCCAGATTTCAATCTTTTCGCCTAGGCCAGAAACAATGATTTCGTTATCAGCAGGCAGCTGAATGCTGGCGTGCCTCAGGAGCAGCGTCGGGATGTTAATCCGGCCAGATCCATCAAATTCCACATGGGTCGCCCCCTTCATAAATTTCCTCTGGAACAGCTGATGTTTGTGGTTATACCGGCTCAGTCGCGACATCTCGCGGTTCACCTTATCCCATTCGGGCTTCGGATAAACCACTAAGCACCCTTCGAAAATATCACGGTTGATTACCAGCCCATTGTGAAGCACGGATTCCAGCTGCTTCCGTAAGCGCGCAGGGAACATTAAGCGCCCTTTGACGTCGATTTTACAAGTGTATTCTCCGAGTAGGTTCAGCATGGTCATCTGGAATTTCAAAACTATCTATAATTTCCCACTTTCTCCCACGATATGACACTTTCTCCCACTTTGTGGAAAAGTTTTAAATACGGAATTAGGGATAAGTGTTACAGGCTCTGGATTTTTTGGTTTTCATCGTTGGAGACGATTTTTCTCTATTAACACGTTTTCAACAACATTTGTGAACAGCGTGTGGGCGTTAACGAGCGAATGCGCCCAGTATGTTCGACCTTTACGCCCTCTAAACGAATTCCATGCATCCAACTGCCATCATCGAACGTGGCCTCTATAAATATGTCGAGGCTGGCGAGGGAGAGCCCCTGATTGTACTCCACGGTTTATTTGGTGCCCTAAGCAATTTCAAGGACGTCTTCAGTCATTTTTCCAATCGATTTCGGGTCATCATTCCGATGCTACCTATTTATGATTTACCCATGCGGAAGACCAGTGCAAAGAGTCTGTCAGAACACATCGAAGGTTTTGTAGCCGAAATGGGACTTGAACAAGTGCACCTGTTGGGGAATAGTCTTGGTGGCCACGTAGGCTTGATATTCACCAAAAACAACCTTGAAAAAGTGGCCTCACTAAGTTTGACAGCCAGTAGCGGCTTGTACGAAAATGCCTTTGGCAATAGTTTTCCGCGCCGCGAGGATAAAACGTTCATTCGCGATAAGGTGGCCGTGACGTTTTACGATCCCAAGCATGCTACAGAGGAACTTGTAGATGAGTGCTTCGAAGCGGTTAATAGTCGCGAGAAAGTTTTAAGGATTTTGGCCATTGCGAAAAGTGCCATCCGACACAACATGGCGAAGGATTTGCCGGCCATGACCGTACCCGTTTGCTTGATTTGGGGCAAGAACGATATCATCACCCCGCCGGAAGTCGCAGAAGAATTCAAAGCGGGCTTCCCTGAGAGCGACCTATTTTGGATTGATGAATGCGGACACGCACCGATGATGGAGCACCCTGAAACCTTTAACCAAATCCTTGAAGCTTGGTTTGACGCGCGGGGAATTGGTAAAGCGGGCTAGTCAGTCATGGATGTCAAAACAGCAGAATTTTTAAAATCGAGCGCACATCCGAAGGAGTGTCCTCCAGCTGACCGTCCAGAATATGCGTTCATCGGTCGATCGAACGTAGGAAAATCATCACTCATCAACTTTTTGACCAATCGCAAAGGGCTGGCAAAAATTTCATCTTCCCCGGGAAAAACTCAGCTGATTAATCACTTCGTTATTGATGAAGAGCTTCAAAAGACACGAGATGGAAGCAGCTGGTACTTGGTTGATTTGCCCGGTTTTGGTTACGCCAAAGTCAGTAAGACGAGCCGGGTTAAATGGCAACGTACCAGTGAACAATTCCTCACAGGCAGGTCCAATCTTATGTGCGTGATGATGTTAATCGACAGCCGGCACCCGCCGCAACAAGTCGATTTGGATTTCATGATTTGGATGGCTGAAAAACAGCTTCCTTTTGTTATGGTTTTTACTAAAGTGGATAAACTGAATCGTGCGGAACGTTCGGAATTTTTACCGCGCTATGAATTGGAGATGCTCAAGAAATGGAATTGCATGCCGCCAGTGTATGTTACTAGCTCAGAAAAACGTGAAGGTCGAGAGGAGTTGCTGTGTTTCATTCAACAGACCAATTCTCTTTACACGGCGTAGCTCATTATTCTTTCAGGACCCCTAGGCGCTTAGCTAGTTCTTCCGTAAAGCTTCGCACGGCTAAGGCATGCGCCTTGTCATTGGTTGCTTTTTCCAGTGTCGTGGCTAGGGTCATCATGGTCTGGCATACGAAGTGACGCATTTCTTCGACGCTCATTTCCTTTGTCCAAAGGTCCATGTGCACTGCGTTCCCCTTTGCTTCATCCCACATGGCTAAAGACATGGCTTTAGCATTTTGATTGGCTACATCACTATCATCCGCTGACCAGGTAATCGCAGTGGGAACCTTGTTTTCATCCGTACAAACCCGGACGGTTATGTGTGAATCGGCCATGAGATAATAATTAAAGTACAAAGGTGGTAAATTACCGAGGTCGGTATGATTTAATTACAGGATTGATATCGATCACTTCCATAAGTGTTGCCAAATCAATCTCTGGGTGCTTGTCCATGAAATCGCTTACAATTCGCCATCCCATGTAAGCACCGAGTCGGTCCGGGCTATCTTGTGGAATGGCTCCATAGCGGGTGAAGGGTCCCTCATTGAACCATTTGCTAAAATGCGTGCGGTCGGTGTCAAAAAGGGCGTCCTGTGGCTGCAATTCCAACCAGATGTCGCGTTCGTGGGCTTGAGCCCATTTCCATGCCTCGGGCGTCCAATTCAAAAGGTCTGCTTTGGGGATCTCGGGCATACACTGTTCCATTATGTACAACACCTTGCCCCAATAAAGCAATTCGTCCACGCATCGGTTGGTACGGTACCATGGATTGCTGAAATGGACGAGGAGCCAACCGCGGAAGGCTGAAGCTGATATGCCATCTGGCACCATGCGGTCGCGCATGTACTGTGGGAACATTTCGGGGGGGAGGGTTGCAACAATAGGATGTTCTGTGCCAAGGAACCACTCCAAACCGATTCCTAAGTATTGATCAGTGGGGTATACGGCGTAATTGAAGCCTGTATTCATCCACATGACTTGGGGCAGCGTTGCTTCGGGAAACCAATAGATAAAGCGCTGAAATGCACGCGTTAATAACTCTTGATTTTGCTGCAATCGTTCCGGCGCTCCGCTAGTGGTGTCAATTGCGGCTTCAATCGGAGCGATATTGGGGTGCGTCAAGAATGTTTTGAATTCGGTCACAATGGCAGGGTCATCCCCTACACCGATGCGCAAGATTTCCTCTGTATAGGCATGACCAAATAAACCTGTGGCCTTTTGCCATTCGTCAAAATCACCAAGCTCCATCACCTTTCTCAGATCGACCGGCTTTGGCACATCGGCGTCAAAAGCTGCTGCGGGAGCTTCAAATCTTCGACCTTCGTCGCAGCCGTTGAATACCAACCACAAAAAGCTGATTAATGTCATCCTGACTGGAGCTCTTAAACAATGAAGCGTGAGCATTGGCATGGTATTCGTTGTGGACGTTCTAAAACCAAGAATTAGTTTTGAATTGTTGCAAAGATGAAACACTCCCCGCGCAATCCCCATTTCATGAAGAACTTCCTTCTTAATACGGTATGTTTCTTGACCGTATGCTCTGCTGCCCATTCCCAAGGCTATCACCTCGGTTTGGCAGTTTCTCCTAACTACTCTTTCTCCGACGCGCGCGAGCTGTCGCACACAGCGAATGGCGGTCAGGTCCATTTTGGCTATGGATTCATTTTCGATGCTTTATTCACCGAAACCTATGCCATCGGAACAGGGGTGAATATTTTCTATAACGGTGGCCGGGTATTGTATTTTGAGGACGTTGCAACGTCGGAAGGCACCATGATTCATAGGGTTGAGCTTGAGAACAAGCAACAGTATGTCGAAGTGCCGCTGACGTTTAAAATGCGTACCAAAGAAATTGGTTACAGTACGTTCTATGGCCAATTCGGAGTGGGCTTAGGTTTGAATGTGCGATCGGAGGGGATGCGGAGGTCCTCTTCATTTGCTGTAACTGATTCCTTGGGTCAATGGTCCTTTATCCAAGAGGGAGCAAGTGACCCCGCAAGGGTTTCATTGGTCGATCAGACTTTGCTTTTCCGGCCCAGCATGATTATCGGATTCGGTTTTGAACGTCGTTTCACGGGTACTACAGCCCTGGTAGTCGGCTTGCGCTACAACTTGGCGTTGCGTAACCAATACCAGTTATTTCCTGTGTACAAGACCCAAACAGGTGATGAGGTCATGTTTGAATTCAATGAAATACTCGGTGCCGAGCAGCCTGAACAGGTTGAAATGAGTGGAAAAACTGGGCAAATTGAACTTTGTGTCGGCATTATGTTTTAAAAAGTATGGACGCCCTAGTACAACACATCGTTTCTTGGTTAGAAGAGTATGCAAACGATGCTGGAATGGATGGCTGGGTAGTTGGAGTGAGTGGCGGGGTTGACTCCGCCGTTACGTCCACACTTTGCGCCAAGACCGGCCTGCCGACATGTGCCGTTGAAATGCCCATTCACCAGCACCCGGACCAAGTATCCCGAGCTCAGGATCATATTCAATCCCTGGAGCAAAGATTTGGAAACGTCTCGCGCGCTAGAGTCGACCTGACCGGGGTGTACGACGAATTGGTTTGTGCCTTGCCGACTTCTTTTGACAATTCCGGCGGTCTGGCCTTGGCGAATTCAAGGGCGCGATTGCGTATGACGGCACTGTACGCTGTCGCTTCCCAGCGCAGTGCATTGGTTGTTGGCACAGGTAATAAAGTT
>DIHQ01000131.1 GCA_002420235.1 Flavobacteriales bacterium UBA5692
TATTCCCTTATCTTTGGAGGGATTAAGAGCGCATGATTCAACGAAGTTGGAAAATTGGGGGAATTGCCCTGCTTGCATACGTTTTCTGGACCACATTCACGGTGCCATTGGGACCGGGTTTATTGGAATTTCGCCACCTTGAACGCGAATCAAATGTGGATGATTCAGCCCAGGCATCTTCCGAGTATGAATTGATTGGCTTGGGAACACATTGGTCCACTCATCAAAAAGATTTAAGTGTCGTAATCCGAAAAAAGAGTCAAATGGCCTCCTTGCCCGTAAAGGAGATAATTGACGACACCCATGCGATTATCGGATTGAACCTGCCGGACACAGTGCCGTCGCGCAGCTGGGATATACTTATTAACCATCCCATCGACGGGACGCTATTTCTACAAAATGGGCTGTTTCTAAATGAATCGCTCGTCGATGAATCCGTGGAAATGGAACCCATCGCATTAAATGAATTTACAGCTAACCTACCTCATCACTTTCCTTTTCAACCGCGTATTTTTGAAACGATCCGTAACTTGATGTTGCATGTTCCCATGTGGTTCACCATGTTCCTGCTTATGGGAATCGCCTTCGTAGCATCAATACGGCACTTGAGCCAAACCAAGAACGCTACAAATTTGTACGATTTGCGAGCAGAGGCCGGTGTGCAAGTGGGAATGTTTTTTGGTGTTTTGGGGCTTTTAACCGGAAGCCTTTGGGCACGGTATACGTGGGGAGCATGGTGGGTCGATGACCCGCAACTAAACGGAGCACTTGTGACTGTGTTAGTGTATGCTGGGTACTTAATTTTGCGCGGATCAGTGGAGGACAAACGACTAGCGGCGCAACTTGCTGCGGTCTACAACCTGTTTGCATTTGTGATACTCATAATCCTTCTCATGGTGCTGCCAAGGTTTACGGAGAGCCTTCACCCCGGAAAAGGAGGCAATCCAGGGTTCAACAGCTATGACCTCGACAGTTCCCTCAGGGCCGTATTCTACCCAGCCGTACTGGGTTGGATGTTACTGGGAACCTGGATGTACCGAATCCGTTTGCAATCGACCCAATTGAACCATAAATTTCTTAGGCTTAACAACTTATGATGCTCCAAACACTCCTACAAGCGAATCCAATCGAGGGCTTTTTCTTTGGCAGTGGTAAATCCATGGTTGTCGGTGGCGTAGCTGTCATCATCATCGTTGGCCTTGGCCTGTGGCTGTGGAGCATGGAAAGCCGTATCAAACGTTTGGATGAAGCAGCCACTCGGCAGCAAAAAAATTCCAGCGAATCGTCGAAATAATGAAACGCTCCCACATCCTTAGCTTGCTCTTAATAGCGGCGTTGATTGGTTCGTTCATCGCTACATTCACGAGTACCAGTCGTAGCGTAAACTTTGCGGAGGCAACCCAGTTTGCAGGTGAGGAGTGTAAAGTATCTGGAACACTCAACACAGCGTTTCCAGTGGAGTACAACCCCGAAATCGACCCGACGAAGACATTCTTTCACATGTTTGACGCAACCGGTGCTTCGAAGCGCGTGATTTTAAGCCAACCCAAGCCTACCGGATTGGAAAACAGCGAATCCATCGACCTCTACGGCAGCATAGTCGGCGAAGAGTTTCACGCCACAGAAATGCTCATGAAGTGCCCATCCAAATACAACGAGAACAACCACGTCCTCTTGGGTGAGGATTTCCAAGCAGAGGGATAATGGAATACCTCGAGGAATGGACCGGAATCGCCACCTTCGGTCAGGGCCTCATCGCCTTGGCTTTCGGCGCCTCGTTCGTGGCTTTAATTGCGTTCCTGAGCGGATGGAAATCCGTAGGTCGGCGAGCTTTTTACATCCACACTTTCAGCACCTTTGCAGCAATTGCATTGATCTTCGTATTGTTCGGTGCCCACCGCTACGAATTTGAGTACATATGGAAGCACCTCAATAACGAAATGCCCATGCGCTTTATTTTCAGCGCATTCTGGGGAGGCCAAGAAGGTGGATTTTTATTATGGATGTTTTGGCATAACGTTCTCGGCATGGTTTTGCTGCTTTCAGATTCCGAATGGCACAACCCCGTAATGGCGACTTTATCAGCCATTGAACTCTTCCTGACCTCAATGCTACTCGGTGTCTACTTCGGTAATTTTCAACTCGGACTCGACCCGTTTTTGCTGCTTAGGGATGCGCCGAGCAACGCCGGACTTCCATGGACGGCAAGGGCAGACTACCTAACTGCATTCCCTATGTTTCAGGACGGACAGGGTTTGAATCCTCTGCTACAGAATTATTGGATGACAATCCATCCGCCAACCCTTTTTTTGGGATTTGCCTCAACTTCCATTCCATTTGCATACGCCTTAGCAGGATTGGCCAATCGCAAAGATCGATCGTGGATGAAACCTGCCTTGCGTTGGTCCATTTTCGGCATCGGTATTCTCGGTACGGGAATTTTGATGGGGGGCGCGTGGGCCTATGAAGCGCTGAGCTTTGGAGGTTTCTGGGCATGGGATCCCGTTGAGAATTCTTCCCTCGTACCGTGGCTTACCCTCGTCGCAGGGGCCCACCTCCTATTGATTAACCGAAATAGGAAGAAGCCCATGGCCCTGTTCAGCACTTATTATTTTTTACTGATCTCCTTCTTGCTGGTCCTCTACAGTACATTCCTCACAAAATCCGGAGTTCTAGGTGACACCTCCGTCCATAGTTTTGTCGACAGCGGGATTCTTCCGCAATTACTGGTTTACGTGTTGAGCTTTGTGGGACTTGCCCATTTTATGCTCTTGGACTCCAAAGTGTGGAAAGCCACTTTTGGCAGCATCGTCGCCATCCTACTTCTACTCGCATTAAAAGGATGGGTCATCGAGTCCATTGGCGCATTTCTCGGACTTTTGGTCGTCACTTCTCTCAAAGCTTATCGATCGGAATTTGAACGAACGGAGGAAGAGGATTCCGTCTGGGGCAGAGAGTTTTGGATGTTTGTCGGTTCGCTTCTTTTTCTCGTAAGCGCTGCTCACATTACGTGGCAAACGAGCCTACCTGTATTCAATCGATTTCTAGAGCCATTAAGTCCAGTACTCAAACAATTGGGTGAATCATTCTCTAGCCAAGTTCTGTTGGACTTGAGCAAACACAACCTCGCACCCGGAACCGATTTGGACCAGACGTACCACTTGGTTCAGGTGCCACTAGCGGTACTCATCATGGCCTTAATGGGATTAGCGCAATGGCTGAAATACAAGACTACCAATGTCGCAACCATTGCGAAGAATTTATTTTTATCCTTCGTCCTAAGTGCCCTGGTAACGGGTATTTTGGTCTGGTCTTATCCATTTGAATGGTGGGAATTGCCTCGGGTAGCATTGCTCTCAACTGCGCTCTTCGCAGTATTTTCGAATGTCGATTACATCCTACGCATGGTGCGTGGAAAATTGAAGCTTTGGGGTTCGCCGGTAGCGCACGTCGGTTTTGGTTTGGTTATTTTCGGAGCAGTGCTCAGCACAAGCCAAAAAGACATCATTTCAAAAAATCAAATTGGCGACATTAGCACCCTTAATGAAGAACTAAATAACAGGGAAGATTTGCTAATCATGGAAGGTGATACCCTTTCTATGGGCCCTTATTTTGTCAGTTATCGAAACCGTTACCAAGACGGGATTCATGTCAAATTCCGAATGGATTACTTCGAGAAGAATCCATATGTCTATAAACCAGGCGATGTAGTATTTTTTGATGGTATGGTCTTCGAGGCAAAAGAAACACACAAAGCCTCGCCACAGTTTTCAGAAGATTTAGAAGATCACTGGATGTTTGTTCCTTTTCCCAATGAACGCCAAGCTAAAACTGCTCAACTATGGAAGGCAGGCCTCCCAGGAAGGCGACTTTTTACACTTGAACCGCGCATTCAGTTAAATGAGCAAATGGGCAACGCTCCAGAACCAGACACCAAGCACTGGCTCAACCGCGACCTCTACACCCACATCAAATGGGGACGCGTTTCACCACCAGAGACTGACGAAGAGGGCTGGATGGGTGGGAGAACGCACACAATGCAGGTTGGTGACAGTATGCTTGTAGGACACACCTTGCTTACCATCGATAGCCTGCGTGCCGTGAGTGATGACGAGAAGCCCGAACGAGGGTTACTCCAGAAGGACCTTGCAATTGCCGCATGCGTAAGTCTGAAAAACAAAAAACAAAAAAGAACGCATCAACCGCTCTACATAGTCCGGGATAGCACACTGATTCCAGACCTCTACGAAGCAGAAGATTACGGCATTAAAATGCGCATTGAAACGTTCGATCCTCAAGCCGAGGTTCTGGACATGACCGTCTGGGAACACGAGTCTGTACGCCGCGATTTTGTAGTTATGCAAGCTTCAATTTTCCCTCTGATAAATGTCCTATGGCTGGGTTGTATTCTGATGGCCATCGGAACATTCATGGCCGTTTGGAGTCGATGGAAAACGGATTCGAAATCTAAATCCAATGCCTAAAGACACTACTCGTGTTATCGTTTTTGGAAGTGGCAACGTGGCCACTTCACTCGGCAGGGCTTGGGAATCCAGCGGAGTGGTAATCGCTGGGTTTTGTAATCGTGCAGGTGTTGTTCCGCCTGGCTTCATTAGCACTAAGGCCCCATGCTTTAAGAAAGCGTCTGAAATCGATGTTATCGCAGATTACGCATTAATCGCTGTTCGGGACGATGTGATATTTCCCATGATTGATCAACTCCCTCAGCACCTCACCCCCATCCATTTTAGCGGAGCCCAACCCAATCCCCGTAGAGGAGGGGTCATTTGGTGCGCACAGAGCGTGCAACCCAATAACCCCGGGGACGTGAAGAATATTCCGATGATTGTCACGTCCAACGAGGAAGCAATAAGCGAAAAATTAATGGCATTTGCCAAGCGAATCTCGAGCCACGTCCTCCTCACTACTGAAGAAAATCGCCAGAAAGGTCATCTGATTGCGGTGTTTGCGGTCAATTTTACCAATCATGCGCTCGCCGTCGCGCACGAACTATCAGAACAAGCAGGAATCCCTTGGGATTGGTTTGTCCCTATGATCGATGCTATGAGCAAAGGGGCGATGGACGGTAAAGCTTACGAAAGGCAAACCGGACCAGGCTTGCGTGGCGAAGATGCAATAATAAGCTCGCAACTCAAGGCCCTCAAAGCGCATCCAACCTTGCAAGAATTGTACAAGGCAACTACGGCCAGCATCCAAAATCTTCACGATAAACCTAAGACATGAATTCCCTCTCACCGACCAAGTTGCAAACCATACGCCTCCTCGCCTTTGATTACGATGGAGTATTTACTGATGGTACCATCCTCATAGATTCCGATGGCAAAATGCTCCGACAAGGTCACGCCAAAGATGGATTTGCCATCCAGTGGGCCATTAAGCAAGGACTTCCAATCGCCATAGTTTCAGGAGGGAAAGAATCCAGTGTGGAAGAACGCATGCGAGGCTTGGGCGTTGAAGAAGTGCACCTCGGTAGCCACGATAAGCTAGCCGTGCTTGCAGACATAGCGGCGCGGACGGGAATTGCCTTGAACGAAATGGCCTACATGGGGGATGACATGCCAGACATTCCAGCCTTGGAAGCTGCAGGCCTCTCCTGCTGTCCAAACGATGCCGCAGTCGACATAATCCCGGTTTGTGATCACGTCAGTGATTTGGCTGGAGGCAAAGGCTGCGTAAGGGAATTGATTGAAGCCCACATGAAAGCCAACGGCATTTGGCAAGGCGAAGGGTTGGTCAATTGGTGATAATACTACCGCTCTTCGTACCTCGCACACTGCACAATCCGCTTACCTTCGCAGTTGTCCATGGATAAAAATCAAATCATAGGCATCGTACTCATGGTGCTGTTGTACATCGGTTATATCTGGTATACGACGCCAACAGAAGAGGATCGGTTGGCGGCCATAGCCGCTCAAGAACAACAAATTGAACTGGCCCGTATAGACAGCGTGGCCCAAGTCGAAGAAGAGGAGTTTCAGGCTCAGCTTCGAGAGCAAACTATTGCATCTGATATCACGAGCACCGAGACGCTCGACGCTTCGCTCGTTCGTCGGTTTGGTGGTTTGGCGAGCGCCGCCCTAGGTGAAGACAGAACGTACACCCTCAATTCCGATGGTGTTCGAGCGACATTCAGCAGTCGCGGAGGCCTGCTGATTGATGCGGAACTAAGTGGCTACAAACGTTATGAGTCAGAGGAATTCGTGCGCCTATGGAAAGAAGAAAACAGCACAATGACAGTTGCCTTTGACTTCAATGAAGTAGCAGGCGAATTAAACCTGAGTGACTTTTTCTTCGAGGGCGAAGCAGAACGTGAGAATAGCATCTCGCTTGTGTGCCGATCCTTAGAAGGCCAGGTAATTCGATGGCAACATGAACTGAAAGGCTTCACCCTAAGATCCCATCTATCATTCGAGGGATTTAATTCTTCCCTGGGAGATAACTTCATTTTTAAATGGGAAGCGGAGGGAGTGCCTAATGAAAAAGGCATCGAGTGGGAACGTCAGCATAGCAGCATTTACTACAAGGAAGTTGGTATGGGCAGGGATTATCTATCCGATGGTCAGAGTAAAGATCTAATCACCGATGAACCGCTTGAGTGGTTAGCTTTCAAACAAAACTTTTTCTCGGCCATCGTCCGTAATGAGAGCAATTTTTTACCTGGTGCAATCTTAAGGACGGTTGTCCCAGAAGAAGACTCGACGACGACCATGGCTTATGCCGCAGCGCTTCCTTTTGAAGTTCAACGCCTCGGGACAGAAGTGACAAGCGATTTTGAGTTTTACCTCGGACCAAACGAACAAAACGCCTTGGAGTCCCTTGGGTGGACAGAGGCAGACCGAATCATCGATTATGGCTGGTGGATTTTTGGATGGGTCAACCGTAACGTCATCCTGCCGCTGTACAATTTGTTAGCATCGCACGTCACATCG
>DIHQ01000041.1 GCA_002420235.1 Flavobacteriales bacterium UBA5692
GTGTAACGTATAGAGAGGCCCTGCGCCCTTACATGCATGGAGATGCGTGGATTGAGATGGGTATCGATTTCATCCTTGGTACTCGCGCTGACCGTCTAATGCCACCTTGTGGATCGAGTTTTCTTCCCGATGGTTTGATGCAACAACTGCAAGTTGCGTCCTTAGATGGTCAATCTGTCGCGGGACCGCCAGTTGAATTATTGCCTCCTCAGCGCTCTTGGTTTCGTAGCTTGAATAGAGCTTTTTGGACTCACCCGGTATGCTGGAGCGTTATTATACTCGCGTGGTCTTTCGCTTGGTCGTTGCGCCGTTTACTAAGCTATCGATCTGGTCGCATCCTTCCCTCTTGGGAGGCACTCATAGGCAAAGCTGTCCTCGGTCTGGCCGGATTACTTGGCCTGATATTAACGTTGATGTGGCTGGTCACTGATCACCGAGATACATGGGGTAATTGGAACTTAGTTTGGGCGTCACCCTTGTTCCCGTTGCTTTTTTTCTTAAAAAAAGGGGTGCTGTACCACTGGCTACGATGGATTCTATCGGTTGTTGTTATGTGCTTTTTGTTGTTGTCTAGTCTCCTTCCTCAGTTTGTCCCTGCATCCCTATTGGTGTTGGGATGGGCAGTTTGGTTGTGCTTGGATCCATGGTGGTTGCCTCGGCCCCTTCTCAGTTTAGCGAAGCAAGACCTATGAAATGTATGAGCACACTCCTACGTCGTCATGTTTTTTTGGCATTGGGGATCGTTCTGCTGGCATGTGGATGCAAACGGGAACCCACGACGTGGACGGTGGACGTTGCCTTGCCACTTATAGATGATGGGTGGAGCTGGGTCGATGTCATAGAGGGAGCCTCTGACAACGGGAGTGTCGACGTTACTGAGGGTTCACCCGCGATTTTTCGCTTCGAAGGACCGGTGGCTGATTGGGGAATTCCGTTCCTCACGGAATTGCCAGACACAATCGTCTTTCAGGAACTTACGCCCGATTTTATGGGTGGTCCTTTTCCAGTTCCGCCAGGAACTGTGTTGCTCGATTCTGAAGAGGATATTGTTTTTCAAGGCATCGATCAACAGTTTTCCAACCTCGTTCTCTCGGCTGGTCGCATTGATTATCTCGTCGAGAGCTCAACCGATGGGTACGTGGAGTTTCAGTATGCTTTTCCAAGTGTTACTGTTGGAGGCGAATCAGTTGAGCTGAATGTGATTTTGCCTCCGAGTGAGGTAGGTGCCATCCAAACTGAATCTGGCACCATTGATCTGGAGGGTGCTGTGATCGATTTAACAGGCCTATCTGGCAATGAGATTAACCGTATTGCAAGCCGTCTCATTATTGGCACCCCGGATGATGTTGCGGATACGGCCCAGGTTTATGGTGCCGATAGCATCCGTGTGCAGATGCATTTTCAGGACATGATGGTCGAGCAAGTAGCTGGATACTTTGGGCAAGAGTCAGTGGCTTTTGATTTGGACCAAGAGGTCTTTAAGCCTGCTGATTTTCCAGGGGGATTTTTGCAAATCGAACCAACGCGAGCCAAAATACGCTTTCGAAACACCGTTGCAGCTGATTTTCAGTTGCGATGGGATGCTCTTTTGGTTGATGACATCGCCGTTAATCACCCGGTGCTTGGTATTCCCCAGCTGATAACTCGTGCGGATTGGAACGGTTACGAGGTGCAGCCTACCATGTGGGAAATAGATTTACTCGAAACCACCCCAAAACTCTTTGACTTATTGAGCTATTTGCCAGAGGCAATCACCATCACTGGAGATGCGCTAGTCAATCCGCTTGGTGACGTTTCAGGCGGGCAGGATTATTTTGATATACGCCATCCCCCGCAGCTGTACCTTGATTTTGAATGGCCGCTCGAAGGAGCCATTGAGGATCTCAGCATCATTCGTTCTTTCGAATTTGAAGGCATTGATTTGGCTGGGTTTGAAGGAGAACTCATTATAAAATTGACCAATGGATACCCGGTTCAATGGAATGCTACGGGAACTTGGGATTACGAAGACCTCGATTTGGACGCAGAGGTTTTTCACGCAGTGGCGTCTGCCTTCCCGATGACTGATGTTGTTGAAGTCCGCATCCCCATTGATGAGGACCGTTTATCTTCAACGGCCACATTGACCATCGAAGCGGCGATGACCTCTGATGGAGCGGTGCAATTCACTGGAGCCGAGCGCATGCGCCTACAAGTTGCGTGTCAAGGAACGTACCAAGCAAATATCCCATGAAGGGTTGCCTGACATACCTATTCCTAATTGCTACTACCACCGTAAGCGGACAATTAGATTCCCTCTCCTGGGCTACGACGGTTTGGGGCCAATACCGATCGAATGTCCTGTCGCAAGAGCTTGGGCGGTTACTGCAGCGGGGCGGTTACATTGAGCGGCCTTTAATCGAGGCAGCCCAAGCTGCTCAGGGCATTAATATGGGGGCATTTGGTTATACATCCGGCGTGGCTCTGGATTGGTGCAGCTTGCGTCCTCTGAGGAACACGGAGCTGCACTTATGTGGTTCTTTTCAATTCAAATCGCTCGGAGACTTTCGTTGGACACCAGAATTCTTCGATTTGGTTTTTACTGGCAATGCCGGACACTTGGGCCGATGGGATGTGCTGGATGGAACGCGGATGCGCACGGCATCATGGGTTGAATTGGCTGTTGGGGTGGAAGGTTCAAATCAAAACCGAATCGAGCTGGGACTGGTATACCGCATGCAATCTTATGATGCACTGATTCAAAATGGCTATTTTCTCGTAAACGAAGGACTGGACTACATGACGGGCTCTCTGCGCGGATACTTGGGCTGGGCTGAAGGACCCTCTTGGGGTTTAGTGACCAATGCTGAGTGGCATTTCTTGCGTGAAGAAGCACCTTTCGCATTTCATTTGCGTCTTCAAAATTTTGGCTTTGTTGCAGCTCCGCGTTGGACAGAGCTCAAGATTGACACCTTGATAGAGACAAGCGGCCTTACCTTGACTGGCCCGGGGCTATCAGTGGAATCCATTGCCCAATTGACTGGCATTTCTGACTTGACGTCCACCTCGACTGATCGGTATCGGTTCGACTTGATGCCTTTTCGTATCAGCACCGCATTCGAATATCCAATTGGACCACGTTCTGGATTGGATTTGCAGGCACAGGCAGGGGATTGGATGCCCACACCGCGCGCCAGTGCTGGCTATCGAAGGGCAGTTAGCAAGCAGTATCAGATGGGTATTCAGCTTGTGACCGGCGGATGGGGAAGGTTGCGGCCCGCAGCTTGGGTACGGTGGAGGAAGCCGGGACAGTGTGCTTTCATGTTATTTCTTGAGGACCCGCTGGGGTGGGGTTCGTCTACTGCATACGGGCGAGGCATAACCTTGCGTTACCAGAACTTGTAAAGTGAGTTTTATCACTCGAAAAGAAACTACGACCTTTACGCCATGAACCAAACGGATCTATTCCAAAATGCAGGATGGATAGCTGGCAATCGGCTGCAAATTATTGCCGGTCCGTGTGTCATCGAAAGTGAAGAGTCAGCGATGAAAGTTGCTGAAGGTATTGTCACAGTGTGTGCCGAACTTGATTTGCCGGTCATCCTAAAAGGTTCCTACCGCAAAGCGAATCGCACTAGAATAGACAGTTTTACTGGCATTGGTGACGAAGCGGCTCTTGAAATTCTTGCGAAGGTGCGCAATCGGTTTTCTGTACCCACCACTACAGATATACATGCAGTTGGAGAAGCTGAGATGGCAGCTCGTTATGTTGATGTATTGCAGATTCCGGCGTTCCTGTGTCGCCAAACAGATCTGCTCATTGCGGCAGCGCAGACAGGCAAGGTCGTCAATATCAAGAAAGGTCAGTTCTTGTCACCTGAAGTCATGGAACACGCCGTTGCAAAGGTTCAAGAATCGGGTAATTCTCGGGTTTGGCTAACTGAACGTGGAACCATGCTTGGATATCAGGACATGGTAGTGGATATGCGTGGATTTCCGATTATGGGGCGGATGGCACCCGTCATTGCTGACATCACCCATAGCTTGCAACAGCCCAACCAAATGGCCGGCGTTACTGGCGGTCGCCCCGAGCTCATCGCAACGATTGGCAAAGCATCGGTCGCAGCGGGTGCGAGTGGGGTGTTCATTGAGACTCACCCTCGTCCGGATGAAGCGCTTTCAGATGGAGCAAACATGCTACCGCTGGATCAACTCAAGGGTTTACTCACTCAATTGAAACGTGTTCATGAGGCGGTGCAGGTGGATTGAAATAGCCGGTTTGCTGAGTTGTGTGTTTTGGGCCATTGGAGGAATTGCACAAGTTGACACTGTTGAAGTTCGCGTGTTCGGTGGACAACGGGATGACCGTGGACTTCGTTTGGTGGAACTCGTTAATGGGGAGGTACTAGCACTTTGCACAACGAATAGTACCACTGATGAAGAACCTCATGCTTGGCTTCACCGTTTCGACTCACTTGTTAATCTTGTTTGGGATGCAACAATTTCCGACTCACCTTTGCTGCAGCCAGTCGATGTGGTGGAGCACGGGTCGGGTTTTATGACGGTTTTGGGCATGCGGTACGCTAGTGCCTCAGCCGCTTACGATTGGGGATGGTATACATTGGATAGTTCAGGCAATCCAATTTCTGAAACCCAGTGGGGCTCAGAGGCGTGGGATCTTCCCGCACGGATATTGGAGCGCAATGATTCCTTGTGGTCCTTGGGTACTACTTATGCGTCGGGTAGCAGTGACATATTGATGACTTTACACACTTGGGATGAAGATGCATGGTTGTATCAAGGATCATGGTCATGGGATAGCGGTGAAGCTGAGGAAGTAAGCGACGCTGCGTTTTTGGGAGCCTCCATCGCCGTTTCAACGACTTCCAATGGCCAAGCCCATTGCACAGTTTTTCATCCTTCCAACGGCGATATGGAGTGGACCTATGCAACCCCATTCGACATACCCACAACATCAAAAGCGATTGATGTGCGGGATTCATCTGTTGTCATGTTATTCAACGCGGACACTTCGGATGGAGAGCGATTGGGCTTTGTGTGCTTGAATGTGGCAGGAGATGTCTCGCTCGAATCGATTCCGGGCTCGGGTGTTGATTTGGCGGGCGAAGATATTGCATGGTACAGCCCCAATAATTTTGCTACGGTTGCTGCCACGAGCCAGTTGGGCTTGGGTGAAGGTGATTGGCTTTTTTCGCGTTGGACTGACACTGGCGTATGGCAAGGTGGTCCGACTTTTGGTACGCCGTATGATGAAATTCCGTCGGCAATTCTTAATACTTCCGACGGCCGTATTTGGATGATGGGTTTTTCGGATGGCTATTCCAATGGTAGGGATGATGTGTATCTTCTTGTTACACCGTCGCCTCAGGTGGGGAACAACGATATCTTCATCAACATACAAACTCACATTGCTAATAATACTGTCGAAATTCAAGAGCCTGCGAAAGAACAGTCAATCGAGGTGTATCCCAATCCGGTCACGGATTTCTTTACAATTGTGCATGCGAAACCAGCGGAGTCTTGGTCGGTGGTAGATGCGGTTGGACGACGCGTACTTCAGGGGCTGGGATCAACAGGTGATGCCAGTAGATTGGTTCCTGGTCATTACCTGCTACAGTTGGATGAATCAAAGAAAACAATACCTGTTTGGGTCGTGCGCTAACTATATCATGAAATTCCAATCGCAAATGGTAAGGTACTTCCTCTTCGGGTCCTTGGCGTATTTCGCTGTGCAGGGATGTGAATCACAACGCTTGGTGATAGGAGAATCCTCATGCGCCATTGAAGCTTGGTCCGTGGACGACTACTTTACAAAAGATGTGCTGCCAGGTATGGAGAGTAACTTGCGCAAGCAGCGAACTTATTTTATTACAGGTAAAGCGGATCTCTACGAATTCAATGACCAAAATGAATGGCTCCTCGCGGTGGATTCCGTACTTATTTCTTTGAGCGTGAGTCAACTGAGAGACGACTTATGGCAATGGTCTGGAAGCCGTAATTTCTACCAATCTGTTCGGGAGGGGGTCCTATCAATGGAAGAGGTGAATCCAGATCGGTCTGGTCTGGATTTGAATGAAGAGGCTTTCCTCATCAGGAGAGAAGCAGGACGATGTCGCGCAAGATTGCTCCCTGCCGTTCGCAACTTGGGAACCATTGCTATGCCTTAAGCCTGATTTTGAGGGTTGAGAATATGCCGAATTTGCCTCAGGGAGTATTCATTTGGCAGAAAAATACCTAAGTATAATCTACGATTTTACTATATTGGTATAGAACTATATGTTTTATGTAGATTAAAAATGTATCCAATGTTGCGGTTTTGTAATGTCCCTTTGTTCTTGATACTTGTGATGTGGCCTCTTCTTTTGGATGCTCAGACGCTGATTACAGATACGAACATCCAAACTGCTGTTGACCTTTGGGTTGATGACGAAGTAGCAGCGACAGCGGCTTACGGTCACATTTCAACTTGGAATACCTCTGCCGTGACAGATATGAGTGGATTATTTGAGGATAAGAACGCATTCAATGATGACATCAGCAATTGGGAAGTAAGTGCAGTTACGGATATGAATAATATGTTCAATAATGCACATGCTTTTAATCAGGATATCGGCAATTGGAATGTTAGCAGCGTGACGGATATGTCGAGGATGTTCAATGATGCCGATGCGTTTAATGAGGACATCGGGACTTGGAATGTGAGTACTGTAACTGATATGTCATACATGTTCGCTTCCACTAACGCTTTTGATCAGAACATCGGAAATTGGAATGTGGGTAGCGTGACGGATATGCGCAGCATGTTTCTGTTCGCTAGAGTGTTTAACCAATACATCGGTGATTGGGATGTGAGTTCGGTATTGGACATGAAACAGATGTTCAATGCAGCCTTTTTATTCAATCAGAACATTGGCGATTGGGACGTGAGCGATGTGACTACAATGGAAAATATGTTTAATAACGCCTATGCGTTTGATGGAGACATAGGTGACTGGGATGTGAGCGCTGTAATAGAAATGGACTACATGTTCTATAACTGTTCCGTGTTCAATCAGGATCTGAGCGGTTGGGATGTGACCTCTGTTACGGATATGCATAATATGTTCAATGACAATGTATTATTCAATCAAGACTTAGGTGATTGGGATGTTAGCAGTGTGACGAAAATGTCCGGCATGTTCGGGGGGGCAGAATCATTTAACCAAGATATTGGCGATTGGGACGTAAGTGCTGTGACGAGTATGTCAAGTATGTTCAGCGGTGCCGTTTTGTTCAACCAAGATTTGAGCGGATGGTGCGTTGAGAATTTTAATTCTTCCCCCACTCGTTTTGCGCACAATAGCGCCATGGATGAAGCAGATTTACCTAATTGGGGTTCGAGTTGTATCTCGGTTAATGACTTCAGCGTTTTCAGTATTCTTGATGGAAACAAATTTCACATCACTGAAGAGTATCAGAAGGCAATTGACCACTTTAACGATGTCACGAACGCAAATCCACCAGCTACGTTGCAAGACTTTGCTGATGCAGTAATTGTGGATGGAGAAATTCACATGACAGTTAGTCTACAGAACATCGTTGACGCAATAAATGCAGGAGGATTAGATTGACACCCAGCCATAATTTTATGCTGATTTGGCGAGTTCGTATGCAATGGACTTGAACTGCTGCAGGATTACATGTGCGAGCTGGTCGAAGATGAGAACAAACAGAGAGAATTTGCAGATTACGAGATGAACTTTTTGAAGGCTATGTATCACGATAATTTCCTCCTTGAAAGTCCAGGGAAACTTCGGAACCAGCGAAAAATGAATTAAACTAGAAATGCCACTTTTCTCAAAAAAACTTACTTTTTTGAGTCATTTTCGAGCAAAAAAGGGTAGAAAACGGTGTTTTTTATCCAAATGTGGTTTTGACGATTTCGCGTTTTCACCCTTGCATTTTTCGCAGATCTAGAGTGTTTGGCCAAAAGTCGAAAGTAACACCAGTAAATCGTCAACGGCTACAGCGCCATCTCCGGTTATATCTCCTTGCAATACGCAAGAAGTAATTTCACAACTGCCATCATCAAAGGATGCATCGGAATTGAAGTTGCACGCAAACTCGTACGTACATCCGCCCAACGCTTCATTCATTTCAACGGAAATCGACGCAACCATACCGTAGGCTGCGTGATTGCCAATGCTGCAGTCGTAAGTATATGTCCCTGGTACGTCAAAACTCACTACTCCAATGCACACGCCACTGGAGTTTCCAGAAATCGGGTTGAGATAAAAATCTTCAGGATTGTTATACGGTGATCCAGTAAGAGAATTTATCTCACCATTGACATCATGGTATCCACCCATGTTTACGAATGCTACGCTCTGGCCAACTTCAATCGAAAGCAAGTTGGGTTCATAAGAAAAATTACTTGCTTGAACAGTATAATCTGCGTTATCGCACTGAGCGTACGTTTGTACTGATACCGCACAAGAGAATATAAAGGCGGAAAATAGAGGTAAAAAGAGACGTGACATATAGAGTAATTTCAACTCTTATTTAAATAGCAATGAACGCAAATTGTTTATTCAGCCGCTGCTTCTCCACGTTAAAGTGAACCAATGTCAAATGCTTTGGACATGTGACAAAAACCATGTTTTTTTAAGAAATAGCTACTTTTTAAGTCGTTTTCGAGCAAAAAAGGGCGCAAAATGACCTAAAACAAGAAAAAGTACTCATTCAGGATGAATCTGTTTTTAGTACTTCCTAACTAGCATTTGTGTGGGATCTCTTCATCTATGCCTTAGTTCAACAAGTCATGGGGCATGCCAGCATGCAGTTGACCCTTGTTATCTGCGGAATCTTGAAGTTCCTGTGCGGAGGGTGGAGGATAGCTCGCCCGATAAATATATTTGAGGAAAAAGAAATAGTAATGAGAGCAACTCTTTTCATAGCTGCTTTATTTTTGTTTACTCCCGTTCAGGGTGCACTAGGCTCTGTAGATTTAGTCTCAAGCGACAGTCTTGAAATCAAAATCTCGCAATATGATTCGCTTTACAAAGAAGTTTTAAGACTGCATACAAGGGCGGACGAGCTGCACAAAATGGCGCTATTTGATATTGAGCTAGGAGCGATACTCGTTTCTGAATTAGCCCGTACTCAGCAAATGAAGAAGATAATTTTGGGTGGCTTAGACCTGTCTTTTTCTGAGTTTGCTGCCAAGGTTTCACCTCGATCGGCTAATGGTTCATCGAGTGCAGAGAGAGCGTTAATAAGGCAAAACAAGAAAATAGAAAACAGATTGAGACGAACCAGCAAACAGCGAATCCATCCTTTAAATAAGAGACTGTTGCAAATGTGCGAAGCAGATAATATGTTGGAATGGTCCGCTTGCGTATCTCCTTATCACGCCTTTAAATCGAACCAAACAAATATAACCCTTACCGCAAGTAATGCACTTGTAGATAGTGCCATTGAACAGATGCGTCTCAAATCGAAAACAACCAAACCTTTGGTGATTGTGAGCGCTGTTGGCGCAGTTGCTTTACTGACAGCTGTAATGGTGCCGCTCGTAGTTTTTGGGATATATTTATCAGGCCCATGATGCGCTTTATTTTTACAGTAAGCCTTTGAGCACGCTTCCCGAAGCTCGAGACGAATATCCACATATGTAATACCTTTTTGGACGTAGTGATCAACGTGTTTTTAACGTGCGTCTAATATCCCGTGGAAATAATACATATCTACGGTCGCAAAGACTGTCAAAAGACTCGTAGAAGAGCGGCATTTGCGCCAGATTTATCTCTTAGTTCAACCTTGTTGATTTTTTCAAATGAAGAACCGGCTCTGCAGATTCCTGACATTAGGCAATGAGATAGTACTAATCCGAAAACCCTTGGAATTAGCAGCCATCGCCATGCCGTGAGGCTCAAATTTGGCTTTGGCGCGTCGCACAAATCGGCGTATCTTTATAATCGCTTCGAAGGAGGCACAGCCACGGGGGATTAGCTCAGCT
>DIHQ01000076.1 GCA_002420235.1 Flavobacteriales bacterium UBA5692
GTCGCAAAGGATATTTTGGTATTGATTGATCACCTCGGTATAAAAAAGGCACATTTCATGAGCTTGAGTATTGGCAGTGTGATACTCCAGAAAATCGATATCGAGCGGCCCAAGTTGGTGAATCGTATGATCATGGCCGGAGCAATTTTCGACGGCAGCCGTGCCATGCATTGGTTTGTACATTCGGGTAAATTTCTTTCTTACATCCTTCCGTACCGGGCTGTTTATTGGTTGTTCAGTTTTATTGTGTTGCCACGTCGCAACCACCGCCTGAGTCGGTACATCTTTCGACGCCAAAGCCGTCGATTAACCACCCGTGAATACATGAAGTGGATTGAGTTGTACAAACCATTCTTTCGCTTGATCCGTGACTACGTTAATCGGCCGGTCATGAAAAAAGGATTGGTAGTTATGGGCAGCCAAGATCATATTTTCTTCGGTTCTGCGAAGCGTTTCACAGATATTCAAAAAAATATGCGCCTCGCGGTTATTGAGAACTGCGGTCACGTCTGTAGCATTGAAGCTCCAGAAGTCTTCAACGACCTCGCATTGTGTTTTTTGAAAGATCTCGAAGTTCCCGAGGCGGTAGTAGCCAAACCAGTGCCAATGCGCTGGTCAGAGTTGAAAGCGCTACAGAATCGTTGAGGTGAAAACATCTGGTTTGTGATGGGGTTATACCCCCATGCGCCGAGCTCATTTTCCTCCTGATAAGACCTGTGTCATTTGCCAGCGACCGTTTTCTTGGCGCAAGAAATGGGAACGGTGTTGGGATGAAGTGAAGTACTGTTCTGAGCGGTGCAGAAAAATAAAGGCTGCATGAATTGGAAAGAAATAATTACCGAGTGTCGTGATGTTCAATTAGCGGATGAAGTGTATCTAATCTGTGGTGATCAGCTCAACGAAAACCACAGTTGGTATGCTGACGGCCCCAATCCCGGTCGTTTATATTTACTTATGGAAATCCGCTCTGAGACGGATTATGCCCGGCACCACATTCAAAAAGTAGTGGCATTTTTTGGTGCTATGCGGTTGTTTGCTAAAAGGTTAAAGGACCTGGGTCACCGAGTGCACTACATCGCATTGGACGATGAGGAGAACCAGCAATCCTTCGCAGCGAATGTGAGCTTCGTTCTTAAGCGGTCGGGTGCGCTTCGTTTTAGCTGGCAACAGCCGGACGAGTACCGGCTAGATGAAGCACTTAACTCGTTGGCTGAAGATTGCGAAAAGAAGGGAGTGGATACCGAGTGCGCGGATACGGAACACTTTTACACGCGCCGAATGGATTTAGCAGAATTTTTTAAGGGGAAGAAAACCTACCGACTAGAAAATTTTTACAGATCAATGCGCGCCAAGCACCGCATTCTCATGGATACCGAAGGTAACCCTGAAGGCGGGCAGTGGAATTTCGATGCCAACAATCGCCAAAAACTGCCGAAGGATCATGTGATTCCGCCTCCGAAACTTTATCACAGGGATGTGAAATTCCTTCAAAATTTGGTGCAGACAGCTGGGGTTGATACAGTCGGAAATCTCGATTTGGAGGGCTGGGGATGGCCTTTAACGCGTGAAGAGGGGTTGAATTTGCTCGAGTATTTCGTCGACGTACTGTTGCCCCATTTTGGTGACTACCAGGACGCCTTGACGCGCCAAAGCTGGAGTGTATATCACTCTCGCCTGAGTTTTGTGATGAACACAAAATTGCTTTCTCCTGCCGAGGTCAACCACGCTGTAGAACTTGCTTGGCGTTCCCATCCAGAAAGCGTAAGCATTTCCCAGGCGGAAGGATTTATTCGCCAAATCCTTGGGTGGCGCGAATACATGCGCGGAATCTACTGGGCGCACATGCCAGATTATGCGACACTCAACTTCTTTGAGCATAAGCGACCATTGCCAGATTGGTTTTGGACTGGTGAGACCAAAATGGCATGCCTCGCTCATGCTGTGGGACAGACGATGCAGCACGCCTATGCACATCACATTCAACGTTTAATGGTAACGGGTAATTTTGCCCTTCTCGCCGGTATTGACCCCGATGAGGTAGACAGGTGGTACCTCGGCGTATACATCGATGCACTTGAATGGGTGGAAATCACGAATACTCGAGGTATGAGTCAATTTGCCGATGGAGGGATTGTCGGATCTAAGCCATACACGAGTAGTGCGCAGTACATCAAGAAAATGGGCCCATATTGCAAGGGATACCACTACATCCCCAACGCGAAAATCGGCAAGGATGCGTGCCCTTTCAATGCGTTGTATTGGCATTTTCATGTTCGAAATCGCACCAAATTGGAACGGAATCCGCGCATCGGTATGGCCTACAGAACTTGGGACAAGATGGCCCCGGAAAAGCAGCAAGCGTTGCTTGAGACTGCTGAAATGAATCTGGACCGAATCGAAGAATTGTGATGCGAGCGTTATACTGGTTTCGAGACGACTTACGCTTGGAAGATAATCCCGCACTGACGGCCATGTGTGCAAAAGCTGATGAGGCTATTTTTGCCTTTGTCATTCCCGAATCCAATCGATGGAGTAGGAGTCCCGAGCGCATGGGAAAGCACCGATCTCGCTTCATGACTGATAGTCTAATTGCCTTGGACAAAGCATTGCGCGACAGGGGTAATCAACTTTTAGTGCTTCACGGCGATTCAGATGTCGCCATTGTGGAAGCCGCAGAAAAATGGTCTTGCCGAGCGGTGTATTCGCAGCGTTGCCACACGCATGAGGAAGAAATCGCCGCCACTCAGGTTGCTGCAGTCATTCCACACCACACGTTTGAAGGAGCCACATTGCTGCACCCCGATGACCTACCCTTTGACTTGAAAGACTTGCCTAATATTTTCACACGCTTCCGCAAGAAGGTGGAGAAAGGAGGGCTTGTTGTTCGGGATGTGCAATCCATTCCGCAAATTCCCCCGCCGCCGAGCGATCTTCCCGATGAATCTATTGAGTTGGACAAGTCAGAGCTCATGGACGGGTTACCGAAAACTACGATGTACTTTGATGGTGGCGCGGAAGCTGGTATGAAACGGCTGCAGCACTATTTCTGGGGGACCCGAGCACTCAGTGAATACAAAAAAACCCGCAACGGGATGATTGGGTGGGACTACTCGAGCAAATTCAGTCCTTGGTTGGCGTGGGGCTGCTTGAGCCCTCGAATTGTATACCATGCAATCTTGGATTATGAGAGCGACTTTGAAAGCAATGAGAGTACATATTGGTTGATTTTTGAATTGCTTTGGCGGGACTATTTCCGGCTAATTGCCATGCAACACGGGGACCGCATTTGGCACAAGACTGGCCTTAAAGATGCTCCGCGTAAACCAGTCATCCACCACCCATTGCAATGGAAGGATTGGTGCACAGGCAATACAAAAAGTGATTTCGTGAATGCCAATATGCACGAATTGCGTCTCACGGGGTTTATGTCTAATCGGGGACGGCAGAACGTCGCGTCTTATGCTATCCACAACATGGGATTGGACTGGCGCATTTGTGCGGCGTGGTTCGAACACTGGCTCATTGACTACGATCCGTGCAGTAATACCGGCAATTGGTTGTACGTCGCAGGCATTGGTAACGACCCTCGCCTTCAGCGAGAATTTGATGTGGAATGGCAGGCCGATCGCTACGACCCTGAGGGAACGTTTCGACGCCACTGGAATCGATTGGGTGAGAAATTCCCGTGCGATCCTCTAGCCATTGAATGATGCACTGGAATGTCACTTATAACGATCCGAACCGGTGGAAAGAAGTTTACGCGGTTGGTGGAGCGCGGTTGCCTTGGTGGAGCGGTATTCGCGAAACTTTTCAGGGATTGCCCGTTGGTTCGCCAAAACTGGACCTTATCGAGGTGCAAGGTATCGAAGCCTTACAGGCACTGAGGGAGGCCTTATCCGAACGCACACAGGTTAATTTTTTACGTACTTCAGCCGGTTTGATTGCTTTCACAAAAGTTCGACTCGAGGTTTATGCCGTTCCGATGTGCTGGAGCGAGGAGCTAACCTGTACGAAAGAAGGGGCGCTCATTGTTCATTTCGAACGTAATGGTCAGCCTGTTGCGTTGCACATGAAAGCTTCAGCATCAGCTGAGGCGAAATTCAGAATGTGGTTTGAACGAGCAAGGCGGTGAATTCAACGTGTAGCGTTTACCTTCGCTACATGGATTCCGCAGCACCTGAAATTCGCTACATCAACCGCGAATTGAGTTGGCTCGCATTCAACCACCGAGTCCTGCAGGAGGCTGAACGAGATGACAATCCGCTGGTAGAGCGGGCACGCTTTCTGGGGATATTCTCTGACAACATGGACGAGTTTTTCCGTGTTCGGGTGGCTAACCTGCAACGCGCCCTCCTGGTCGATGAAAAATCCACGACCACTTTGGGGTTTGGCGTGCGCGAAACTTTAAATCAAGTTGGTAAGCGAGTCTTGGATTTGCAAGGTCAGTATAATCAGGTGTATGAAAAGGTCTTTGATGCGATGCACGGGGCCAATATTCACATTTTGAATGAGCAGCAATACAGCGATGCTCAACGTGAGTTTGCGACAAATTATTTCAAGCAGCGCATTCGTTCGCACTTGGTGCCAATCATGATCAGTGAGGACCGCTCTTTTCCGGATTTGAAGGATGGCGTTGTTTACTTTGTGGTCGCTTTAACGGTACATGGTGCGCGTGGGCTGGACAAGAAATATGCATTGATTCAGCTTCCGCAGCACTTGCCGCGATTTGTCATTCTGCCTTCTGCTGAAAATGGCCATAATGTAAGTTTCATTGACGACGTCATCCGTAATGAACTCGCCCGTGTCTTCAGTCTGTTTCGACCAGTTGAAATAGTTGCTCATACCATAAAAGTTACGAGGGATGCGGAGATTGATATGGACGATGATTTAGCTACATCGTTAATGGACAAAATGTCCGCGGGAATTGCAGCCCGGAAAAAAGGGGATTTTGTGCGTGTGATTTACGATCGGGCCATGCCGGACGCTATGTTCGAGGTGGTCAAACGAAAGTTGGAATTGGGGACAGCCGATAATGTGATCTCAGGTAGCCGATACCATAACCGAAAGGACCTTATCAGTTTTCCGGATTTTGGTCGTGAGGATTCAATATTCAAGCGAAGGGTGCGGGTGCAGCACCCGCTTTTGAGAGGTAAAAGCAGCATGATCGAACAGATACTGCGTAAGGATATTTTGCTCAATTATCCTTACCACGACTTTGGGCATGTGGTCGATTTGATGCGCGAGGCGGCCATTGATCCAGCCGTTGAAACCATTCACATCAACCTTTATCGGGTTGCCTACAATTCTCGTATCATCAATGCTTTGGTAAACGCCGCACATAACGGGAAACAGGTGTATGCAGTAATAGAACTTTACGCGCGGTTCGACGAAAAGAACAACATTCGCGTATCCAATGTGCTGCAGGAGGCGGGCATTCAGGTCGGATTCGGCGTTACCGGTCTCAAAGTGCATTCTAAGCTTTTCTTGATTACCCGACGGCAAGGTGTCACTACGAACCGCGTGGCATACATTGGTACTGGTAATTTACACGAGCAAAGGGCCAAGGTGTTTTGCGATTTCGGTTACCTTACTTCCAGTGAGAGCATCACGCAGGAGGTGGCGGATCTGTTCAGTTTCTTTGCGCACAACTACGAGCGCCCACGCTTCAAGCATTTGGTCGTGAGTCCCTATACAACGCGAACGCGTTTTGCGCAGTTGGTTCGGCAAGAAATCAAGCACGTCAAGTCGGGTCGCAAGGGTAGAATTATATTAAAGCTAAATAACCTCGTGGACGCTGCCATGATTGAATTGCTCTACGGTGCGAGCCAAGCAGGCGTGAAGATTGATTTAATTGTTCGGGGCATCTGCTCGCTTAAGGCAGGTATTCTAGGGCTAAGTGAAAACATTCGTGCACGTAGCATAATCGGACGTGACCTGGAACACGGACGTGTGCTGTACTTTGCCAACGACGGTGACCCACTTTACTTTTTGAGTTCAGCTGATTGGATGGGTCGCAATCTAGATCGCCGCGTCGAAGTGAGTGTCCCTATTTATGATCGCCAACTGCAAGCACAGGTAGGTGCTATGTTGGATTTGCAATTAAAGGACAACGTACGAGCGCGTAAATTGGATAATCAACTTCAAAACAAGTTCGTGAAGCGACGTTCCAAAAGTATCCAGCTCGACTGCCAGCAGGCGCTGTACGAACTTTATGTGAACGAAACGTGATCATGGCCAAATCGAAGGAAAATAGACGTAAGCGTTATGCTGCCATCGACACGGGGTCTAATGCAGTTCGCCTGCTCATCAAGGAGTTGGAATGGACTACCGGTGGAAGATTTAATGAGGAGGTCGTTGCCTATTACCGTGTTCCGCTGCGACTTGGCTCCATGGTTTTTAATTCTGGGCAACTTTCTGCTCAAGGAATTCAAAACCTGATACAGGTCATGCATGCCTTTAAGTTGTTAATGAACGTTCAAGGAGTTGCTCGATTTCGGGCCTGTGCAACGAGTGCGATTCGCACCGCTGAAAATAGAAGCGAGGTAATTCAGCAGGTTCAAGACGCGTCTGGGATTGAAATTGAGTTGATATCCGGGAAGGAGGAAGCGGATTTGATTTTGCGTAATTTTAAAAACAACCAATGGAGTAAGGTGTCCAACCTGATGTGCATTGATGTCGGCGGCGGTTCGACGGAGTTGTCCATTTTGAAACAAGGCGTATGCCTCGCGCGGAAGAGTTTTAAAATTGGCGCCGTGCGTATGCTCAATGATGCGGTAGACGATGATGAGTGGAAAAGCATCAAGAGGTTCATAGATGAGCAGGTTGAGCACCAAGGGCTCAAAGTTATTGGTACCGGCGGAAACATCAACCGCTATCACAAGGTTGCTCGCATAAAAAAGAACATGCCTTTGCCTCTAACGATGCTCGAGAAATGGATCGCACGTATTCATGACGTTCCGGTGCACGAGCGGTCTCGGACATTCGGGTTCAAGCACAACCGATCTGATGTCATCGTTCCCGCTGGCGTTATCTACCGCGGAATCATGTCTCTCGTCGGTGCGGATGAAATCTTCGCACAGAAGGTGGGGTTATCCGACGGCATTATCCTGCACCTTGCCGAGGCTCATCAGCAACACCTCGAACATTGATTACTTCAACATTTCCGATAGAAACTTGTCGACTTGGAAATAGCGCTTTGGCTTCAGAATAATTTTACCCTTTTTGTCTAGCAAAAAATACGTCGGTGTAGCAGTTACCTTGTACTCCGACACCACAGGGCTGTTCCATGCTTGTAATTGGCTTACGTTCGGCCAAGTCATGCGGTTATCGTTGATGGCTTTTTCCCACGTGTTCCGGACTTGGTCCAAACTAACACCAACGATTTCGAATCCTTTGTAGCCATATTTGTCGTAGACAGGGCCGAGGCTCGGAATCTCTTGCTCGCATTTGTGGCACCATGAAGCCCAAAACATAAGCAGGGTGTATTCGTTTTGAGCGCACGTTTGATAAAGGTCCAAGGCGCCACCGTCCCATTTTTCGATTTGGAAGTTGGGCGGTGTCTTGCCCAGTTGTAAATTAATAATGCCCTGGGCACGTATCCGTATAGCATCGCTCAAGTCGGCTCCACAATCTTCGTCGAATATGTAGTTGTCCAAAATGTATTGACATATGGTCTCTTTCCCTGTGTTATAGAAACCATCTAACATCGTGTACAGTACGCTTTCCAAGGCTACAGGATTTGGCTCGAAATGCGCTTTAACCAAATCGACGCACGCGAGGAAACCGCTATCCTTTCCTCCGCTGAAATTGCGCATCATGTCTTGTATCCTATTGCTGATGGCCAATGAACGTACCGCGCTGTTATCGGTTGCTTCGATGTCTTCAAAGAACCGGCCCTGGTTGTTGGGATATTTGGGGTTCTTCCATCCCAAGAACTTCGCCAAGTAGGTGCCGGGATACTGATCCATGATGGTGTGCTGCTGACTGACCAGTTCCGATTGTTTTTGTTTGATTTGCTCTTCAATGCGTGCTCGAAAAGCACCCGCGTCCTTTATGCTGCTGCGGAGTTTACGGACCTCGCTACTGTTTTTGTTTTCGATGGACTGGTAAGAAAACCATCCGGTGTTCTCCTTGGAACCAGCAGCAGATTTATTGGCGGATAACCGAGTGGAGTTGAATGCAATCTCAACATCTGCTTCGTCAGGGTTCAGAATGATGTCGGTGGAGTTAGTCTCTCCATTGAGGCTAATTTTGTAGAATCCACGACTCACTTCAATTTCACCAAAATCAAATGCGCGGTTTGAAAGGCGTGTTTTGGCCACTTCGATGGTATTGCGGCCCTCTGTTTCATACAATGTGACTTCACCTCCACTGGGTTGGTTGATGGTTCCGTGCAACCGCACGAGTCCTGTTTTGTCACCTCGATTGGCGTCTGTAATACCGTTCTTATAAAGCACCGAAACGTTGTCTGATTCTTGCGCGGCTGCAGGATTAGGGACAGTTTTGGAAGTTATCGATGGGGAATTTTCCGTCTTCGTGGCCGTATCACCGCACGCTGACAATACAGCTCCAGTCATCAATATCATTGCAAACGAAGTCATTTTCATCGTAAGTTTTATTTTGGTTCAAATTTAGCAAGGGAATGGCAACGAGTCGAGGAAGGAGTCCCATGTTGGCGTATCTTCACTTTTTGCACATTTCAGAGTATGGATAAAGGAACAGCATTGACGCTGCTTGGATTGAAAGACTCAGTCGAGCCAGAGGAAATCATGGAACGGCTGGACGCTGAGGCGTTCGCTGTGAGGGATCATTTCATGCGGCAGCCAGTCATCCCGGCCTTATTTCGTTCCCGTAATAACCGATTGGTCCAGTTGAGCGATGTAGGTCGAGTGTTGGATGTGAAGCCATTGGGAGCACCAGTTGAGTTACCAACATTGCTGCCTTCTGGTCAAAATTTCATTTTGCTTGTTCGCAACCATGTTGAGAACATCCGCCGCCTCCGAACTGCTATGGCAGCTACCTTAGATCCCGACGTCTTGGTTCGGTTTGGCCATACGCTGTGCAACTTGCAATTGCGGTACATGGAGCAATTCCTGGTTTTATCGCTGGATGTTGCAGGTAAGGTCATTCACGATGCTGCTGTTCCGGCACGAGATGAAGCCGATTGGCAAAAGCTACTGGAGTCAGTCGAATCTTCGGAACAGTGGGCGGAGGCGCTCATAGCAAAAGAAAGAGCACGAATGGCAAAAATATTAGAACGCGAGGTCAGCTGATTACTCCCGTCGAAGAGCTACGATGGGATCGAGCTGAGCAGCTTTAAGGGCTGGATAATAGCCGCTTATGAGACTAGTTGCGAAACTCAGAGCTACCCCGGTCACCAGCCAACCCCACGGAACTACAAAAGGTGTTTCCATAGCGTACGCAATGCCATTTCCGGCCGCTATCCCAAGGACAGTGCCAACCGCTCCGCCGAGCTGTCCAATGATAATCACTTCGATGAGGAACTGCAATCGTACGGCGTGGGGCGCAGCCCCAAGGGCTTTGCGAGTTCCAATTTCTCGCGTACGCTCTGACACACTAACCAGCATGATATTCATGAGGCCGATTCCCGCACCAAATAAGGTAATAATACCAATTATGGAAGCAGCGGCCGTAATGCCGCTGATGGCCTCTTCTAGCGTAGAGACCATGCTGTCGCTCAAGGTCAGGTTGAAGGAGTGATCTTCGCCTGGTTGATCTCCTCTAATCACACGCATAATTCCCACAGCTGTTTCCGCCATACCCTTGACATCTTTCGGATGTTGGGATTTGCAAACAATCTGGTAGCTCCTCAGGCCATCAGAGAACTGCTGTCGAGCACACGGAATGGGGATGTAGCACTGGTTATCTTGGGATATTCCAAAGGCTTGGCCGCGCGGTTTAAGCACACCGATGACGCTATAGCGCTTGGCTCCTATGGTGAATTCAGAACCAATTGGCTCTTGCCAATCGTTGAATAATTCCTTGACTAAATCGGCACCAAGCACTGCGATACGGTTGGCGGATTGGGCCTCTTGCTGGGTGAAGTTTCGTCCATTTGCAAGGTCATATCCACTGACACTGAAGTAATTATCTCCCACGCCTAATACTTGAATATTGGGGTTAGTTCGCTCAGTCCCCCGGGTCAGTGTCGCTTCAGACGTCCCAAAAATG
>DIHQ01000004.1:0-783 GCA_002420235.1 Flavobacteriales bacterium UBA5692
CGGTCAGGTCTCCATCAGTTGTGATTTGGCCAATTAGCACCCGCAGGTTCTCTCCCGCGAAGGCAGGATGGGAAAAATCGCATGATGCCAAATCCGCTGGGTCGCAAGGAAACAGTGTGAATAATGCCGTACCAATTTCATCATCAATTAAGACGTTTTCACCCGAACCAAATTCTTCCAAAAGGTTAATCTCGCCGGCTGCAACGTTGACTTCCACCTCGTCGTCTGCTGTTGCACCACCAATTGTTAACCAACTATCGTAATTCAACTCTGGAAAAAAGGGCAGAACCATTGGGTTCACCCAGGCACCTACCTCTTCACCAAGCTCCAAATCATTGTACCATGCTGGGGCTGAGGTGGAATAAATCATCATTGGATTATCAGCCTCTCCTGAAATACACGACAAGAAGTCGGCTTCATTTTCCATCTCCAAGTACAGACGGTAAGTCGTTTGCCCAGTAAGGTCAGCGCCACTGACTATGCCATCATGTTCAATGTACGATTCAATAATAATTGCGTATCCTGGGGGAATGGATGGATCGGGGGTCTCTAATGGGGTTTGTGAGCTAACAACAAACACTGCACTGCAGGCAGCGAGAAGGCATAACAGCTTTCGCATGAGGTGGCGATTTGATTTGGTTCAAACAACAGGATGCCCGCGCGGACACAGCGCGCGCACATGGCGAATGTAACGGAAGAGGCTTCAAATTACAAATTCCAAAACAGTATTCGTATGAATTAAATTAACATTTGTCGGCTAACATCTGGATTCAAGCGAAAAAT
>DIHQ01000004.1:1107-1264 GCA_002420235.1 Flavobacteriales bacterium UBA5692
TTCACATAATGTGCCTTTGTTTAACCGACACTTTCCACCGCCGTTCTCAAGCAAACGTTCTGGGACTCTTTGCATCCATCAGCCTTGCATTAATTAAAACAAAATCTCCTATCTTTGCCGGCCCGTGATGGTACTATAGCTCAGTTGGTAGAGCAAC
>DIHQ01000004.1:1567-12641 GCA_002420235.1 Flavobacteriales bacterium UBA5692
TAGCTCAGTTGGTAGAGCAACGGACTGAAAATCCGTGTGTCCCAGGTTCGATTCCCGGTAGTACCACAAAAATGCCGGCCTAGTGCTGGCTTTTTTGTTTCCCATTGTTACGTGTAATTTCGAAATAATTCCAACGTCAAATTGAACCTCAAACCATTATACATCACCGTTCCTTTCGAGTCTAAAGATGGTATTTTTCAGCCCGGAATTGAGGCTCCCGGCAGAGCTAAACCCGATTGGTGCATCGCTGACAAATTTTTCAAAGAAAACCCGACTATAAATTGGGTTTCGAGCGCTGCAGAAAAGAAGCGTGTGTTCTGGTTACAAGCTGGCGAACAAAGCAAGTGTTTGACCCAAGTAGAACAAGTGCTAAAGTGGCTTGTAAAAAGCGGGGCCCATCGTGGGCAAAGTATTGCTGTTGTCGGTGGCGGAACCGTTCTTGATATTGGCCTTTTTGCCGCCTCAATCTACCAACGAGGACTTTACAAATGGTCGCTTCCCACGACCCTCCTAGCATCCGTTGATGCCGGAATCGGGGGAAAGAACGGCATCAATTTTATGGGGTTAAAAAACTACATCGGAACCATAACGCAACCCAATATTGTAGTCTCGGATTACCGTGTTTTAGAAACCTTGAAACCGCTAGATGTATTAAGCGGCTGGATGGAGATGACGAAACACGGACTAATTGGTAACTCAAACCTTTGGCTCAAGATGAAAAGGTTTGAGACTATTCCTAAACCTGGCTTGATTCATAAGCTAATCGAAGAGGCGGCAGCAGTCAAACAGCGATTGGTCGAAGCGGATGAACAAGAATCTGGACCGCGCAAAATATTGAACTTTGGACACACCATAGGACATGCACTAGAGAGTGCTGCCGCTGAGCAAAAAAAAGAATTGCCACATGGCATTGCCGTGGGACTAGGCATGTTAGTTTCGCTCCATTGGAGTGCATCACGCTCGGATAATCAGATATTGCAAAACGACATGATTGAAGCTGCCGAGATTATAAAACGCTGGCTTATCCTCGAGGCATCCAATCAGATCACGTCAACGGTTGAATCGGCAAATTTGAATACTCTTTGGGCGATCATGAAGATGGATAAGAAAAATAACACACAACATGTAAGAGAAGTTGCACTCACGGAAATTGGGCATGCGGTATGGAATCAACCCCTTTCATTTGAGGAATTCAAGACCTGTTGGTTTGGAGCACATTCAGAACACTGAGCATGTCCTGAATTGAACACATGCCTTAATTTTACACAATGGAAGTAACCGCCAAGGCTTTGGCTAATCGCATCAATGGGACGGTAGAAGGTCCAGCCGATGTCACCTTGAATCAAATAGCAAAAATTCAAGAAGCAGAAGCAGGGAGTCTGACTTTTTTGGCTAACGAAAAGTATGAGGAATTTATTTATACCACCCAAGCAAGCGCAGCCTTGGTTGCTAATGATTTCATCCCCTCACATGCTCTCCCAAAACATTTATCCCTCATTCGTGTCAGCGATCCATATGCCGCTTTTGCAGAGATTCTGCAATGGGAATCAGCGCACCACTCTTATCCCACGGGTATCGCCGCAAATGCCCACGTCGACGCTTCAGCAGAGATCGGTGCGGACTGTTATATTGGACCTTTTGCTGTCATAGAGGCTGGAGCTCAAATCGATGTGGGATGTCAAATTCATGGCCAAGTAAGTATTGGAAAGGGCGTTCACATCGGAGCAAGAACAACACTTCACCGGCAAGTGGCCGTACTTGATTATTGCACCATTGGCTCCGATTGCATTATACAAGCCGGCGCCGTAATCGGTGCGGACGGATTTGGATTTGCATCCAACGAAGAAGGACGATACCTCAAGATACCCCAGACAGGTAACGTGACTATAGGCGATGGCTGTGAAATTGGAGCTTCCACAACCATCGATCGAGCGACAATCGGATCGACAGTAATTGAAGACGGGGTCAAACTCGACAACCAAATCCAGATTGCCCACAATGTCGTAATTGGCTCGAGCACAATCATTGCAGCACAGTCTGGTGTAGCGGGTAGCACAACCATTGGATCGAATTGCATGATTGGAGGACAAGTCGGATTTGCCGGTCACCTCACCGTGGCAGACGGTGTTAAAATCGCTGCACAATCCGGAGTTACGAAAAGTATTACCGAGCCCAACGGTGTCTGGCAAGGTACCCCAGCACAGCCCATCAAAGCCTATCAAGCTCAACAAATTGCCTTGCGGAAATTGATTCGCGCCTTAGTTTTGGACCGCATTGAAGCATTGGAACAAAAACTAAGCTGAGGCGAATGGTCACATCCATCCAGCAACGCACCCTGAAAAAACCTGTTGAATTTTCCGGGATTGGTCTTCACACGGGTGAAGCAGTAATCATGTCAATCCTACCCGCTCCAGACAATCACGGGTACAAATTTCAACGTGTAGACCTTCCTGGGAAACCTATCATTGATGCGGATGCCGATCTAGTCGTAGCCACCAAGCGAGGAACAACTTTAGAAAATAATGGTGCCCGAGTCCATACTACGGAGCACATTTTAGCGGCATTATATGGCTGCGAAGTAGACAACGCCCTGATCCAACTTACCGGGCCTGAAATCCCCATCTTAGACGGGAGCTCTGAGGCATTCGTTGAAGCCTTTGAGCGTCTCGGTTACACGGAACAAGAAGCTCCCAGAATTTATTACAAGTTGCGCGAAAACATCGCTTTCGAAGACAAGGACAAGAATATTGAAATGCTCGCAGTCCCGGAACCAGATGACCAATTCCGGCTCACAGTCATGGTGGACTACTGCAGCCCCGTTCTTGGAACTCAGCACGCGAGTATGCGCAGACTGCAGGATTTTAAAGAAGACATTGCCCAGTGTCGAACGTTTGTGTTCTTGAAAGAAGTGAAAGCACTGGCTAAAGCAGGTTTGATTAAAGGCGGGGACCTGAACAACGCGGTTGTCTTAATTGAACGCCCTTATTCAGAAAAAGAACTCCAGGACATCGCCGAAATGGTGGACAGTAAAGACCTGCAAGCGCAAGCGGACGTGCCCGGAGTACTGAACACCTCGCCGTTGCGATACCAGAACGAACCTGCACGCCACAAATTATTGGACATTCTGGGGGATTTGGCCCTCACCGGAAAATTTATTCAAGCCCACATCCTGGCTGCTCGGCCAGGACACGCCGGCAACGTGTCGTTTGCCAAAATTTTGAAGAAAAAGATGAAAGAAGAAATAGGAAAACCCAACTTGGATACGAACCGTCCCTCACTCTTCGACATCAACCAGATTGCTGAGATGTTGCCACACCGGTATCCTTTCCTCATGGTGGACAAAATTTTGGAGTTGGATGACAAAAGTATTGTTGGCTGTAAGAACGTCACCGTAAATGAACCCTTCTTCCAAGGACATTTCCCGGGAAATCCGGTTATGCCTGGCGTATTACAAGTTGAGGCCATGGCACAAGTCGGCGGTATTTTTGCTCTACAAACCGTGGATAATCCAGAGAATTACACCACGTATTTCATGAAAATCGATAACGTCAAGTTCAAGAAAAAAGTGATTCCGGGGGATTCGATAGTCTTCCACTTGGAGTTGATGTCCCCCATACGCAGAGGACTGGTGAACATGCGTGGGCGAGGCTATGTCCAAGGTGACCTGGTTTCAGAAGCAGAGATGCTGGCGCAAATCGTCAAGGATCGCTGAACAAGTGCTAGAAAGCTACCAAATGAGCACTTCCACTGCATACATTTCACCCCAAGCGTACGTTTCTCAGGATGCGACCATTGGACCAGGTACGGTAGTTGAACCGTTCGCTTTCATTGAAGCAAATGTGGTAATCGGGGCGAACTGTTGGGTAGGTCCGCATGCTATTATCCACAGCAACACCACCCTCGGCGACTCGTGCAAGGTTTTTTCGGGAGCAGTTGTCGGTGCCATACCGCAAGACTTGAAATTCAACGGTGAGGCGTCTACGGTGGAAATTGGCAACCATACCGTAATTCGAGAATGCGTCACCATCAACCGAGGAACAGCTGACAGGATGATTACAAAAGTTGGCTCAGATTGTCTGCTAATGGCTTACTGCCACTTGGCACACGACGTCTGCATCGGCGACCATGTTATCATTGCGAATTCTGGAAACATCGCTGGACATGTGACCATTGAAGACTGGGTCATCATTGAAGGGATGGTGGGCGTTCAACAATTCGTCACCATCGGTCAACACGCGTTCGTTGCAGGTGGGTCTCTGGTGCGGAAAAATGTTCCCCCATTTGTAAAGGCAGCGCGCGAGCCATTATCATTCATTGGAGTGAATAGCACTGGATTACGTCGACGTGGATTTACCAAAGATCGAATCATCAATATCGAAGACATCTACCGCACCCTCTATGTGCAAAACACCAATCTGTCTCAGGCTGCTCGATTAGCCGAGAAAGATCTTCCGCATTCACCGGAAAAAGAGAGCATCCTCGCCTTTATCCAAGCCTCAGACAGAGGCATCATCCGAGGACCCTTCTAATGGCCCTAACAGCAGATTCGAGCCTGTTGGGAATCGCGGTAGAGTTGAGAGAAGTCTCTCATACCTACAAAACGCATCCTGTTTTCATTCCCGTCTCGGTGCAACTTCCATCGGGAAGTGAATGCTTGATTCGTGGAACTAACGGAAGTGGAAAATCCACATTAGGGCGAATCATAGCAGGTGAACTAACGGCGGCTATTGGAAGTGTGCATTGGTCACGTGAGGATGAATCATTGGATGCTGATGCCCTCTGTACTAAAAGTCAGCGGATCAGCCCAGTTTCAACACTGCATCCCCAATTGACGATTGCAGAACTTGTAGAATTCCAGAGTCAATTTCAAACAAAAGCTGCTGAGTCAGCTGCGTACGATTTGCTTCACAAGGCTGGACTAGCTAAGCAAATGGAGAAGGCGTTCCGTGAGTTGAGCTCAGGAATGCAGCAACGAGTGAAGCTGGCGATGGCCCTCGCGTCTCAAGCTGAACTAATCGTTTTGGATGAGCCCTGTGTCAACCTCGATGCATCTGGCATCGCATGGTACCGAGAAGCGCTGGAAGAAATCAAGGGTAGGGCGACCCTTGTGATATGCTCTAATAACCGTTCAGAAGATTTTATTGACCCCAATTTCATCCTAGATCTAATCGTTTAAAACGCTGTTTTCCAATAACTTGTGATTATATTAAATCTTGATTGTAACCTTTTCTGAAAACATGACGTAAGAGGAATTCGAAATCAAATAACTCTTCATCATGAAACTTAATAAGTTTTACATTCTAACAGCCGCCGCCCTTTTGAGCGGCACTCTTTCTGCGCAAGCGCAGTCTGCAAATTTTGCTTCAACAGTTGGACCCTTCGATAATCTCAACCATGATTGCGTGGTCAAGGAGGCACGAGGTAACCAGGTACTGCTTTTAAACAATTTGGATATTGCGCTCCAATCCTTTACTGCCTGCGAAGATGGCGTCGTAGAAAAAATCTACGTTAGCGTCAAGCAAGTGTCATCTAATGGACGAATTGCAGCCGTTATCCAAGACAGCCGAGGCCAAGAAATTCACGGTAAAAAGATTGATATTCGCGCTGGCCAGGAGGGCATTTTAACGTTCAAAATCCAGGCCGAAGTTGAACAGGGTATGACCTACTTCCTGAAGTTACGCACTATGGGAACAAATGTGGTACTTGAAGGACAATATGGCCAAGCTTCAGAGAATTCGCTGCACTTGAATGGATGGAAACTTGACGGCAATATCACCACTGCAATCGGTATGCGCCGCATTAAGGACCGACCTGAGGAAGCCTTCAATTCTCGCAATCCTGCTGATGACAACGCTGTAGAGGATCGAGCAACCGAGTTCCACAGTAATTTCCTTGTGTACCCTAACCCTTTCAACAATGAGGTGACCGTGACATTCAAACGCGAGTTCAAAGGAGAAACAATTGTAATGTTGACGGATTTGTCCGGCAATGTACTCCACCGCGAAATCCGTTTGAATCCAGCGCAAGGTCAGGATGTGGACTTGATTCCTGCCTACAACTTGCGCCCCGGCGCCTATGCCTTACGCATCATCAACGATAACAGAGTATATAATCAAACGTTGATGAAGCACTAATTCTTAAAATATTCGTTTTGTGTTCAAAAGGGTCGCCTCCGGGCGGCCTTTTTTATGCCCTGATTTTCCTTTAATTACGGCGGATAGGATCAAGCAAATCGAATACAGTCTTAACAGGAGCAAATGTCGAAGAAGGCACTTCGATAAATTGAGTCAGCCATTCGTCCATACCCCCGTTCCAGAGACCGGGTCGTTCCAAAATACGAATTGCATTCCCGTGCCAATCTTTGTCACAGGTCAAATACCTGTTTTGATCAGCAAATTGCTGTAAGTTGTATCGATTGCCATCAAATCGCTGCAGGTTGCAAACGATGTCCACAGGATTATAGTGCGTGCCACGATTTAATCCACCTGAAGGCAACTCAGAACTTTCTACAATACTAGGTACCGAACGACCGTTACCTTTGCGAATCCAAAATGGCCCGCCACCGGGGGCACCTTCGTTCACTACCATTCCCGCCACACGAATCGGACGGTCCAGCGACCAAATCAGCCGTTCCACCGTGACAGCATCCCCTAAATTAGTATCGAACATCCTCAACCATTCATTCGCATCATTCAGCCAACGTGGTGCACCGCAATCTAAGCGACTGAGTAAAGCATCTCGTTCCTGCACAAGCTTTGCACACTGGCCGAGCAGTATCTGCTGCTCTTTATTTCGGGCGGCCATTCGACCACCAGGGACTACATTGTCAATGTTCCTAATCAAAATAAAAGACGTCTTAATGGAACCTAAATTGGTCAGCAATGCACCATGGCCTCCTGGACGAAAAAGCAAGGTGCCGTCAGAATTACGGGCAATCGCATTGGACACAATATCCCAAGCCAGTGTGTCTGTGGATGGTGACTGAATTGAGGTGGTGACGCCTTTCCTTTGGTACAAGGAGTTAATGTGTTTTTGGTAATGTTGTGGCACAGTAAAATGCAGTGATGCATCGCCGGCAAGCAACTTCCACTCTCGAAAGTGCTCTTCGAAGCATGAACGAACCTGTCCACCGGGATATCGGTGAAACGGGATAAGCCCTTTAGGCAAATGGCCCCAACCCACTTTTGGATCTATCATCCATTCGCGTGCTTGTAGGGATCGATCTACTGGCGACATCGACTCGAGTAGCTCACGTTGAGAATTGCTCCAAAAAGGGAGGTCCTGCGCCCTTTGCTGAAGCATCTTCTCTTCTGATTGAAGGAGCTCTCCTTGCAAAGCAGCAAACATTCTAGATGCAGCTCCTGATGCGGGAATAAATCGCGAACACATATTCCGATCGGACAGGATTTTTGAACCAATACCAAGTGTTGTATGCCGCTCTTCAGAGGATAAAATATGGATGCCATCTCCCGCCGTACATGGTCGAAATACCGATACTGATGATCCGCGATCACGCAACATTTTCAATTGGCTATCAGCCTCATCCAATGACCATCCCCGTTGCGCAAATTCCTGCTGGTCTTGCGCTGACCAAATTGAACCCATAAACAAAATTAAATTCCTTGGAACAAAAACTAAAAGACGACGCTAACCGATGTGTAAATCATACAAGATAGAATTGGATTAGCTATTAATGATTGACTCGCGTTTACTTAAAAAGTCCTGTGGTGATTAGGATGGGCATGTGGCTGTGTTCGAGTTAAGCGCCAGATTCCAATTGAAGTACTTAATTTTACCATGTATGAAGCGTGTTGTCGTAACAGGAGGTGCAGGATACATCGGGTCACATACCATCATCGAATTGGTAAATTCGGGGTATTCTCCAATTGTGCTCGATAATTTTTCAAATGCGAAACGAGAAGTGCTGGCCGGATTGAAAGCGATTTTAGAGTTTGAGCCACATGTCGAGGAGGTGGATTGTACAGACCGAAGCGCTTTGTTTTCAGCTTTCGAGCGTATTACATCAGGAGAAACTATAGATGGAATCATCCATTTTGCCGCTTTCAAGGCAGTTGGTGAAAGCACGCTAATGCCCCTCAAGTACTACTCTAATAACATAGCCAGCACGGTAAACATCCTAGAAGCGGCTAAACGTTTCGATGTGTCAGATTTTGTTTTTTCAAGCAGCTGCACTGTGTACGGCCAACCGGAGACAATTCCTGTTGACGAAAGTACGCCAGTCCGAGGCGCCGATTCTCCCTACGGATACACCAAGCAAGTGTGTGAGCGCATCATTACAGATTTTGTGAGAAGCGGTTATCCATTGAAAGCTGCGCTACTGCGCTATTTCAATCCCATTGGAGCTCATCCCTCAGGTCACATAGGAGAGCTTCCATTGGGCACTCCCGATAACCTTATACCCTATCTTACCCAAGCCGCGGCGCAATTGCGGGAACCGCTTACGGTTTTTGGAAACGATTACCCAACCCCTGACGGTACGTGCATCAGGGACTATATTCACGTTTTGGATTTGGCGAAGGCCCACGTAGCAGCATTAAATTGGCTAGGAGGGCAGGGGACCACCTGCGAAGCCTTCAACCTTGGAACAGGACAAGGCCACAGTGTGCTTGAGGTCATGAGGGCATTTGAGCGCACAACGGGAGTACCTGTTCCACACCGTATAGGGCCGCGTCGGACAGGCGATATTGCTGCCATTTTCGCCGATACAAGCAAGGCGCGACGTGAACTCGGATGGTCTTGTCAATTCAACCTCGAAGATGCACTGCGTGACGCTTGGAATTGGCAACAATCCACAGTGGATTGAGCTTGGTAAATTATGCGCCCAAACCGAACACCATCGCACAAAAACACACGACAAATCCAAGCAGGTAGCCAATGTAAACTTCGATATGCCGATGCACGTTCAAGTGGATTCTCGCAAATCCAACCCAACCCGCAATGAATACGAGGATACCATTCAATGTCCACGTGGGGACTGTTTGCATGGCCTGCACAGCCATGGCAATACCAAGGACACCACCCTGAGCTAACATGTGCATGCTGATCTTAAACCAACGCGTAATAATCAGTGCGAGGCCAATCGACGCCATGAGGCCCATCCACATGTCTAGGTATACCAAAGGGATGTACAATGCTGGTCTCAAAACAAGCAGTGCATAGGTCATTATGAAATAAGCGAGGACTATGATGAAAGGCAACGTGCGCTCCTTCCGAATTCGGATATCCAAATCACTCAAGTAACCCCGCTTGTGCAGGACGAAAATCGACACAGCTGGAGCCAATGTATTGACCAGTACCACCACGGCCATGTACATGAACACCTCTGGCAAAGCTTGCAAATAAGGGTCCAACGCAAATACCATGATTAATGTCACCAGTGGCATCAACAATGGGTGAAACACCCGAGATATCCAAGTGGCCCACATCAGCCTAGCTCCTTTCGCAAGCGCGCCACGGGAATACCCAACTGCTCGCGGTATTTTGCCACCGTGCGGCGGGCGATGTTGTATCCCTTCGAATTCAAGACCTGGCCAAGTTTTTCATCGGATAAAGGCTTGCGCTTATTCTCGCCTTCGATGGCGTCTTGGAGAATTTTCTTAACCTCACGCGAACTCACTTCCTCCCCTGTATCGGTGGTCAAGCTTTCACTGAAGAACGACTTCAGCAAAAAAGTACCATAGGGAGTTTGAACATATTTGCTATTAGCCACGCGAGAAACTGTGCTGATATCCATTTGAACCACATCCGCGATATCCTTTAGAATCATCGGCCGTAAATCCGTTTCATCGCCGGACATGAAGTATTCCTGCTGGTGATCTGCTATGGCCTGCATTGTCATTGTTAGCGTTAACTGGCGTTGGCGAATAGCGTCGACAAACCACTTGGCCGAGTCTATCTTCTGCTTCACAAACGTGAGAGCATCCTTCTGATGGCTATTCGTTTTCGCTCCGCTCGCGTACGTTTCCATCATTTCCTTATACATCGGGCTGATGCGCAGTTCGGGAGCATTGCGTTGATTGAGGTGCAAACGCAACTCGTTCTCTTCGACGGTCAATACAAAGTCAGGAACCACTTGGATTGCAGTTCCGCGCGATGACTCAGCGCTCGAATTCCCCGGCTTCGGATTAAGCTGGGTAATTTCTGCCAATGCGTCCTTCAGGGCCTCCTCATCGATATCGAGCTTTTTTTGGATGCGCTCGAAGTGCTTTTTTGAAAACGACTCAAATTGAAACTCAAGGATTTCCAATGCTATGCGTTGAGAAATGCGTCGGGATAATTTTGCGGTCGAATGATCTTCGGACTCGAATTTGCGTCGCAATTGCAAATGCAAGCATTCCTTCAAATCCCGGGCGCCAACACCAGCAGGATCGAGAGTCTGCACAAGTGCCAAGGCCTCCTCAAGTGCAGGCCGTTCCACTACCTTACCTTCTGTGAATGCTAAATCATTCACGATACTCTCAAGGTCCCTGCGGAGGTATCCTGCTTCGTCTAAATTACCGATAATGTGGTCGGCCAGTTCACGCGTTTCTTTCGGCGCATTGAGCAAGTTTAGTTGGGCATGTAGGCGTTCAAAAAAGGTTATACCACCAGAGAATGGAATCGTTTTGTCCTCAACGTCTGACCCTTGATTCCGGGCGCTTAATTGGTAATCTGGCGTCTCATCATTCAGGTAATCGTCGAAATCAAACTCGTCAAGGGCTTCATTTTTCTCGTCGCCAGAAGTTAAGTCTTCTTCATCCCAGTCGTTTTCTGCTCCTTCCTCTAAAGCGGGGTTGGCCTCCAACTCCTCTTTAATTCGTACCTCGAGTTCCGGTGTTGGCAATTGCAACAACTTCATCAACTGAATCTGCTGCGGCGAGAGCTTTTGGAGCAGTTTCTGTTGGAGGCTTTGCTTGAGCATGAAGTGTGGTGTTAAAATTCTGCGTTCTGCGGCGTGCGCGGGAACGGAATGACGTCCCGAATATTCGTCATCCCAGTAACGTACATGACCAGTCTTTCAAAACCCATGCCAAAACCGCTATGCACTGCAGAACCGTAGCGGCGGGTATCCAGG
>DIHQ01000004.1:12947-17424 GCA_002420235.1 Flavobacteriales bacterium UBA5692
AGCGGCGGGTATCCAGGTACCACCATACATGATCCTCAGGAATATTGAATTCTGCGCATTTTGCCTTCAAGCGATCGAGTCGCTCCTCTCGCTGGCTACCACCAATAATTTCGCCTATACCCGGAACCAGAACGTCCATAGCAGCGACGGTTTTATCGTCATCGTTTTGACGCATGTAAAACGCCTTTATCGAAGCTGGATAGTCCGTAATGATTACCGGACCATTAAAATGCTTTTCTACCAACCAACGTTCATGTTCGCTTTGCAAATCTACCCCCCACTCGATCGGATACTTGAATTTTTTCTTTTTGTAAGGCTTAGACCGTTGGAGCAAGTCGATCGCCTCAGTGTAGGTCACATGCTGGAATGGACTGTCCACAACGGCTAGCAGCCGGGCACGCAATGGAGCATCGTGACGCTGAGCTTGTGGCAGTTGTTTTTCCGCCTGAAGCTCCCGATTCTCTAGAAATTCAAGGTCCTCGTCACAACCCGCTAAAACATCGCTAAGGATGGACTTTAAGCAGTTTTCTGCCAATTTCATATTATCCGCTAGGTCAGCAAAAGCTACCTCCGGCTCAATCATCCAGAACTCGGACAAATGACGGGAAGTATTTGAATTTTCAGCACGAAACGTAGGGCCAAATGTGTAGACCTGACCAAGCGCCATCGCACCCAATTCTGCTTCCAACTGTCCACTAACAGTAAGATTCGCCATTTTTCCGAAGAAATCCGAGGTGAAATCCACCGTGCCGTCTTCTGCCTTGGGAACGTTTGACAGATCCAACGTGGTGACTTGGAACATCTCTCCGGCGCCTTCAGCATCACTACCCGTAATGATGGGCGTATGCATTTGAAAGAAGCCTTTCTCCGTGAAAAATTTATGCACTGCAAAATTGAGTGCGTGACGGACACGGAAAACCGCACCGAAAGTACTCGTTCTGAACCGCAAATGCGCCTTTTCTCGGAGGAACTCCATGGTGTGGCGCTTCATTTGAATCGGGAACGATTCAGGATCTGCATCACCCAATACCTTCAATTCGGAAACCTTTAACTCCGTCACCTGACCACGTCCTTGCGAGGCTTCTACTACACCCTCAGCTGCAATGGCCGCTCCAGTCGTGATGAGCTTCTTGAGGGCATCATCTGTAGCATCACGGTCGATCACCAATTGCAAGTTGCCCAAACATGAGCCATCGTTTAGTGCGATAAATTGATCGTTGCGAAACGAGCGGACCCAACCGTGCACCAAAACTGCTCGACCCACCTGCGTTTTATCGCGCAAGTTCACAATGCGTTCACGTTGCATAATCCTTCAAATTATTTGCTTTTCAAAATACAAAGAAACGGTACGAACTGCAGCATTCAGCCATTTTCGGACTGCACTTTTCCATCGCGAAGGTGAACAATGCGGTGCGCACAATTAGCTATATCCTCTTCATGAGTGACCAATATTACCGTATTTCCTGCGGCTTGAATCTCTCTAAATAAGTTCATAATCTCCATCGAAGTCGCAGTATCCAAATTACCTGTGGGCTCATCTGCGAGAATAATCGACGGCCTATTCACTAGGGCACGTGCCACAGCCACACGCTGTTGTTGTCCCCCACTCAATTCGTTTGGCCGGTGTGCAAGGCGGTCCTGCAATCCTACCATTCCGAGGACTTCTTCTGATCGCTCGAGCCGCTCACGCTTGGATATACCGGCATAAATCAATGGTAAAGCGACATTTTCCAAGGCATTATAACGGGGCAAAAGATTAAATGTCTGGAAAACGAATCCAATCTCGCGATTGCGAATTTCGGCCAACTCATCCTCATCCAATTTGGCGACGTTTTGACCATTCAAGTGATAGGAGCCCGATGTCGGAGAATCCAAACATCCGAGCACATTCATCAGCGTTGATTTCCCGCTTCCCGAGGGACCCATCAGCGCTACATAATCATTGACATTAATCGTCAAATCTAGGCCATCTAGTGCATGGACCTGTTGCGTTCCAATGTGGTAGGTTTTGCGCAACCTTTCAATGGAAATGAGCGTTTTCATTTTGCTAAATTTACGAGGGTAATGAAAGATACCTTGTTGAATTCCTACTTTTTCAGCGAGCCCGGAGCAGACTTTTCCGCGTACCTTTCTTTCATAAATAAATAATGCGCTTAACTAATCTTTTTTGCCTCTTTCTCTTTTTCGGTTGTTTGAGCACCAATATTTGGGGTCAAATTGACGTAACCTCGAACTACACCATTGAGGAATATGTCAATGAAGTCCTTTTGGGTGAAGGCATCGAAGCCTTCAATGTTACATACACGGGCGGAGCGAGCCAGCTCGGTTACATGACTGGTGGTGAAGACGTTTTCACAATTGAATCGGGCCTTGTCCTCAGCTCAGATGCAGCGGTCAACATCACTTGTGAGCTTGGAATATGTGACGATTGCCTGGGAACTGCTTTCAACGACCCGGATTTATTGGATATTGCCAACTCCGTCCCCCCATTAATCAACCAAAACTTTTCCGTACTTTCTGTAAACGATGGATGCGTATTGGAATTTGATTTTACGGCGTCCGGTGACTCAATCAGATTCAATTACGTCTTTGGATCCGACGAATACGAAGCGTGGATTAACACCCAATACAATGATGTATTTGCTTTTTTCTTGAGCGGTCCGGGCATCATTGGTGAATACGCAAGCCCCTCAGGATACCCCGATGGAGCCATTAATATCGCTGGAGTTCCCAATGCAGATCCACCCCTCCCAATCACGATTTCTTCGGTGAATTCCGGGACGAACTCCCAGTATTTTATAAACAACCAATCCGAAAACGGAATCTGCATTTTGGGATACACCCAAACCTTCACAGCGGAGGCGGCGGTTCAGTGTGGCGAAAACTATCACATCAAACTGGCAATCGCGGACGGATCGGATACAGCATTGGAGTCGATTGTAGTCCTAGAAGAAGGATCTTTCAGCTCAAATTCGTTCGATTTGGTGGCAACAGCATCCATTTCTGGCAATCAGATTTTCGGCGGGGACACTACGGTTGTAGAGTCGTGTAACGATGCTGTATTTGTTATAAGTCGGCCCGTTGCTGACTCACAAGATACCGTGGACGTCATAATTTCTGGGACTGCAACAAATGGCATTGACTATGAAACCATTGACCCCGAAGTCATAATGGACGTTGGCGAATTCACGTATGAAATCCCTTTGAATGTCATCACGGATTCTGAAGAAGAGGCGCCTGAATCGGTGACCATCGAATACACCTACGTTAGCCAGTGCGGCGATTCAGTGGTTCGCTCAGCAACACTCATCATTCAAGACTTTGAGCCTACCGAATTGCAGTACGAAAATCCCGTTGGCATATGCAACGGTGAAGCCATACTTCAAGTCGAAACCAGCGGCGGATACGGACCATTTACTTTCTTGTGGAACACCAATGCATCAGACACCTTAGCGTTCAATGTCATCGAAACGAACGACCCTGGCGCAGCTCAAGTGACTGTTACCGACGTTTGTGGCAACGGGCAATCAGCAACCATCACTTACACCCTTCCACCCGAACTGGTCATCTACGGTGAGCAGAGCACCAACCCTATCTGTCCCGGCGACGAGACGGTACTTGAAGCGGGAATCAATACTGGCGTTGGACCCTTCACCTACGAATGGTCAAGTGGTGGCGATGGAGAAACCGAAATAGTCAACTTCAATTCATCTCAAATCGTAACCCTGACCGTCACAGATGCCTGTGGTATTGAAGATGATTTTGAAGTGTCGGTTGAATACCCGGTTTGGGACCCAATAGTTGGGAATAACCCTGAAGTCTGCCTTGGAATTCAAGGGGATTTGAATCTGACTGGTGGAGTTGGCGAAGAGGATTTGGCAGGTAATTGGGTCGGCCAATATAATTTCTACACGTGGCAGTACTTTGATTACGACGAGGCCGGCGACCCCCAAGACTCAGCACTGGTAATTGTTGATGAAGTGTTAGACTCATTGGCAGTCTTTGTCGGACCGACGGGTAATTTCCAAGCAGGTCTCACTCAAGGGAATATGGATATCGTTGTTGTTGACCAGTGTGGAGCCGAAGGAATGTTTAATGTTTCAATTATTGCGTGCGAAACGGAAATCCCGAACGTCTTCTCACCCAATAACGATACGCAGAACGATTTCTTCCGCATTCCAGGCATTGAGGGCTTTCCAAATTCACAATTGGAGATTTACAACCGTTGGGGCAACGTCATCTACCAAAGTAACGACTACGGTGGCGGTTGGGATGGACGAGTCAATAATGAACCTGTCGCAGACGGAACATACTTCTACATTCTTCGCCGGTCTGATGGCCAAAATTTTCACGGTGCCGTGACCATTACCCGACAGCGCCGCTGATTGGATTTTCATTCATAAAAAAAGTCCTTTTCCAGGACTTTTTTGGTGGGCGATGAGAGACTCGAACTCCCGACCCCCTCGGTGTAAACGAG
>DIHQ01000120.1 GCA_002420235.1 Flavobacteriales bacterium UBA5692
CACCGTAATTTGCTCCACTCCAGTAGTGATCGGCCGGGAAACGAGCACCTGCATGGCGTCGGAAATTAACTTGATACGCATCTGGAACGGCGAATACCCGCAAACTTTCCTCCATCAGTCCATTGCCTTCCGATGCGAGTGAACGCAAAGGCGCGAGGTCATCAATTACATATGCCGCTCGTCCAAACGTCCCCAAAATCAGATCCCCATCCCGCGGATGAATGACCATATCGCGCACCGGAACCGACGGCACGTCGTGTGCCCATCGCTTCCAATTCGCTCCCCGGTCGAAGCTGACGAAAAGTCCTTCCTCTGTTCCTAAAAAAAGTAAGGAAGGCACTTCTGGATCTTGTACGACGCTGAGCACGTGTCCCGTCACCTCCCCACCATCCAGTACCAAACGCACCCACGAAGAACCGCCATCCATGGTGCGATATAGGTATGGCCGCCAGTCATTACGGCGGTAATCGTTAACCACAACGTACACTTCATCAGCATCGTGCGGACTCACGTGAATCTGGGGAACCCACGCCCCTTGTGGGAACCGTTTGATGCTCTCCGCATGGTCCGTCCACGTCGCTCCCCCGTCGTTGGTATGCTGGATGCGTCCGTCGTCGGTTCCCACCCAGATTTCACCCTCGCGCAAGGGATTCGGCGAAATGCACAGGATGGTGCAGTGATTCTCTGCCTTCGTTGCATCGATGGTTAAACCGCCGGACTCCGCCTGATTTAGCTTTTCCGCATCGTTGGTAGTCAGATCCGGGCTCCGAAGGGCCCAGGTGTTCCCTCGGTCATTGCTATGGTGAACGAATTGAGATCCGAAGTAAATGCCATTGATATCGAACGGATCAGCGGCAATAGCTGCATTCCAAGCGAAACGCAGGGCCGTAGTGTCATGAGGTACCGGTTGAATTGATGTGCCGTCACCGTTACGCAAATCAATACGCGAGAGACCACCGCCTTGGTACATGGCGTACGCCGTGTTCAAGTCTTTTGGTGCAGGCAACACGTCGAACCCGTCCCCGAATAAGATTTCCTGCCAGTCCTCATTTCGAATGCCCCCAACGTGCCACACCTCACTGGGCCCAACCCACGAACCGTTGTCCTGCATCCCCCCGTAAATGCGATAAGGAATGGCATTATCAACGCTGATGTGGTAAAATTGCCCGAGCGGCAGATTATTGACAAACGTCCACGTCACACCGCCGTCACGGCTGATATTCAATCCGCCGTCGTTGCCATCGATTAGGAAATTCGGGTCATCGGGATGGATGTAAAACGCATGGTGATCCGGGTGCACCCCGCTATATGGAAGGATGGTTCGAAAAGTCTTCCCGCCGTCCTCGCTGAGGTCCACCATGGAATACAGGTTGAAAATCCGCTTTTCATCCGAAGGATCGGCGTAAATGTCGGCGTAGTAAAACGGCCGATTCCCTACCTGTTTTCCTTGAATGATCGACCAATTTAGGCCGCCGTCGGTTGAATGATATAGACCCGTTTCACTCGATTCAATTAACGCATACACCACATCGGGGTTAGCCGCGCTGATGGTCAAGCCGATGCGGCCTAGCTCACCTGAAGGAAGCCCTTCCTCTTCGGTGAGTTGTTTCCAGTTGTCGCCGCCGTCGTGGGTAATATACAAGCCACTGCCTTCTCCACCGCTTGTGAAGAACCAAGGTTCACGGCGGTGCGACCACAGGGCCGCGATGAGTTTGTCGGGGTTGGAAGGGTCGATGATCATATCGGCCACCCCTGTGCGCTCATCGATGTAGAGTTGATGCGTCCAGGTTTTGCCGCCGTCGGTGGTTTTGTAAATTCCGCGGTCTGGGCTGTCGCCCCAAGCCGTCCCGATGGCGCCGACCCATATGGTCAGATGGTCGGTCGGGTGAACGATAATGCGGTGGATGTTGCGGGTGCCTTCGAGGCCCATAAATTCCCAGGTGGCACCGCCGTTAATACTGCGGTACACCCCACGGCCGCTGGAATGCGAATTGCGCGGATTACCTTCGCCAGTCCCGACCCAAATCACATCGGGGTTAGAAGGCGCGATGGCCAATGCCCCGATGCTTTGAGTCGACTCATCGTCGAAGAGCGGTTCCCATTCTACACCGGCTGTAACTGACCGCCAAAGGCCCCCGCTTGCCGTTCCGATGTAGATGACCTCCGGCCGGTCCCGCTGGACATCAATGGTGGTAACGCGCCCGCTCATGGCACCAGGTCCAATGTGGCGAACGTTCATGCCTTCGATGATGGCGTCGACGTCCTGAGCACGGCTCGGAACGAGTCCCACTGCTAGAAGGAAGAGCACACTCAAAGTTTTGAATTCCACGGTTTGCATCACAATTGAATTTTAATGTTCTGTTTTGAATCTACAGGGATGACCACAGCAATACCCAGTGCACTTCCCTTCACTTCTCCTTTAACGCTAACCTCGACTTCCTCGCCTGCAATAAACCGAATGAGGTTAGCCTCCAATACAGACAACAACGCCACCGTTTCCGTTTGTACAGAAAGCCGCAGCAGTTGGTTCGGCCCCTTAGATATGGATTGGCTATACGGCAATTCAACCTGCCCAACCCGTGTCCCGCTGATGGCCAAATCGAGATCAACCGATTCAGCGGTGATGGCCACGGGATTAGAGTTGTTGATCACGAGGGCCAATTCACCACCGATACCTCCGCGGCCGATTGAGAGCTCCCCCAACCCATCCACGCGCACAACTTCAATAGGTTTCAATGTTGTGCAACCCGCGAAGGCCAGCAAACTGAGCCAGAGAAGAAGGGCCCTCATCCCTCTGCGCTTAACCGCGCGAAATGCTCGTGGAACAACGGAATGGTTTCAATGCCTTTGAAATAGTTAAACACACCGTAATGCTCGTTGGGGGAATGGATGGCATCACTGTCTAGGCCAAAGCCCATCAGAACCGTTTTGAGTCCCAAAATGCGTTCAAAACTGGAAACAATGGGTATGGAACCTCCTCCACGGAAGGGTACTGGCTTGCGGCCAAAAGTCGCTTCCATGGCTGCTGAAGCCGCTTTATACGCAGCTGAATCCGTAGGGGTGACTGCAGCTTCACCTCCATGCATTGGTGTGACCTTGACTTTAACCGATGGAGGTGCTATTTTCTCGAAGTGCCTTGTAAATAAAGACGTAATCTTTTCAGAGTCTTGGTTGGGAACCAAGCGCATAGAAATTTTCGCTGTGGCTTTACTAGCGATGACAGTCTTCGCACCGTCGCCGGTGTAACCACCCCACATACCGTTTACATCTAGCGTGGGTCGGATGCTCATGCGCTCAGGAGGGGTGTACCCTTCCTCCCCTTCAACGGCGCCAATATCAATGCTCTTCTTGTAATCTTCCTCGCTAAAAGGCGCCTCGGCCATAGCATCCCTGTCCTCGCGCGATAATTCCTCTACGTCGTCATAGAAGCCATCAACAGTTATACGTTGGTCCTCGTCTTTCAATGATGCGATCATCTCGCAGAGAATATTGATGGGATTTGGGGCAGCTCCTCCATAAAGCCCAGAATGCAAGTCTCGGTTGGGGCCTGTAACCTCAACCTCGACGTAGCTTAGTCCACGCAAGCCTACAGTGATAGAAGGTACGTCATTTGCTATGATCCCCGTATCGCTAACGAGAACGATATCAGCGGCGATTTTTTCACGGTAAGTTTCAAGGAATGCATCCAGATGCTCTGATCCCACCTCCTCTTCACCTTCTATCATAAACTTGACATTGCAGTGCAACGAATCAGTCTGAACCATAGCCTCAAGTGCTTTCACATGCATGAAGAATTGACCCTTATCATCGCACGCACCACGGGCAAAGATCGCTCCTTTCGGATGGATCTCTGTCTTCTTTATAACAGGCTCGAAGGCCGGTGCATCCCACAGCTCTAACGGATCCGCCGGTTGTACATCATAGTGACCGTAAACCAAAACGGTCGGTGCTTTGGAAGACACCATTTTCTCTCCGTACACCACCGGATACCCTTTTGTGGGGATGATTTCGATATTTTCACCTCCGGCCTCTTCGAGTTGTTTAGCCACGAGTTCGGCGCATTGCTGAACATCGCCGGCAAAAGCGGGATCGGCGGAAACGGACGGAATTCGAAGTAAGTCGAACAATTCTTCGAGGAAACGGTCGCGGTTGGATTCGATGTAGGGCTGGCAGACAGACATTGTCGTAAGTTTTGATACAATCAAGCACGAATTTAAGCCAACTCGGACTGTACTCAATAAGCACATGCCCAAGCGACTTGTGCTGCCGAATCGGTGACCAAGAGACTATATTTGTAAGCGATGTCTGACCTCCAGCAAACACCGAATTTTGAAGATACTCAACGCGCCTTCGCACACCTGAGTGAGCAAGAGCTGACGCGTGCAAAGTTCCTGTTTCAAGCCGTAGGTAACATCCGGTTGGTACGCATCGGTAAGGCGTTGGCACAATTGGCGCATTTCCTGCGCATTCCAGTGGGCTGGGCCATTCGCCCCACCGTCTACAGCCACTTTTGCGGGGGTGAGGCCATTGCTGAATGCGAAGAGACGATCGCCACCTTGGCCGAAAATCAGATTCATACTATACTGGACTACAGTGCCGAAGGCAAGGAACAAGAATCGGATCTCGACGACACAAAACTGCGCATTAGCAAAGCCATAGATGCTACAGAAGACGACCAGCGTCATGGATTTTCTGTGTTCAAGGTGAGTGGCATCGCCTCTACCGCCTTGCTACAAAAAGTCGCCGAGGACCCGAAGCACTTAACCAATTTAGAATCCATGGCTTGGGACCGGGTTAAAGCACGCGCGGGTGACCTCTGTGAACGTGCCGCTTCCCTCGGAACACCCATTTTTATTGATGCCGAGGAAACGTGGTTGCAAAACGCAATTGATGCAATAGCCTTGGATCAAATGCGCAAACATAACACGCATCAAGCAGTGGTTTTCAATACTGTGCAATTCTACCGACACGACCGCTTGGGTTATTTGCAAAGTATGACGCGTCAGGCAGCTGGAGAAGGGTGGCACTTTGGGGTTAAACTCGTCCGAGGTGCGTACATGGAAAAAGAACGCAAACGCGCAGCAGAAAGAGGATACCCTTCACCAATTCAACCCGATAAAGCCGCTACAGACCGCGACTTCGATGCTGGTATCCGCTGGTGCTTGGAACACCTTGATTGCGTGGCGTTTTGTTCAGGGAGCCACAATGAGGCGAGCAACGCACTCTTGGCGCGGCACCTTCAGGAGGCAGGAATATCAGCTGACGACCCCCGAGTCTGGTCTGCCCAACTTTTGGGCATGAGCGACCACATTAGCTTTAACCTAGCAAAGTCAGGCTTGAATGTGGCAAAGTACGTCCCATTCGGACCCATTCGCGAAACCATACCCTACCTGATTCGGCGCGCTGAGGAAAATTCTTTTGTAGCTGGGCAGACCTCACGAGAGTTGGAGCTCATAAAACGCGAACTGCAGCGACGGAAGCAAACTGCCTGAAGCATAGAATGTTCGAGCTGGCGAGCACAAGGCAGGCTTGGTGTTATTCACCTGTATCGCAATGACAATTGTTAGATTCACGCACCACAGCCCTTCCCACGGATGTACTTACTTCAGAAAAGCAGACTGTCAATGACTCAAATGGGCATTCCTCCTGCATCTTAAACTGGTAACACGGCCGCTCTTCTCTCGCAGAGCTCTCCGACCAAATGATGTCAGCGGCAAGCAGCCATTGCATCACCTGGTCACCATCCGCACGGGTAGGACCCTCACAGTCCAAAAGGCATTGTAGTCCCATTTCGGGTTGAATACCCTCCATCTGAAGGCGAGCTTTGATGCGTTTGCCAGGCAACCAATCATTGCAACTGCGACCGCTGAAAAAGAGTGCGCTCAAGCTGACACCTATAATAACACCGATGCCGTAGCGCAAAAATCGTTGACGAATATTCACGAATCAAAAGTAAGGCACACAGAAACGGAGACTGCTTGCGTTGTAATTTTAGGGTTCAATGATCCGTACGACCAACCTCACTTTCCGTTACCAGAAAGACAGCCCATTGCTGACCTTTCCTGATTTGGAATGCCCCGCAAAGGATCAGATGCTTTTGTTGGGTGAATCTGGATGCGGAAAGACCACTCTTTTGCATCTGCTCTGCGGCATGCTCCAGCCCACTCAAGGCAGTGTGCACGTCAGGGGTCTTTCGTTGGGCGAAATGACCGAAGCCGATCGCGACACTTTTCGCGGCCGGAACGTGGGTATTGTCTTTCAAAATTCACATTTCCTCCAAAGCCTGACGGTATTGGAAAACATTGCTATGCCCGCCTTTTTGCAAGGAGTGTCATTCGACAAACGCGAAGGCTTCTACCTCTTGGAGCAATTAGGCATAGCACACAAAGCCCATGACCGACCCCGCGACTTGAGTATCGGTGAACAGCAAAGAGCTGGGATTGCGCGTGCACTAATCCACCGACCTGCTCTTGTGTTGGCAGATGAACCCACCAGCGCGCTCGACGACAGCAGCACAGAAGCTGTATTGGCTCTTTTGGAGAGACAAGCAGAAGCGGCTGACGCCACCCTAGTCATCGTGACCCATGACCAACGGCTCAAAAATCGCTATAAAAATCGTTTTGTGTTAACCAACCAAGCCCAGTCGAAATGAAATTAAGTTGGCTTTTCATCGCTTGGCGCAACCTTGGGTTAAAGAAACTACAAACGGCTCTGAGTCTAGTACTCCTCGCCTTTGGCGTAGGGCTGGTCAGCTTACTCATGCTATCAGAAAAGCAACTGAGCGACACCTTTAAGCGCAATATCGAGGACATCGATTTGGTGCTAGGAGCTAAAGGTAGTCCGCTACAATTGATCTTGGCCAATGTTTACCACGTCGATGCGCCGACCGGCAACATTCGACTCGTCGATGCGGAAAAGGTCATGCGCCATCCATACATCGCCGAGGGTATACCCCTCGCATACGGTGATAATTACCGCGGATATCGCATCGTAGGCAGTACAGAGGCGTACGCAAAGCATTACGGGGCTACCTTGGCTGAAGGCAGAGAATTCAGAAATAGTTTTGAAATCGTCTTGGGAGCCAAAGTGTCGGACGCAACAGGCCTGCAAATAGGAGACGAGTTTTTCAGTGCGCACGGATTGCAGGATGAAACGGACGTACATGCGGAGAAGAGCTTTAGGGTTGTGGGGCGATTAGAGCACAGTGGCACAGTGCTAGATCAATTGCTACTCTGCACCATTTCCACAATATGGGAAGTGCATGAAGAATACCAGGAAACGGTGACTCCTGAAGACAGAGAAATCACAGCCGTTTTACTCAAAAAACGCAATCCACTTGCGGTCTTGACTATCCCCAACGCCATCCGTGAGACAAATATGCAGGTGGCCTTACCCTCTATCGAGATTAACCGCTTGACCCAAAATTTCGGTATAGGTATGGGCACGTTGAGAGCTATTGCCTTACTCATTATGCTCATCAGCTTTGGAAGTATTTTCATTTCAGTTTACGACAACCTCTTAGCCCGTCGATACGAGTTGGCTTTGATGCGAACCATGGGTGGCCAACGCAGCGGTCTCTTCGTACTGCTTTTACTCGAAGGCGGCTTGCTGAGTGCAGGCGGATCCCTGCTAGGGTTAATCTTCAGCCGCATGGGTTTGATGACACTCGCACAATTGGTAGAGGACAAGTTCCGCTACGATTGGAGCAACATCAGCTTAATGCAAGAAGAATTGATCCTCGTTGTAATGGCTATCTTTATCGGGTTGGTTGCCGCGGCCATCCCCGGGATTTCCGCTGTTAAAATTGACACTTCACGTACGTTATCTCAATCCCAATGAGTTCGAAATCGCGAATTGCTGCACCGAAGTTCAGACCCACATTTTTGATGGGGGTTATGGGGGTTGTTATGTTCAGCGCACTTGACCTCAGTTCGTATTGCCATCCGACGGAAGAGGGCGACCGCATGGCAACCGCAATTAAAACAGCTGGAATGCTTCTTAACCGCCGTGTCCCAGACCCCACGGCTGAGGAATCTTATGACTACGCAGAATTGACGTGGCGCATGCTCGAAGATGTTGAATTTAAAGACGTCTATATCGAGGAGTTAGATGCTTACTATTGGAAACCCACTTTCGGTGACATTGTCAACGGACTGGAAGGCAAAGAGGTGCACATTACGGGATACATGATTCCTGTGGATTTAGACGAAGACTTTTACGTCTTGAGCCGGTATCCCTTTGCCAATTGCTTCTTCTGTGGAGGAGCGGGTCCTGAATCAGTCATTGACTTGCGCTTCGAAGGAAAATCGCCTCGGGTGTACCAAACCGACGAAAGGTTAACCTTCGCTGGAAAATTCCGGCTGAATTCGGACGACGTTTACCAGATGAATTACATCTTGGACGGCTGCTTCGAGCACACGCCTTAAGCATCATTTTCGTCCCGGGCTCGGAGTCTGAGCCGTCCTTTGTTGAAGATCCGCGCGCTGTTTTTTTTGCCTTTTCTCAATTTTCGCTGATCGACTTCAGACATTCCAATGATTTCATGGCATCGCTCACCACAGGTACCCTCGTACTTTTCCGCACAAGAAGGACACTGAATGAAGAGCAGGTTGCAGCTCACGTTGGAACAATTGGTGTGGTCGTCGCAAGAAGCACCACATTGATGACATTGAGCGATTACTTCATCAGAAATGCGTTCGGCCAGGCGTTCATCGAAAACAAAGTTCTTACCGATAAATCGATTTTCGAGCCCTTTTTCGCGGACCTGTCGCGTGTATTCGATGATGCCACCATCAAGCTGGTGGACATTTGGGAATCCTTTGTGCTTTAGCCAAGAGGACGCCTTTTCACAGCGGATTCCGCCTGTGCAGTACATGACAATATTTCTGTCTTTTTGCCCTTGCAGCATGTTTTCGACCAGTTGAATCTCTTCGCGAAATGTATCCGCATCTGGCGTAATTGCACCTTTGAAGTGGCCAACCTCGCTCTCGTAGTGATTTCGCATATCGATTAGAATGGTATCATCTTTGGTCGTTAGTTCATTGAACGATGTCGCATTCAAGTGAACACCCGTATCACAAACATCAAAGGCCTCATCATTGAGCCCATCCGCAACAATTTTCTCGCGAACTTTGATGGTCAGCTTGAAAAATGATTTCCCATCGTCGACAGAGTAATTCAGACGGATTCCGGATAGAAAAGAAATGCTGTAAAGGTGGGATTTGAAATCCTCGAATCGCCTTGTGGGAACAGAGATCTGAGCATTGATTCCTTCATAGGCAACATATGTGCGGCCCATAACGTCCATTTCATCCCAGTGGGAAAACAAGTAGTCGCGAAAGAAGGCAGGATTCAAGATGTGCGCATACTGATAGAAAGAAATCGTCGTTCGACATTCCTCGCTTGTCTGCATTCGCTCCAAGAGCACCTTCCGGTCGACCAAGTTGCGCAGTTGTTGCTTCATGCGATTACAAGTCACAGTGCCTCTCCAGCGCGGAGGGTCAGAAAGTTTAACGTTTATAAAGTTACGATAACTGGAATTGAAGCGTTTTAATCGTAGACTTGAAATATCTATTGGCGATTAGAAACCCTAGACATGTTGAATCTCTGCAAGAACGTCCTGCTCCGTGTGAGCTCCAACAAAAAGCTATTTGCCCAAGAACTTCGAAAGTCAATCAAACACCTTACTGGTGACGATATCAGGAAATTGAAAGCCTGGTGCACGGAACGGTTTCAGCAACACGCTGAACTTATCGATGCTGCTTTCCTAGCGTATCCGGCGATTTGAAGGCCGCTTGAAGGTTGCGCATGAGGCCCTCGTAGCCAGTTCGATTCACAGCAGTTCCTTTAAATACATCGGAAAAGACCTCCTCTGTCATATCCTCCCAATCGGTGCGTTTCATCTCGAGTAATTCCGAATGAGGCGTAAATTGAGGTTCACTGTGGGGTTTCGCACGGCGATTCCAAGGACACACCTCTTGGCACACGTCACACCCGAAAACCCATGGCGCTAGGTGCTGATGGACAGGCTCAGGAATGGCACCGCGCAATTCGATGGTGAAATAACTGATGCACTTTGACCCGTCCACCACGCCCGATTGAATAATTGCTCCTGTGGGACAGGCGTCTATACAACGCGTGCACGTCCCGCAATGGTCGGTAGTTGGAGTGTCAGGCTCTAGGTCTACATCGATAATCAATTCAGCAATGAAAAAGAAACTGCCCATCCGTTGGTTCAGAAGGAGGCTGTTCTTCCCGATCCATCCTAACCCGCTTTTGGTCGCCCAAGCGCGCTCGTGTACCGGCGCTGAGTCTACAAAAACCCTCCCTTCAACATCTCCCCACTCAATGCGAGCCCACTTCATTAACTCCTTGAGTTTCCACTTAACGACATAATGGTAATCCTGCCCTTGTGCGTAACTCGCCACCCTAGGCGCTTCCGAATCTGTGGGCTTGGCCTTGGTGTGGTAATTGAACAGTAATGAAACCACAGATTTGGCACCCGGGACCAATTTTCGTGGATCCAGACGCTTATCCACATTGCGCGCCAAATAGGCCATTTCGCCATGATAATCACGGCGCAACCATTCTTCAAGCCTATCAGCCTCATCCGACAAAAAGCCTGCACGAGAAATGCCCACAGCAGAAAATCCCAGTGCCTTGGCCTCGTGAACCAGTGCCCGCTTCCTATCCTGTGCTGTATGTTCACTATTACTCATGGTCAGCCTCCAAACAAGGTGCCATGCTCACCCTGTGGTGTGCGACCTAGATGTGCGTAAGCCGCTGCTGTGGCTTGGCGGCCTCGCGGTGTTCTAACCAACAACCCTTCTTGGATCAAATAGGGCTCGTACACTTCCTCTAACGTGCCAGGATTCTCACCAATTGCCGTCGCAATCGTTGAAGCACCTACGGGGCCTCCACCAAACTTATCAATGAGTGCTGTGAGGATGCGGTTATCCATCTCATCCAGTCCCTTACGATCCACGTTCAAAGCATCCAAAGCAAATTCCGTGATTTTCTGATCGATTGTACCATCGCCTTTAATCTCAGCGAAGTCCCTAACTCGACGCAGAAGCGCGTTTGCGATACGGGGAGTACCCCTTGAACGCGATGCAATTTCATAAGCTGCCGCATGCTCGATTGGCATGTGCAAAATTCCCGCACTGCGCTCCACTATATCCGTTAAAGTCTTGGCATCATAATACTGCAAACGGAGATTGATGCCAAAACGTGCGCGCAGAGGCGCCGTCAAAAGCCCAGATCGCGTTGTGGCTCCCACTAAAGTGAATGGATTCAATTCAATCTGCACAGTTCGGGCGTTCGGACCTGCATCGATGACCAAGTCTATACGATAGTCCTCCATCGCACTGTAGAGGTATTCTTCTACCACTGGCGAAAGTCGGTGAATCTCATCGATGAATAAGACATCGTTTTTCTCAAGATTGGTCAGTAGTCCTGCTAGGTCACCAGGCTTATCGAGCACGGGTCCAGAGGTCGTACGAATGGAAACGCCTAATTCATTCGCAATTATATTCGCGAGGGTGGTCTTCCCCAATCCGGGAGGACCGTGCAACAAAGTATGATCTAAGGCTTCTCCTCTGTTCGTAGCGGCTTGAACGAATACCCCAAGGTTTTCCAAAGCAGCGCGCTGACCCGTGAAGTCGTCGAAGCGGGCCGGACGCAGCACACGGTCAACTTCTCCATCAGAAGGTTGTTCGGCCTCTTTCCTCAAATCAAAATCCTCGATCATAGTCGCAAGTTAATCCTGTTGGCCATAAAAAAGCCCCACCGGTTGACCCGACGAGGCTTTTCACAAAATTCTCTACTTCAGTGAATTTCTTCACCCGCTGACGCAGGCACAGTCTGCGGAACAAAATCAGCTTCGTGCTCTGGGTTCGAGTAGTCATAAGCCCAGCGATGGACTTCTGGAAGCGGTCCGTTCCAATTGCCGTGAACATGTTCGACTGGCGTAGTCCACTCCAAAGTGTTAGACTTCCAAGGGTTCTGCACCGCCCTTTGGCCGTAAAGGATGCTGTAGAAGAAATTGAACAAAAAGAACAACTGACCTATAGCTCCCACTATAGCGAACGTGGAAATGATGGGTTGCAGATCCATCACCGAATCCAAGAAATCAAAATTACTGTACTCGTAATAACGACGCGGTGCACCGGCGATGCCTACAAAATGCATAGGGAAGAACACCCCATAGCCAGAAATTAGTGTCACCCAAAAGTGCGCATATCCAAGTTTGGTATTCATCATACGTCCAAACATCTTTGGAAACCAGTGGTAGATGCCCGCCAACATTCCAAAAATGGCAGACATGCCCATCACAATGTGAAAGTGCGCGACAACAAAATATGTGTCATGTACATTAACGTCCAAGGCAGAATCCGCCAAAATGATTCCAGTCAATCCGCCCGTTACAAACGTGCTCACCAGACCAACACTGAACAACATAGCCGGGGTAAACCGAATGTTCCCCTGCCACAAAGTGGTTATATAATTGAACGCCTTCACTGCGGATGGGATGGCAATGAGCAGCGTCGTGAATACGAAGACAGATCCGAGAAATGGATTCATGCCTGTTACGAACATGTGGTGGCCCCACACAATGAAACTCAAAAAGCCAATGCCCAAGATGGATCCGACCATGGCTTTGTAGCCAAAGATGGGCTTGCGCGCATTGGTCGCAATGACCTCAGAACTGATGCCCAGAGCAGGAAGCAGCACGATGTAAACCTCGGGGTGGCCTAAAAACCAAAACAAGTGCTGATATAGGATTGGCGAGCCTCCAGTGACGTCAAGTGCCTCGCCACCTATGAAGATGTCCGATAGATAGAAGGCTGTACCCATGGTGCGGTCCATTAAAAGCAATACCACTGCCGAAACCAAAACAGGGAAGGACAACACCCCCAAAATTGCCGTAACCATAAAAGCCCAAATTGTCAAAGGCAGTCTCGTCATCGACATACCCTTTGTCCTGAGATTTATGATTGTAACAACGTAATTCAATCCCCCCAAGAGCGAACTAACTACGAATAATACCATGGAAATCAACCATAGGGTCATTCCCATGCCACTTCCTGGCATAGCCTGAGGCAATGCACTCAATGGTGGATACACAGTCCATCCCCCTGAGGCAGCTCCACCTTCGACGAACAAGGACGTAATCATGATGACGCTCGAAAAGAAAAAGAACCAATAGCTCAACATGTTGAGGAGACCCGATGCCATGTCACGGGCTCCAATTTGTAGAGGGATTAAAAGGTTTGAAAACGTTCCCGAGAGGCCGCCTGTCAAAACAAAAAACACCATTATTGTCCCGTGAATGGTGACCAATGCTAAATAGGCGTTACGGTCCAATACCCCGCCTGGTGCCCATTTACCCAAAAAAGTCTCTAAAATGGCGAAACTCTCACCGGGCCAACCCAATTGAAGACGGAAGAATACCGAGAGCATTACAGCTATGATTCCCATCAGTATCGCAGTAATCAAGAACTGCTTAGCGATCATTTTGTGATCCTGAGTAAAGATATACTTCGAAATGAAGCTCTCTTCGTGATGATGTGCGTTTGCTCCCATGATTAAAGCGATGCAGTTGCGTTAGGTGTTTCTTCGGTCGTTACGGCTTGCTCCATTTCTGGCTCATCAGAGCCCTCTTTGACCAAGAACTCTTCTTGCTCAGCAAGCCAAGCATCGTATTGTTCTTCGGTTTCAACAACAACCTTGATTTGCATATTGAAGTGAGCGGCTCCACAAACTTTATTACACAAGAGGACATAATCGAATTCAGGATTGTTCAATACCATGCGCATGGAGTCCGTTGTGATAGTTGGTGTCATTTTGAAACGCGTAGGGACTCCGGGGACAGTATTCATTTGAGCACGGAATTGAGGCATGTATGCGGAGTGTATTACATCACGAGAGCGAAAAACGAATTCTACCTCTTTGCCTATTGGCAAGTGAAACTCTCCTTTTACAATTCGATCGTCCATTCCTGATTCCCACGCGCTTAGATTGCTATCAAAGTTGAATTCACGAATCTCTTGAATACGTTGACGGTGACGCTGTAATCTGTAAAGTTTGTCTTCTTTTGCCTCATAAGCAGCATCTGTAAGGATGGTGAGTTTGTCAGAAGCTAACATCTCATCAATTTCTAAGATTCGCGATTCAATAGAAGCCTTGAACGCCAAGTGATCGTCATGATTGCCGTGGCTATGGTCACCATCGCTGTGATTACCGTGGCCGTGATGATTTTGGCCTTCATCGATGTGATCACTGTGGCTGTGGTCACTCTCGCCGTGGTCGTCGTGA
>DIHQ01000181.1 GCA_002420235.1 Flavobacteriales bacterium UBA5692
AAAGTCTCCGGTTGGCACCAATAGAACTGGCCTTGATTAAGCAACCTAAGTGATCTCACAGGGCTGAAAGAATTTTGGCGTGCTTTAGAGCGTTCTAATTTTTGGGCAAACTGCCTCCTGAATACAATGCTGCCAACGAGGGCCTGATTGTAAATTTCAACCTCCTCGTTGTCTGCTACAGCAAAATACCATGCGCTCGCTGGCATGACATAGGGGCTTAAACAACCGCCACCCACATCGTTGTCGCCACAAAGTTGTTGACCAACCAATTTGAAGTCAAAGGCCTTTTTAGTTTTTAAGTTATATCCGCCACTGAATTCAGCATCTGCATTTCCCAATGTGCCGAAGCTTACTTTCGCTGGGGTTCCTCCCGCAAAGCCGATCACAGTACTGTTGGATAAAAGTGTACGTAATTGCTCTTCACCAACCTGTTTCGCTCCTCCTTGAACCCAATGAGCCTTTTTCGTCATCCAACGATGATCTCTATTGCTCAACGGCTTATGGGAGCCGCGAAAGCGATGCGAATTTGACGCTATAAAACTCGCAAGACAATCTCCATAAACGTAGTCAGATGGAAGAAGCCAGCCAGCACCGTGGCAATAGTCGCACCTCAAATTACACCAATACAGAGGGGTTTCCCTGTATACTTACACCAAATTTCATCGGCTACGCCGCGAACATTAGCGTCCTGAGACAGATCAAAAGAAGAAACAACAACAAAAAAGACAGAGCCACGTAAACTGGGTGAAGTACGGTTTGAGGATATGTTCTGAGTTAAAGACCAAGAACAACAAGACCCGCAGGGGACCCTCTAACCCTCCTCATATAGGGGACCTGTAAGGAACAGGTGGTTCTTTGATCGTCTTTTTACTCTAGAATGACATCCGCTTTGGGTAACCGATTAGAGCGGGAAAGCATCCCTTTGCTGCGGCAGAATTAACCGTCAGCTATGCGGAATTGCCACCATTTCGTTCCATATCCGATGAATGGCTACTTTCGGCCTAACGCCCAATGGTGCTGGCGCCCAAGATCGGCATCCTGAGTGCAATCTCAAGCACACGTGCAACGGTATCATTGGGAATACCTTCCCTTTGCATACGCATCGCGCCCCCGTGTTGCGCATCAACGAAGAGTGCCGCGATATCCGTTGGAATATCGGCGAATTCACCGCGTGATTTTGAATGCTCGATCCATGCCCCATAGGCATTCAAAAGGCTGAGCCGAATTTTGTCCAGTTTAACGCAGGTGGACGGACCAAGTTGCTGTGATTGCGCCCGCATCATCACAAACAAACATCCCTGCGGAATGCCGAGGGCCGTACGATCTTGGGTCATGAAACCTATGAGGGCGTCGATGGCGTCCGTCGTCGGCTGATTTTTCTCAAGAATATCAATCACAGGCTGGATTGCGAGGCTGTGATACACCTCCAAAACGGCCTCTTTCAGCCCATCATCACTGCCAAATTCCCGATAAACACCCGGCTTGGACGCTCCGGTTAAATTGCAGATGTCGCTGATCGAGACATTTGCTGGCCCCTTTGACCAGTACTGTATCAAAGCAGTTTGCAAAACCCGATCTCGGTCCAACGTTTTTGGGCGACCCCGTACAGAATTAGGTTTTTCATTCATTATCGTACCCGAGAGTATTTTATCTTTGACAGTGCCTTGTCATACCTCTAAATACATTAAATATTCTCTAAATACTAACCCTGAGGGAAACGACATGCCAAAAGATCCCATTGGGGTGCTCGGTCGATTGAATGCGGCCAGCTTAATGATGATAACACCTGAGTTTTACAAGCTTTGGTCAAAACGCGCGAAGGGTGCAGGCAAGATCAATCATGATCTTGCAAACTTCAGTATCAAGCCCGCGTATATGCAGCTAGATGGCCTAAAAATCCGCTACGCGACGGGTGGCAATTCAGACGGGCCAACGGTTTTGTTCCTCAGTCCTCTTCCTCAAAGTATCCTGTGTTACGATGCGACGTGGTCAGCGCTTTCTACCAATACTAATTTGGTCGCATTGGATTTGCCGGGGTTTGGGCAGAGTGAGGGGAACATAAGCTACATGACATTCGCTGCGCAAAGCGCCTTCCTGCAAAAGTTTATCAGCGAACTTGGACTGTCTGACGTTCATATTGTTGCACCAGATGTTGGGATGCCTGTAGCGCTCCATTACGTTTTACACCGTGACCACAAAGCCAAAAGCATCTTGGTTGGCGCTGGCCCGAGCGTTCAACCCTCCGCAAATGGAAGCCTCGTCCAGAAGATGATCGGTTCAGGATTTTGGCGACTTGTTTTCACAATTACGGGCGCACCGGCGTTCATCAGTGGCGCAAACCAGTTGGGGTACTTAAATTATAGTCCTTCCGCCGAGGAGGTCGCTGATTATGTCGCGTCTTATTCTGGTAGGGTTGGCCCGGTCACTAAGTGGTTCAAAGGGTACCCAGAAGGCTGCAAAGACATCGATCCGCATCTCGCGACACTGAATGTGCCTGTCCACGTTTTTTGGGGCGAACAAGATGCGTTTCTGAAGGCAGAAAATGCGGAACAGCTGCATGCGCTGCTGCCCAACAGCGCGCTGACCGTCTTCAAGAATTGTGGCCATTTTTGCTTTCAGGATAAGGAAGTAGAATTTACCGAGTTGGTGCGAACGTGGGTCTGCAACGGTCACAAGTTGGGCTAAGCCCCGATTACCAATCAAGACAGCCATTACCGAAAATTTGAAATGAAAGTGCAAGTTATGAGCGATCTCTTAGCTCCTTTGCTGGTCCAAGGCCGTTCCTTGGTATTCGTCCAACTCACGGCGCTTTCTGCGCTACTTGTCATAGCAACATTAATTTGGGGTCAACTTGATCAACGCACACTGGATGGCGTACCCGTTTGGGTGAAACCTGCAAAATTCTCGATCTCATTTCTCGTTCATTTTGCGACGCTCGCCATTATTGTCGCCTTGATGTCCCCAGAAAACGCGGAGCTGCGTATCGTTGCAGGTGTGGGTTGGGTATTGGCAGCGGTGTTCGTTGCTGAAATGACATATCTGATTTTTCAGGCGGCGCAGGCGCAGCACAGTCATTTCAACGACACGACCTCGTTTCACAGTGCGATGTATTCTTTGATGGGGATGGGTGCGGTTGTGTTGATTGCACTGCCAGTCGTCATTGCCTGGCTTGCAAAGAGCGACATTGCGTTTGGCCCAGCAACTCAATCGGGCATTTGGTGGGGCGCGATCATAAGCTTCGTACTGACGGTGATCATCGGAGGTTACCTGGGCGGCAACGGCAGCCACTTTGTCGGAGACCAAAGCAATCCAGAACTCGTTCTGCCAATCTTTGGCTGGTCAACCGAAGTGGGTGATTTGCGACCTGCACATTTTCTGTCGCTCCACGCATTGCAGGTTTTGCCCCTGATCGGAATATGGGCAGACAGAACAGATCAAGGCATAATCACAATATGGATTGCTGGCTTTATCTATTCAGCGCTGACAGTCGCGCTTTTCATCCAAGCGCTTTTTGGCCAACCGTTCATACGCATATGATGCTAGACCACCACCGAAACCCAAGACGGCTGCTTAGAAGTAGCTACCAAAACACCAAAGAGGGTCACCTGAGAGGGCAAATGTCTGTACGCCTACCAACTACTCTGCGTAGCGTCGCAGGGCGTGCTCCCTCGACAGGACGAAGTGGTCAGGCACAGGTGTCATAACAGACGCTGCATCAACCCAGAGCACCTCCAACTAGGTGCTCAACAAGACAACATCCA
>DIHQ01000007.1 GCA_002420235.1 Flavobacteriales bacterium UBA5692
CAACCATTAATCGAGTTTTGTCAGCGGTATACCCCATGAAATTCCGGCGCAACGTACCTGAGTGATACGCTCTTGCCAAAGTATCATCTGGCAAGGCAAAGTGGTCCATACCGATTTCTTCGTAACCAAGGGTAAGAAACTGCTCCTTTCCCATTTCATAAAGCTTTCGCTTTCCTTCGTTCGAAGGCAAATCTTTCTCATCGTAACCACGCTGCCCCGTCCCCTTAATCCAAGGCACGTGAGCATAACTGTAAAAGGCAATTCGATCTGGGCGCAGTTCCGATGTCAAATCAATGGTGCGCCTCATAGCCGATTCGGTTTGATGCGGAAGACCAAATACCAAATCGTGGCTGATGGATTGATAACCCACCTCTCGACTAATTTCAGTAGCGGCCCGAACATCGTCAAAAGACTGTATGCGATTAATCGCCTTTTGTACGACCGGGTCGTAGTCTTGAATACCGAAGCTGTTGCGGCGGAATCCGAGCCCATGTAATACTTCGAGGTGTGCCCGCGTCGTATTGTTCGGATGAGCCTCAAAACTATAAACTGGTGCCTCACACCGATCCGCATTTTCAAACAAGCCTTCAATCAATTCTCGTAAATGGTCCGGCGAAAAAAATGTAGGTGTTCCACCGCCGAGGTGCAACTCCTTGATTTGCGGCCTGGCACCAAATACACGCAAATAACTCTTCCACTCAGCCAAAACTGCTTTGACATATGGGGATTCCAGTGTATGCCTTTTGGTTATGTGCTTGTGGCATCCGCAAAAAGTGCATAGTGACTCACAAAAAGGGAGGTGGATGTAGACGCTAATGCCTTCTGTGGCATTTGATTCAGCAAATGCAGTGGTTACACTCTCTAACCAATGGCCTGATTCGAACTCATCACTTTTCCAGTAGGGCACCGTAGGATAGCTTGTGTAGCGCGGCCCAGGAACATTGTACTTGCGAATCAAACGTTTGTCAAAAACCATCAATGTGAAATTTGAGCAAACTCCAATCCAAAATAAGTTGCAATGAGATCCGCACCTGCTCGCTTGAACCCCAATAAAGATTCTAACATGGCCGCCTCTTCATTCACCCATCCCTGAGCCGCGGCAGCTTTAATCATCGCATATTCTCCGCTGACTTGATAAGCCGCGACTGGCACCGTCGATATTTCTTTAACCTTTGAAAGCACATCCAAATAAGGCAAGCCAGGCTTCACCATGACGATGTCTGCTCCCTCTTCAATATCAAGGACAACTTCACGCAATGCCTCTCTACTATTAGCGGAATCCATCTGATATGTGCGTTTATCTCCGAAACCAGGAGCAGAATCAAGGGCATCACGAAAGGGACCATAAAAGCATGACGCATATTTCGCACTGTAACTTAAGATTCCGACGTCTTGGAATCCGGCAAGATCTAGACCCGCTCGGATGGCACCAATTCGCCCATCCATCATGTCGCTCGGAGCAACAAAATCCACACCCGCATCGGCATGACTAACGGCCATAGAAGTCAGAACATCAACTGTGGGGTCATTCACGATTTCGCCGTCTTGGACAATACCATCGTGACCATATGAAGAAAAAGGGTCGAGTGCAACATCCGTCATTACAATGACGTCTGGAACTGCTAGCTTCAATGCTCGAATAGCTTCTTGCATCAATCCTGAAGGGTTCAATGCCTCTGCACCGCTATTGTCCTTCAAATCATCGGATACTTGCACAAAAAGCAGCACACATTTGAGGCCACAATCGCGCAGGAGTTTCACGTGATCCACAGTCAAATCCAAGCTGCGCTTGTAGTACCCTGGCATAGACGCGATTTCAATACTCACTCCCTTACCTTCAGTAACGAACAATGGCGTGATGAAGTCATTCACCGTAACCCTGTGTTCAGCCACCAATTCACGCAAAAATCCAGACTTTCGTAGTCTTCGAGGACGTTCTATCAAATTCATGCTGATGGTGTGTAAGATTTAACTGCTTCGACAAAAGCTTGGACATGGGGAACTGGGATATTCGGTAGAATTCCGTGGCCGAGATTTACGATGTATTGATCTTTGCCAAATGCATCAATCATTTCCCTGACCATGCGCTGAATCTCATTCGGGCTGGACATGAGCCTGACAGGATCAAAATTCCCCTGTAAAGTGACAGATTTGCCTGCTCTGCGCCGGGCCTGTTCTGGAGATATAGTCCAGTCCAGACCCAATGCTTTCGCTCCCCACTGGCTCATATCATGAAGAGAATGCCCGCAGCCTTTGGCGAAAACAATTACTGGCGCATCATCTTTTAAGGCTTCGACAATTTGACGCATGTAGCGTCCTGAAAACTGCGCCCAATCCGGTGGTGACAATACACCTCCCCAAGAATCGAAAAGTTGTACCGCATCAACTCCACTTCGCACTTTCGCTTTCAGGTATGCAATGGTTGTATCTGTTATCTTCTGCAGAAGGACATGAGCCGCTTCTGGTTCTGTAAAGGCAAAAGATTTGGCAATATTGAAGTTTCGACTTCCCTGACCCTCAACAGAATAACAAAAAATCGTCCAAGGTGACCCAGCAAATCCAATCAAAGGAACGCGGTCATTTAAAACTTCTTTCGTCATGCGAATTGCATCCATGACATAGGATAACTCCGATTCAGCATCCGGCACCGGAAGTTCAGATACACGGGTCGCGTTGCGAACCGGGTCAGCCAAGTAAGGACCATGTCCTGGCTTCATTTCGAATTGGAGTCCCATGGCTTGCGGAACCACGAGAATGTCAGAGAACAAAATAGCCGCATCGGTGCCAATCTGATCGATGGGCATGACCGTAATTTCAGTCGCCAATTCAGGGGTCTGACATCGTGTGAAGAAGTCATATTTTGCCTTCAGCTTCATGAAATCTGGTAAATACCGTCCAGCTTGACGCATGATCCAAACGGGAGGTCTCTTTACGGATTCACCGTGTAATGCCTTCAGGAACAAATGGTTCATGGTCTAAGGGTTGCAATCACAAGGTCAACAACGCCTTCTCGTGATGGGTTTGTAACAAACAAAGCTTCATGGCCAAAAGTTCGAGCAGCTTCAGCGGTTGTTGGACCGATGCAAAAGGCACGCGGGTGGCAAGAATTCAATGCGTGGAAACTTTTGACACCGGTCGGGCTAAAAAACAGAACAGCTTCCACTTCCGGATTCACTCGGATGCCATTCGGAATGATATCATAAACTTCCACAACCTGCAAAACACCTCCAGCTTCTGTAAATCCATTCTCGATTGTTGGCATCCTAGTTGATCCACATAAAAACGTACATGGCACATCGAGGCTCAAAGCTTCTCGCGTAAGTGAGGCCGCATTTGTATGAACTGAGTGCACTTCGGCGCCCCGTTGTCTTAATTCCTCAGCCGTGGCTTCGCCAACACAGAGAACACGGCGACCTTCCCAATTGCAACCATGCAAAGCATTTTGACTGCTCACCAGAACGGTATCGTGCATCACGGAGTTGCAATCCTTTCGGTACGTTGGTAGCACAAAGTCATGTGACAGGCAATCCAGCCCCGCATCCTCGAGCTTACGAAGGGATGCAGCGGATAGTACTTTTGTTGACACAGCACTAATCCGATTCATCTTGGCTGGCTTTGATGGTTTCCATAATTGCGCTGCCTCCCATCTTCAATAGTTCTTGTGCCCACTGACTCCCCAACTCAGCATGTCCTTGCTTCTCAGTGCGCTCAATTCTGATTTCCTTGGATCCGTCCAGTGCATGCAAACATCCGGTAAACTGAACTTTACGTCCTACTACCTCGGCGTAAGCGCCAATAGGCGCAGAACACCCACCTTCCAGTGCAAACAAAAAAGCACGTTCTATGGATGTCGCCAGCCTTGATGGTGGGTGGTTCATTGAGGAAACAAGCTCTTTCATCTTCTCATTCCCCTGCCGACCAATAATAACGATTGCTCCCTGTGCCGGCGCCGCCAACATCCAATCCAACTCGACGACTTCACGCACTTCATCACGTAACTGCAGACGGTCCAATCCCGCAGCAGCGAATAGACCTCCTCTCCAGGGGTTATTTGCAACGTGTGCGAGCCTCGTTTCAACGTTGCCGCGCAAGCCAACAATCTGGTGATGAGGATGACGGTGCAGCCACTGTGCTTTTCTACGGATACTTCCGGTAGCAATGATATCTGAATGAATGTCATTGCCAACCATTACATCAGCGTGAGGGCCCCGCTCGAGTACGGCCCAGATTTCTAATGATGGAAGAAGTTGGGTCGGCACATCCTTCATACTGTGCACTGCTACATCAACAGTACCCGCGATTAACGCATCATCAAGCGCCTTTGTAAAAATTCCGGTGCCCATCGTCTGCAGGGACCGGTCCTGCACTCGATCACCCTTGGTTTGAATGGTACAAACTTCCGTTTCGGTGCCATTTGTCTGTAAGGCCTTGGAGACCGTCGATGCTTGGAATAAAGCGAGGTTGCTTCCACGAGTTCCAATGCGAATCGTCATCCAGTGCCATTTTCGCCATTGAATACCTGCTGGATGACCTTCATATCATCCTCCACCGAATTACTCTGGTTTCGAAGATATGTAGCTACCTGATTGGTAACCTTCTGAATCAAACGGTCTGTAAGACGCACTGCAGATTCAGCATCTGCCACGTCTGCATTTTGCATTCGACTCAGCTCAATATCTCGATAACTCTTTAAATTCTGGGCAACCATGCCCAGCAAAGGAGCAACGTGTTGCGTTTGCACCCAGGTATCAAAGGTTGTGAACTCCTCCTCAACGATGGCATTGGCACGCGGAATGTGATCTTGTCGGGCATCCATCTGTTGTTGGGCATATGCACTGATTTCATCTACATTGAGCAAATTGACACCGGGCAATCGACCAATAGTGGGATCTACATTTCTCGGCATACTCATATCCAAAATCAGCAGCTGCTGCTCGGCGCCAACAAATTCACGGGGGACCGTGTATGTCTGAGCTCCTGTAGCTACAATCAGTACTCTCGCTTGGCTAACAGCATGCTCCAAGCTCTCGATCGGAGCGCTGATGAATCCGTGCTCAACAGCAGCTTCCTTCGATTTACGCTCATCGCGATTTATGACCGTAATGGTCGCTCCACGAGCGTGTTTCGCTAAGTTTTTGCAAGTGTTCCGACCCAATTTCCCCAAGCCGAATAATACCACATTCACCCCTTCTAGGCTAGATAATTCATTTCTGAGATAGTGAATGGCGCTAAAGGCTACGGAAGTTGCACCAGAACTGAGACCCGTTTCAACCTTTACTCTTTTACTCGCTTTCAGCGCAGAAGAAACAACGCGATCGAGGAAGGGAACATGTGTGCCCATCTGTTGGGTAAGTTTAAATGCGGCTTTCAACTGGGCTGTAATTTCCGTATCACCGATTATCTGCGATTCTAAGGCGGAGGCCACGCGAAAAAGATGTAAGACAGCTGATTTACCTGTCATGGTTTTGCGCGATGAACTCCAGATGCTGTCCTCTACTCCAATAATTTCCCTCAAAACAGCCTCGGCTTTATCCAAGGCGAGATGTGACCAATAACACTCCAAGCGGTTGCAAGTGGCAAGGACCATGATGTCGCGAGCTCCAGACTTTGACAATGCAGCGATTACACGAGTCTGGCTCTCCGGTGAAAGGCTAAACTTTTCACGGTCATCAAAATCCGCCTTATTAAAAGCAAAGCTCAGTGCCTCAAACTGAGACAGAACTTCTTCAATCCTTCGCATATTCAAAAATACCTATCGCGATGAGACACTGCCATTTAGAAACGTAATGAAAGTGTCACAGGTCCATGAAATGCATCGCAAGGATGGCTTATTGAAGCCAATTTCATTTCATTTGCACCTATGCGCGGAGAAAAACGCTGTGATTGCTTGCAAAATGGGTGTTTCGAACTAAGCAGAATGGTTTTTGTTTCGTTTACGTATGATTGGGACCGTGATCGAAATTCAGATTTATACTTCAGGAAAATTGGACAAGACGTGGTGTGCAAATGAGTTTACCACACAACCCGTGACATGAAATACCAACGATCTTCTGCACTTTTTAAAAATGCGCAGGCCACCATCCCCGGAGGCGTAAACTCACCTGTGCGTGCTTTCAAAGCGGTGGGTGGTCACCCCATTTTCATGGCTAGTGCAAAAGGAGCGTTTCTCACGGATATCGACGGAAACACTTACATCGATTACATCAACTCATGGGGGCCGCAAATACTAGGTCATGCTCATGTCCCTGTCATCAAAGCAATTCAAGAGGCTGCGGAAAATGGTACCTCGTTCGGAACGCCGACGGAATTGGAGACACTTATTGCCGAGCTCGTTTGTACCATGGTGTCCTACGTCGACCAGATTCGAATGGTTAGTTCAGGCACCGAGGCCTGCATGAGCGCCATTCGGTTGGCGCGCGGATACACGGGAAAAGAAAAAATCATCAAGTTCGCAGGTTGCTACCATGGCCACTCCGACTCCTTTCTTATTGAAGCGGGCAGCGGGGCAGTAACTTTTGGCACACCAAGTTCTCCTGGTGTAACCCAGGGCACTGCCAAAGACACTTTACTAGCCACTTACAATGACCTCGTCTCTACCGAGCACCTCTTGAAAGAAAACAGCGGAGAGGTTGCTGCCATCATTGTGGAGCCTGTCGCTGGCAACATGGGGTGCATTCCACCGCAACCTGGTTTTCTCGAAGGGCTGCGAAAACTCGCCACGAAACACGACACTTTGCTCGTTTTCGACGAGGTCATGACCGGTTTCAGGTTATCAGAAGGAGGGGCCGCAGCATTGTATGGCATCACTCCTGACCTGGCATGCTTCGGGAAAGTTATAGGAGGAGGTTTACCAGTTGGGGCTTTCGCCGGACCACGAGAAATCATGTCCCATCTTGCTCCATCTGGACCTGTTTACCAAGCTGGAACATTATCTGGGAATCCCTTGGCAATGTCGGCGGGTTATGCTTTGCTGTCCGAATTACATGGGACACCGAATGTTTACGACGAGCTCGAAGCGCGGGGCCGAGCGCTACGTGAAGACATCTCGAACGCACTTCACGAAAGGTCTGTTGCACACCAAATTAACCACGTTGGTTCGATGCTTTCAGTCCATTTATGCGAATTTCCAGTCACGGACTTCGAATCGGCAAAGGCCGGGGATAACGATGACTTCAAGGAATTATTCCACCACATGCTCTCCGAAGGCATCTATCTGCCGCCTTCCGCTTATGAATCATGGTTCCTATGCACCTGCATTGATGATTCCGCTCACAACAAAACCGTCGAAGCCTTCCGCTCTTTTCGATGATTCTTGAAGCGCGGCGTTTTGCCCATGCATGGCGATTACCTTCGTAGAATGCTCAAATGGATTCTCCTATTCCTTACCGTCGCACTCAACCTCTGCCAAAGTGCTGCCCAAAACATAGCCCAAGTCGACCGCCAAGCGCTCAACGAGTTGGAAGCTTTGGCTATTGCCCATCCGGAAATCAAAGACTTTCTGGAGGTCAGCAAAGCCTACCCGGTCGCCGAGGTCGATGGTCGGGCTACGGTTGGTTTTATTGGTCATCTTTCGGATGGCATTTCTGAACCCGCGTGGTTGGCATGGTGTGACGCACATCCCGAGGTAACTGCTGGTGCTGTGCGAGCGAGTATTGCTTCATTTCGCATTCATGCCCATGCGTTGGACGTGCTGGCTTTTCTTCCAATGGATTTAGTGGAATTGGCTTCACGAGCGGTCCCTCACCTCAACAAGGTTCGCTACGGAACACGGGTCGATAGCGTTCATGCTGGGTTCAATCTACCACAACCATACCACGGAGAAGAGGTGCTCATCGGGGTTCTGGATTGGGGCTTCGACTACACCCATCCCATGTTTTACGACACCACCTTAACATCGACCCGCATCCGGGCCGTTTGGGACCAGTACCGCCAAGCAGGTCCTGCTCCGGAACCATTCGGTTACGGCACAGCAATACAGACAGCGACGGAATTCGTGCAGTTGGGAAGCGACACCTCCAATGTTTACGGGTATTCCACCCACGGCACCCACGTTGCAGGCATCGCGGGAGGCAGCGGCGCGGGGATTGGGCTGAAAGGTATGGCGCCCGCCGCTGAATTCCTCTTTGTCACCTTGATGGTCGACGAAGCGGCTGCACTGGATGCGTTCGCATGGATGCAGGACATTGCTGAAGCTGATGGGAGACGATTGGTGATCAACAACAGTTGGGGCCTTCCGCAATGGGGCACTCCGGACGGGAGTGCATTGAGCAGTCAGTTCATCGATGCTCTATCTGCGGAGGGAGTAGTTTTTGTTAGCTCGAACGGTAACAATGGCGATGTGGATTTTCATTTGGATCACACGTTCAATGCCCCTGGCGATACAGTTCGCTCCAGGATCAAGTTCTATCCGCTGTCCGCCAACCCCAATGCCTGGGGACAAAATGTGACATTATGGGGCGAATCCGGAGAATCTTTTGAAATGGGGTTCGCTTGCACGATTGGATTATCGACGCTCGTTGGAGAAAGCCCCCTGTTCAATACCGCAGACGGCCCCATGCTCTTGGATACCACCTTGGTCATCAACAATGACACGCTCTTGTATGATGTAGTGATGGAACCTTCCCACCCAGCGAATGGCCGTCCTTTCATGCAGATGCGCATTCATAAGGGCAGCGCAAACGTCGCTGTCTCCATGAGGTTGACAGCTGAAAGCGGACGTGTCCATGCTTGGAACCATACGCACCTCACCAACGATGTCGGCAACTGGGGCCAAGATTTCCAGGCGTTTCAGTCTGGTTGGCTTGCGGGCAACCCCTCTTACGGCGTTCAACAACCCGCGTGTAGCCACAGCGTCATTGCTGTCGGAGCATACAGCTCTGAATTCCTGAGCCCCACGGGCACTGAGATTGGTGGCGCAGTGGCCAATTTCTCGAGCTACGGCCCCACCCTTGATGAGCGCCTGAAGCCGAACGTATCAGCACCAGGTGTGAGCGTGGAGTCCTCCTTAAGTTCCTTCCGTGATGGCTCATACAGCATCACAAGCACCACTGAATTCGACGGCATCTCCTATGATTTCGCTCGGCTCTCTGGCACCAGCATGAGCAGTCCGGCCACCGCAGGCTTGGTGGCGTTGATGCTGGAAGCTAATCCTACGCTAACCTCTTCAGACGTGCGTTCTATTTTGGAATCAACCGCGCGTCAAGATGATAACACGGGTGAGCTGCCTGCAACGGGCAACTTCGTATGGGGCCATGGAAAAGTAACAGCGACGGCAGCAGTTTTGGCTGCAATCAGCTGGGATTCTAGCCTCGGCACACCAATGCATCAAGGTGTTTCCGTTTCTGTCTATCCGAATCCAGTTGGTGCGGAGTTCCGGCTCGAAGGCATTAAATGGGAAAAGTTTGCTTGGGACGTTTACAATGCGAAAGGACAGTGGCAGCAATCAGGAACAACCCGTGATTCCGAGAGCATCGATGCATCGCACTTGGCTGCGGGGGTATACATCTTGCGCATCCATACGAACGGTGCAACCAGAGCAGTGCGCTTTTTGAAACAATGAAGCGCCGCGACGGCTTTTATTGCTGTGAACAACAAGCTCATCTCGAAGAAGAAAGTGCCCTTCCCGGTCACACCGTTGTTACAGCGTTACCTCGACACGCACGGCCGATCTATCGAAATTCCAGTAGCGTACGACGACCTCCTGCGTTTTGAGGGCAGCGTCCCTATTTTGGATGGCAATGACAACGATACGCTGTGGGTCGATTGTATGTACAGTTCCTCCGAAAGTGACGAACTCATCCTCAATCTCAAACGCCTTTACTCCATCCTGCATGCCGATGGCAGCGACTCCATCCTGCCGTTCATCACGGTGGACAGCATCGCGTTTTGCACCTTTGGCAACACCAAGCCTTTCCGGGTGAAAGTCCGGAACGTCATCAACGACAACTACATTTTCCTCTACATCAAGAAATGCGATGCGTCCCGAATCTATGGACTGGAATTGGAACAGCTCTTGTCGCCGAACCGCATCAATTTCCTTGTTTACAGAAATACACTCATCGAAGAGCACATCGTAGGCATTCCTGGCGATGTGTTTATTGAACAACGGCTCGCGTCCCTGTCCATGCAGGACAAACGTGCGCTCGCCAAAGAGTACATCAAATTCAACGAGCGCTGCTTCCTCCGTTTGCTGGGCGACATGCGATCGTACAACTACGTGGTAGTCATTACGCAGGATTTTGACCGAATCCAATACCGCCTGCGCGCCATCGATTTCGATCAGCAGAGTTACGAAGGGGATGCACGGGTTTACAAACCGGAATGCCTTCCCGAAAACAAGGTCCTAACAGGCATGACGCGCGATGTGCTCCTTAAGGAGTCTGTTGACCAATATGTCAAAGAGGAGCGCTCGTTGCTTGCCAAACGCGCCGCGAGCGAGAGCCACCGCCTTCGAGATTTGCTAATCTGTATGAAGGAAGACCAGATTTCCGTGGAAGGTAAAATAGATGAGCTCAAAAGCGAGTTGTTCGACCTGACCGCAGATGTCAACTTCAAGAAGGCGACCAATATGGGAGCTGTCCTGCAGGCGGCATTGGACTTTGTTCGTCGCAACTATAAAAGTGAAAATCCATTTATTCGCTGACGATCAGCGCACCACCCACCTTACACTTCGCGTCACCTCGCCCTGCGACAGTTGAACGATGTATAGTCCCGGCGCCAGGTTATGCCGGATTGAAATGACTGCGTCAGTGGACCTGCGGTTGATGACCTGGCGCTGCACTTCGTTTCCAATCATGTTGTAAACTGCCAGCTCAAGTTGTCCTTGGAACGGCCCTTTCCACTCCACTTGAACCACATCTCCCGAAGAAGGGTTGGGATAAACCCGAGGCATTGTGATGAACTGCTCAGATTCGCCAATGAGCGAAACACTGCCCGGGCCTTCTGAAAAAACCTGAATGGAGAACCCGTCTTGCAGTCCATTGATCCAGCCCAGTGAGTCCACGCTTAACGTCGTGCAAAAGGTCTCCGAACAATCCGTCTCCTCGTTGCTCACCGTCAAGCATAAGACATAAGGACCGTCGGTTTCGTACTGCCAAGTCGGCAAGGGGTCCTCACTGCTTCCTTCGTCACCAAATTCCCAGAGGTAATCGTTGTCCTCGTTGTAGTCCATCAGGAACACAAACAGCTCATTCGCGATTAAGACCGAATCCTCTCCGAAAGCTTGCATGACAATAAATTGTGCATTGCAATCGCCTTCTTCCTCTTCCGCAACCTGCCACCACGACCAGTCCGCTGTCTCGAGCCATTCGGCCAAATCATCGCACGCCTCCTCATCACCGGCCTGACATGCTATCAGGCTTTCAAGCAAACCACAATACCACCACGAATCGTTGGTAGTCACGTCTACGCATAAGCTATCAAGGTAATTAGCAAGCGCATCTTCATCCAGCTCTTCCCATGGGACATCGTCCTCCTCTTCTTCCGATTCGCAGGGTACCATGGTTAGGTATGCATTGTACCAGTAGCTGTTAAGCTGATTGATCGACGTGTCTAATTGAGCGCTTACCGTCACCGTGGCATCCGGTACATTGCAATCTGCAATTGTCACTGTCACCTCAGGTTCTACGGGGTAATTGGGGCCCACCAAGGGCATAACAATGTAGCCCGAATCACCAATAAACCAAGTGGAAAAGACCCCTTCCCCCCACATTTCCACCTCGGTGGCTTCAACATCCACGAACAGGGTGTCATCTTCTGCAGCCCCTTCAACGGTGTAATGCAACAGGAAGATGTGTTCTGAATCTTGTGCAGACGTCAAAACGACGACGGCAACAAAAAGAAGTGTGAGGTAAATCTTCATGAGGTTATGGGTAGTGGGGCATTAAAGGGAACCTACAAACAAAGTAGAAGGTTGCACGAATCACGGGCGTAAATGACAACAACTAAGATAGGCAATCCAATTGAGGTGAATCTTCGGCCGCCGCTTCGAGTGAGGCTATCGTTCGCGCGATGAACATCGCCACCCATTCAATTCCATGATGCAACGAGTACACGAGCTATCCACTATTATTCAATGACTAAACGTTTGATATAGCGGCCCGCAGATCCTTCGAGCACAATGATATAAAGCCCTGAAGCGGAGGTAACATCAATCAAAACCGATCCATTGTTATCAACCAATCCGGTAGAAACACACTGACCAGAAGCAGCAAAAATGGACCACCGATCAAGCTCCATGAATGGATGCCACTGGACCTCGAAAGTGCCTTGGTTGGGATTGGGAATCGTGCGGATTTCGATAGGACTAGACGCATCAATTACCAACCCGATACCTTCACCACAACCAGAGACAATTAAAGTATCCATCGCCGCACAAGGTGTGGCCGCACTTACTACGTATGTTCCAGCCTCAAATGCAGTGTAAAAAGGTCCAGTCGTGCCGTCTTGCCAGACGTAATCGTTGTATCCGACACCCGCATCCAAAACCATCACTTCCCCATCACACAACAAGACATCCGGTCCCAAATCAATTGGCATCACCGTGGTCGCCAGCACTTCCACCTCATCGGTAGCTAGACACACATCTGTTTCAACGGTAACCGAGTACACGCCAGGTTCAGCAACAGACAACGTTTGGGAATTCTCTCCTGAACTCCACTCATAACTTAAGAAACCAGGACCGGCATCCAGCGTGTAGGTCGCTCCTTCTTCACATAATCCAAAATCTGTTCCTAAGTCCAACCCCACGTCAGAGGATACTTGTATCTCCATCATCCCCGTTACAACACCACATTCCGTCTGCATCATTGCCGTAACGTTTACCACTCCAGCCGCCGGAAAGTCAATTATGATTTCACCATTGACCAACTCCGTGTAAGCAGCTCCCTCCACCGACCACTCTACCGTTCCTTGCAAACAATTACTACCATAAACACTGTAAGTCCCGGGCGAACCAGCGCAAGCGGAGGATGCTCCTTCCAAAAACAAGGATTCGCCGAAAATGTATCGATGAAAGTAGTTTCCAAAACTGTTAATTAGAGTTTGAAAATTGGCAAAATCAGGCTCAAAAATCACCTGCCCTGCTGGTAGATTGGATCCAACGATACGAGCAATGTCTCCGCCAAATGCATTTTCAACATAAATGTTTCCATCTGGCGCTCGTTGCGGGTAAAAATAAACGATTCCACTCGGTTCGTTCACAAGTGATGCTTCTGCCATTGGATCTGAAGCATCCAAATTCGCGAGATCTACTTGAAAAACACTAGTCCCAAACTCCCCTTCGAACAAGTACAGGTATTGACCGCTACCACTGAATTCCCAACCAACCAAGTTGCTCAAGCCAAAGTCCACGGATACTGACAGTGTTCCAGAGGCCGCATCAAAATCCATCAGGTAATTCCCATGCATAATGCGGTCGCCTTTGGCAGTTGGGGTCAATGGCAACGTGAAAAAGACGTCCTGAGAAACATTGGAAACTATCGGCTCTAACGCAATTCCATCTTGGGTCACTAACCACGCCAAATAGCGGCTTTCCAATTGGTCATATGTTATGAGCCAAAAGTCTATGAGGTTGCAATGGCGCACACAAGTTAACGCCTCCTGTCCGTAGGTTCCCAAATATTCATTCTTCAGGGTTACATCCCCCATTCCGTCATCCAGCGTCTCATCAATCAAAGAGTAGTATAGACCCCCCTCTGAAACATCCTCCGGCAGGGAAGAGTGGAAAACAAAGCACTCAGAGGGGATGCCCGGTCGCTGGACAATTATTGATCCGTAATGACTTGACGTATTACCGAGAAGGTCACTTCCGTTGGGCATTACCTGATAGTTGCGATTGAGTAGCTCTGTGCCTGTGCACAAAAACAGAATATCGCCTGCAGCATCGCACAACGTGGTTTTGCAGTGATCAGCATTGGGGGGCAGATTGTTCTCAAGAATCGGTGCCGGCGGATCAATGTTGAAGTCCAAGCCAAACGCCGACCCAAAAGAATTGAAGAAGAGCCATTGGTCCGCTTCATTGCCCGAGGCACAAGTTCCGACGGATACATTTAAAGGTGTAGACCAATCTGAGCACGTTGGTCCTTCGGCGAACAATTGCACCGTATATGCCCCTGATGCTTCGAATTCAAATACAGGATTTTCTTCATTTGAAACGAACTCACCGTCTATGTACCAGGCAAAATTTGTCGCTCCAGTTGTGGTATTCTCCAACTCGAGGGAGCCGCCCGCTTCGAATTGAACAGGACCACTCGTAAAAGAAGCTACAACTGGACATGAAACCATCACATCAAACACAACCGTTTCAATGCATCCCGGCTCCTCTCCAGTCATGACCACCGCTACGTTGTATTCGCCCTGTTCTTCCGGGGTAAATACAAAATCCATTGACTCAGTTTGCGAAGATCCGTTAACCAGCCACTCGAAAGAAACCACATTAGCGGAGGCATTTGAAAACACAATGGTCCCTCCAACTTCAATTTCCAATTGAGTAGTGGTGATTGCCACTTCTATCGGCAACTCGCACGGACCGGTGCAACGGTCCCCATCTAGTAGGGACTGACGCACCTCCAAAAGTGTGGCGTGCATTCGGTCGGCCTGACCTTGCGTAAACCTTTCAAAGCACGCCAAGTTGGCGTAATCCATGAAGTTTGTCTGCATGTCTAGTTGGTCTCCCAAGCCACCAAGCGCTACGCTCCTGTAGGGATTATTGATACTTGAATCTTCGGTATCCGTCGTACAACTGTTCGTGCCATCGAAACACAGGGTATTGAAGGCCGCAGCATCTGGTGGTGTGTCGCAGACAAGGTCGCCCGAAGTAAGACAATCAACATTTGGGCAGCCCCCTTGAAAAGTATGATACAATCCGAGGTAATGGCCAACCTCGTGAGCGACAACAGCAGTAGCTGATTCAGAAGCACCCATAGCTGTTGACTCCACAACGATACCATCCAATGGATTGCCGTGCATGTTAGGGAATGTCGCAAAACCCACCACTCCATCATTATCCGCTTCCCGTGTAATCTCATGGACCACCCAAATATTCAAATACTGTTCTCCATTCCAGTGGCTCAACGCTTTCAATTCAGACTCCTGAGATGGAACCAAAACATCGGTCAAATCAGAAACTGTACGCTTAATCCCTGAGGTAAATTCACCATTTGGATTCTTTGCGGCCAAACAAAATTGAATGCCCGTATTGATGCCGAGTTCATTTTGGTAATAGCCGTTGTTCGAAAATGCATCGTTCAGAAAACCGATTGCATCGAGTACAAAGGAGTCGTCTATGTTTTCAGGCCCGTTGTTATGGACGATGTGAACAACCACCGGTACTGTTAGAACTTCTCCCGTGCGCTCGAATTCTCCAATGAGCCAATCGTGAATCCGGGCATTGCAGGCGGATTCATGGCTGCGGTGCAAGACTTGCATGTCATCAAAACCACAAAAATTTTGAGCAAATCCGCCGGTGATCACGCACAACATAACGATCAAGAAAGTAAAGTTCAATTTCATGGAGTCACGTGTGAATCAATCGGGCTTTTATATTTAACACGCCGTATCGCGAGAAGTTGCTCGAAACAACACTTAATCGCTTACTTATCGACTCGATAAAAGTGAGTCGATTTGTTACGGTCAAGGCAAAAAAATCGCGTTAAGAGCTAGGCTTCTTTTCGGCCAAATTCATCATCCCAGCAGCTGAAAATAAAACTAGGGTTCTCTGCATCATGGGGTTCAAAAAACAGCAGCTATGAGCAAGTTTTTTGAGCTAGCCCGCAGCAAAGTCCGAGATAAAAACAAAAATCCTCATCACCATTGCTGGGACGAGGATTTTATTCGTAGCCTAGTAAAGGCACGTTAAAAAGATGGTTTCGACCTATCTCTATTCAGCCGCTTGCATCATTTGCTCCATAATCTCAGGGTTCTCTGCCAGAAGAGCATTGAACGTCGCAGTCCAATCTGCGTAGTGAGCTAGGGTCGTCATTTCTCCCGCCTCATTGAATTCAAAACTTCCATATGTCATCAGCTTTTGGGTTGCTTCGCCCATTTGCATTTGCCATTGGCCATAATATCGAACACTACCATCAACCTCATAGTTTACCGAGTCAACGCCCGGGAGGTAAACCTCTTCTTGGAGATCCATGCTCAGAAGAGAAGTGAAGATTCTGTACTGCTCCATGGTTTCTTCCTTGCCCCGATCGTTCTCGTTGAATCCGGTGCCGACTTCAATGAAGTCTGAAGCATAAATGGAAGGATCGATTTCGCCGTTTTGGAAACCAGCAAACATTCGCTCCACTGTAGCTTGGTTTTTTTCGTAGGTAGACATGTCAACTTCAGGACATTCGACCGTGTTTTGGTTACATCCCACGATTAAAAGAATCGCTGAGCTTAAAATCAAGATATTTTTCATGTAGATAGAGTTAGTTGTCGGTGAAATTACTGCCAATTCGTACATGTAACAAATTCAATAGTTAACATGACGGTCATAAGGGCTTTCCAAGAAGAATCCTGAGGCCTTGAGCCTATTCTAAAAAAGCACGCGAAGTATCGATGGCTTCTTGAAAAGAAGCGAGTATATATTCCAATAAATCCACACATCTCATCTCCAAAATCCACCCTTTCGTGAGGTAATTTCGATGCAATTTTGTGTTGCGAGACACCGATTCAATTCGCAGCCTTTTATCTTCCTGACTTTGTCAGATTTTGTAAATTGCTAAAAGTAAAAAACCTTCTCATGTGTTGAATAAGCTGTAAATCGTGGTCGGGAATCAACGATACAAAAAGTTGGCTATACGTTTGCCAAATTGGCTTGGAGACACGCTCATGACTTATCCTCTGCTGTTACAACTATCCAATGCTGGAGTTGATTTTACCTGCTTTGGACATCCCTCTGCACAAGATATTTTTTCAGCGACCGATTTCTGCGTGGTCGGTGATTCTCGAATACGAAATGCATTTTGGTTGGCTCGCCAATACCGTGACGAAGGATTTTCTAATGCTATTCTCTGCCCATCTTCCTTGTCAGCATTATTGCCGACAAAAATTGCAAGACTACCGTCCGTAGGTCACCACTTTTTGTCTTCACATCGCATTCGGCATAACTCCAATGTGCATCGTGTAGAGCAATACTGCGCTCTGGGTAGACCTTTTCTCAAGGACGTTCACAAGCTGAGCACCGAGGAAGGCTTCATTCCAATCAATCCAGAGAGCCAACACATCGCAAAGAATTTAGTCAAGGATGTCCTTGATGAACCCTTCATTGCCGTTTGCCCATATGCCGCTAATCTGCACAAGGGCCAGAATAAGGAATGGCCTTACTGGCATGATTTCATAAACAGTTACAGGGATAGAGGAATACTAGGTATTGTAGCAAAAGGTGATAGGGCGCGCTTTCAAAAAGAATACCCTGGAAAACCAGTTATTGCTCAGGACATCCCCATTACAGCAGCTATCATGCGTCTTGCCGATTGTGTCCTCACCAATGACAGTGGCGCTATGCATCTCGCGTCTTTTTTCGGAGCTCCAGTATTAGGCATTTTTGGAGTCACTGACGCGAATGAAACCCGTCCATGGCACGGCAATTATCTAATGTCTCACAAATCAGATTGGATGAGCGTTGAGGACGTCGTGACCTATTTGAATCAAAATCACCTTCCAACGGTTATGAAATAGGGGCAATGGAAATTTCATGATAAAATCGCTAGATAGTAGGCAAAAAAGCAAGTCCGATTGGCTCCGTTATGGTGATGAAATGCGCCGTCCATTGCTGGTAAATCCCGATTTCGATAAATCAAATAAAATCGTAATTGTTGGTGGCGGTTTATCAGGGTTATGCTGTGCTTATCGAATTGCTGAAAAAAGACCGGATATCGAAATTGTTGTTCTAGAAAAGAACAGTTGTCTCGGAGGAGTGATCAAGACATGGCGTGATGGAGAATGGATATGCGATGTGGCGGTGAATGCGGCTAGGCCACATCCTTCTTTTTGGAGGCTCGTCCAGGACCTAGGTTTATCAGACTCGTTTAAATCATCAAATCCAAAAGCAAAAGCAAGGTGGATTTTAATAAATGATGTGCCGCATAAGTTGTCCTTTCTGTCTTTATTTAAAATCGGCCCCTTCAAACTGTGGAGGTCCGTTTCAAAGTCAAGATTAGGTGGACAATCAGTCGCAGATACAATCCCGAATGCCGAAATTTCAGATGCGCTTTGTCTCGGGATTGTGAATGACCGTGCTTCAAATGTTGATGCCGACTTCTTAATACCATCGATTACAGGATTTGGCGCGAGACCGCCCTTACCTCAAATACTGCTAAATCGAAAAATCAAATCAACCTATCCAATTTTTACTCCTAAAAATGGTACGCTTGCGTCTTTCAGTGATGGTATGTCTGAACTCATCCGTGCATTAAATGAAAAACTCGAAAGTCTCGATAACGTGACAATCAAATTGAATTCTAAAGCCTCAAGTGTCGATGAAGTTGCTCGAGAATTTCAGATTCCGCAGTCTTCGGTAGTTTGGTCTGCACCCGGAAAATTAATTGATGGAGGAAAGACGGAAATTTCAGTGTTTGCGATCGGTTATCACAAAAGCCAAGTCAACCACATTGAACTGGGCTACGGCACATTGATACCTGATGAGAAATATCCAATAAGTGGAATTTTGCACGAAAGTGACTGTCACCGGTCGAAACGTTGTCCAGAGGATTATCGGCTGTTTCGATTAATGGTGCCACACACTCGATGGAATCAATCGAACGACTCGGTGCTTTCCTGCGCTGAGCAATTACTTGCTGCCAAACCTGCCATTTTCAGTTGTATCGGCACTCAAAAAATACCGACATACAAACCGGGGCACATGCAGAATATCAAACAAACAACACTAGACTGCACATACGTAGGATGGGGTGTAAGTGGAGTATCAATTACGCATTTAGTTGCTGAAGCGGAACGATTGGCTGAATCATTAAAAGTTTGATTACGGAGCTAGTTCATTGTGTTTAAATCTTACAGATTGGAGGCTGGTAATAATCGAATTATCAATCATAAATGCGTCCGAACTTTATCGATGACGGTTTCGAATGGACTTGAGAATTACCAAAAAAATCATTCTCACTCCAAAAGCATCCCACTAAAATCACGGATTTCATCGGTACCATCTATGATGTGCTTTAGTTCTTTGGACATCTGTGGAATCGATTCCTGGTTCACTAGTAACTCTCCGCGGTCAGAGAGCTGAATCAAGTAGTTTACTCTTTGCTCCTCTGATTGATGTACAAAATCAGAACGCTGATGAGAGCCGCGACTTTCTTTTCTCTCTTTTGCTCCAAGAACTGTGGCCTCTGCGGACATGATTGCAGCTTCCAAGTCAAAGGCGAGCATTAAATCCTCAAAGCCCTCACTGTCTGGACGAACATCGAGCTGATGAACTTTTGACTTCAATTGCTTGATAAGTCGTAAACCCTCGTCAAGTTTTTTCTCATCCCTCACGACACCGCAGTAATCCCACATGATATTTCGCAATTCTCTTTGCAAGGGTCTTACAACGTGCTCACCATCCTTCAAAAATCCATCAATTTTTTCGTGTGCTTTTTGAATCACTTCGGTCGAACGGAATTGGATGTCAAGTGATAACGACCGTTCTGTCGCATGATGCCCTGCTCGCTTGCCAAATATCAAAATTTCAGCAAGTGAATTCCCCCCTAGACGATTGGCGCCATGAAGACCAGCTGTGCATTCTCCCGCCGCAAATAAACCCTCGATACCAGTGCTGTGTGAATCTGGTTCTACAGCAACCCCACCCATGGAATAATGAGCTGTTGGGGCTACCTCCATTGGATCTTTCGAAATATCCAGCATCAACAAATCCAAAAATTGGCGATACATCCGTGGCAGTTTCTCAATGATAAACGCCTTAGGCTTGTGGCTGATATCGAGAAATACTCCACCATTATTGGATCCACGACCCTCAGATATTTCCAAATAGTTGGCCATAGCCACCCTGTCTCTTGTAGACAATTCAAGACGCTCTGCATCGTATTTTCCCATATACCGCTCGCCCAAACCGTTCAGTAGTCTTCCGCCTTCACCGCGCACCGCCTCTGTCACTAAAGTTCCCGCAATTTCTTCAGGCACAACCATCCCAGTAGGATGGAACTGAACAAGCTCCATGTCTTTGAGTGTACATCCAGCTTTCAATGCTAAATAGAAAGCATCTCCCGCGTTTTCATTTCGTCGAGAAGAACTTTTTCTCCATATGCGGGTGTGGCCCCCAGCAGCAAGTATTGTAGAATCGGCAAGAAAGACAGTGCGTTGTCCATTATTGATATCAAAAGCCATGGCTCCAAAACACAGGTTATCTTGAACAAGCAGCTCCGTGACATACTGTGAATCGTAAATCGGAATTTCCAATTCTTGTGCCTTTTTAATCAAAGCTTTTAGGATTGACCTTCCGGTATAATCTCCTGAATAACATGTCCTGCGATAAGTATGTGCCCCGAAGTACCTTTGATCAATAGCTCCATTGGGAAGCTTGGCAAAATTTGCCCCCCAACTGTCAATCTCATTAACAAGCATGGGTGCCTCTTTGGACATGAGCTCAACCATGCGTGGCTCAGATAAATGGTAACCTTCAATCATCGTATCAGCAAAGTGCTGTTTCCATGAGTCTTGAGAATCAACATTGCCGAAGGAGGCATTAATTCCTCCTGCAGCAAGGACTGTATGGACGTCCTCTTTCTTCCGTTTTCCTATTACCGTGACCTCAACTCCGGACAGCTTTGCTTCAATTGCCGCCCTGAGCCCAGCACCACCACTTCCAATGACAAGAACATTTGAAATCTGAGTTTTATGCTTCTTTGTTTGAGATTGCATGACAGCTATTCCTTAATGATTTCTCAAAATTACTTTTGATTTGCATTAGAATTAATCGAATGAATCTATAGATTTGATTGATTAAATCTATTAGATACCATGAATTTCAGACAACTTGAATACATAATCGCAGTACAAAATCAAGGGCATTTTGGACGTGCAGCCGATGAGTGTGACATTACACAAGCAACTCTGAGTGTAATGGTTAAGCGCTTAGAGGACGAACTGAGCATCACCATATTTGACCGTAGCAGAAGCCCAATTCTACCGACGGAAGAGGGTACTAAAGTTCTAACGCAAGCGAGGGAAATTCTGAATAAAAAAAATCGACTCGGAAGTCTGAGATCCTCATTAGATGGCAACCTCTCAGGCGAGCTAAAAATTGGAATTATACCCACCGTTGCGCCACTGTTACTGCCTATCGTTTTAAAACCATTCGTAAGCAATTACAGCGGTATCAAGCTCTCAATCATAGAAGCGACCACTGACCAATTAATGGAAGACCTCCAAAACGGAATCGTCGACGGAGCCATCATTGCATCACCCCTCGATGATGAAGATACGTTCAGCTATCCTCTTTACTCTGAAGAGCTCATGGTATACGGCGTGCAAGATCCGTCCAAAACAACCATGTCACACGATGACTTAAAAAACAGTAACATATGGTTATTGGAGGAGGGGCACTGTCTCAAAGATCAGGTCGTCGCAACTTGCGGTTTGTCTGAAAAGCAGGTTCGACATGTAGGACTCGACATTCAATGCAGTTCTTTTACCACCCTGGTCGGTTTGGTTGATGACTTTGGGGGCTACACATTACTTCCAGAGCTCTACGTCAAAATCATGAGTCACAGGAGAAGGAGCCTCACGCGCTCCTTGAAAAAACCAGAACCTTTAAGGCAAATTGACATGGTTGTCCATCGACCGTTTGTGAAGAAGACTTTGGTTGACGCCTTTATTGCAACCATCCGTAATGAAATGGCAAAAAAATAAACTACTTATGGTTTAACCCCCCAATCCGGCTCAGTGAACTAGTTTTTTACAAATGCTTTCTTCACCCGTTTTCCTCCGAATTCGACCACCAACAAATAGACCCCAGGTGACAAGGATGAAACATCGACACGTCCACTCGGTTGCCCACATACTATGGCAGACTTTACTTTCCCTCCGGCATCAAATATTTGCGCGCTGAATTCCGACCCTTTCAACCCGTCTAACTGCAAGATGTCCATTACTGGGTTGGGGACAATTCGGAGGTCAAGGATTTCTCTAGTTGGAATAGACGTCGCATTGAGGATTTCTTGTGCCACGCGGTGGCCACTTCTTACGGCCCCATCCATATACCCGGTCCATACATCAGAAGTTTCTGTGCCCGCGAAATGAATATTTCCGTGTACCTCTCGAAGCGCTTGACCATTCTGACTCAAAACACCCGTCTGTACTGGTGAAGTACATCCGGAAATGTAATTTTCGTCATCCCAAAACTTCTCCACGAAACCAACATTCTCTTGTGCATCTTCACCAAAGATTGCCTCAAGCGCATCGAGAGTAGCCACCTCCCGTTCTTGCACTGTAGCCAGTGAGGTAAGCGCCGAGCCGGGAAAGAGAACTATGATTCCACAAGAAGCGTCTTCAGGACTATTATCCATAGAAAACGCAATGTCATTATTGCTGATTTGGCCATTGAATCCCAAATCACGCCAAAAGGGAGTATCGTAAATGACATTGTACTTGACGACGCCCGTGCTCATATTCCAACTTTCATTCAAAGCCATTCGATCACCAGATAATCCCGAATCGAATTCAATATTTCCGCAGTCAGCTGGTGACATGGCCAAAATTACCTTCTCACACGTGGCTGTTCCACCTGCGTAGTTAACGGTGACCTCACTACCGCTATCATTCACCGAGGCAACAGGAGCATTGAGCTGCACCACAGCACCGAGGTCTCCCGCGATGGCAGTGCTTATGGAGTGAGACCCTCCACTGATGCGTATGGTTTGAGCGTCAACGTCCAGTGCTTGCCAACTGCCCGCGCTAGCCACGTAAAAAACAAAATAAAACAGAGACATTTGAGCCGGATTTCCAACAATAGCACTGATTTGAAAGTACAAGGTGAAGTAAGCGTTCAACTGCCCCAACTCGAAATGTGTGTCCATCCATTCCTCCAGCGTGATGGTGTCCCAATCCGAAGCTGACGGATGGTTCCACGGTGCTAAGAGGTCGAGCTCTGCGGACATGGACTCAATTATCTCAATTGCGGCGTCGTAAGCTTCTTGATTAGTAGCGTTCAAGTCGTTATCTACCCCGACGCTGTTTCCTTCATTGTAGGTGGGAAATTGACTGATTCCCAATTCTGACATCAAGATTTGGATGTCATTCTGTGTTGGTCCAATCCATTGTCCACCAGCTTCAGCAGGGTAACAACCATCATTGTATTGATTTAAAGTGCGACCACCCACGCGATTGTTCGCCTCAAGGACAAGAATATTGGTTACTCCAGCATTGAACAAATCTCTTGCGGCAGTCAAACCAGATAGGCCAGCTCCAATAATAATGACATCATAATCAACGGACAGGCGCCCTAGATTCCTTGCAGCCGATCCAAATGGTGCCAAAAAGGCACCCGTACTGAAGGCTGCTGATATTTTCAAAAATGCGCTGCGAGTTAGGTGCTTCATATCTCAATTTGTTTAATCTCAAGGTCGGTAAATTAATTAGAAGGCAAAAGTTTAATGTCCAAAACCAAAAATCCCCGAACCTTTTAAAGATGCGGGGATTTTAAAGGTAGCCCTCAGTGAGCTATCAACTATCGCGGAATGACCGGCCTTTTCGAGTCTTTAGAATTGTTGTTGTCCCCATTGTTTTGCCAAGTGGAGGTGGTTTTAACCGAAATA
>DIHQ01000129.1 GCA_002420235.1 Flavobacteriales bacterium UBA5692
TGTAACGCGCGCACCAATGGGCATTCCCTTACGCAATTTGAAGTTCGACACGTCTTTGGTTGAAATGGTCTTCACTGCTTTCTGTCCAGCTACACGTGTCATTTCCTCAGTTGCGTGTTCTACAATTTTTTTGTCTGCAATCGCTTTACCAAGCCCTTGGTTCAGACAAATCTTGGTAATGCGGGGAACCTGCATCACGGTCGTGTACTCAAAGCGCTCCTTGAGCGAGGGTACAATTTCCTCAGCGTACTGAGTCTGGAGTCTTGGTGTATAACTCATCACTTCAGTTCCTCATTGGTTTTCTTCGAAAATCGAACAAGCTTGCCGTCATCGCCACGGCGCCGTCCCACGCGAGTCGCGTTGCCTGCAGCATCGACGACCATCACGTTCGAAATATGAATGCCCGCTTCAACACTCTCAATCCCACCTTGTGGGTTGGCCGGTCCAGGCTTCACGTGTTTCTTGACCATGTTAATGCCTTCGATCTTCACTCGATCGGACTTGCGGTCGACAAACACGACTGTGCCTTGCTTGCCTCTGCTCCCGCCTGCAATCACCTTCACGGTATCTCCTTTCTTAACTTTTACTCGCTTAAACATGGTTTTCGAATTAAAGCACCTCGGGGGCAAGTGAGACAATTTTCATGAAATCCTTCTCGCGAAGTTCACGGGCCACAGGGCCAAAAATTCGGGTTCCGCGCATCTCGCCATTTGCGTTCAGTAAAACAATCGCGTTATCATCAAATCGGATGTACGATCCATCCGCTCGTCGAACGGACTTCTTTGTACGAACGACTACCCCTTTCGAGACAGCACCTTTTTTGATGTTACCGTTCGGTGTCGCTGCCTTGACAGTCACAACTACGGTATCTCCGATGCTTGCATATCGCCGACGTGTACCACCCAACACGCGAATGCAAAGGACTTCCTTTGCTCCACTGTTGTCAGCCACCTTCATACGGGATTCTTGTTGTATCATCTTCTGATTTCTTTCACTTTAAACTCTTGCGCGTTTACTTCGCTCGCTCAATCACTTCGACTAGTCGCCAGTTTTTGCGTTTACTCAATGGTCGAGTTTCCATTATGCGTACTGTATCGCCAATGTTGCAGGTATCCGCCTCGTCATGCGCCATGAATTTACTTGTCTTCTTGACAAATTTTCCATATTTCGGATGCTTCTCTTTGCGCTCTACCGTCACGGTGATGCTTTTGGTCATGGAATTAGACGTGACAACGCCAATTCGTTCTTTGCGCAAGTTGCGCTCCAATGGTGTACTTTCAGTGCTCATGAGTTCGCGTTCTTACGGGCATTTAATTCAGTCATTAAGCGGGCAACATCTCGCTTCTTATACTGGAGAGCAGTCGTGGACTCCAAACCTGCAATTGTGTGGTTGAACCGGAGCTTGGCGAGAGCTTCGCGCTCTACTTCGATACGCTCCTGCAAATCAGAGTCAGAGAGTTGTCGGATTTCAGTCATTTTAATCATCACTCTGAATAATCTGGGCGTACGACAAACTTGCACTTCACGGGCAACTTCTGTGCTCCGAGTCGCAAGGCTTCTTGTGCAGTATCCATGCGGACACCGTCAACTTCGAACATCAATCGACCAGGTCGGACAGGAGCTACCCAGTGACTAGGTGCACCTTTACCCTTACCCATACGAACTTCTGCAGGTTTTGATGTAATGGGCTTATCTGGAAAGATTCGAATCCACACTTGGCCTTCACGCTTCATATGTCGGGTGATGGCAATACGTGCGGCCTCAATCTGTCGTGAAGTTATAAATCCTTCTTCTAACGTCTTGATTCCGAATGATCCATATGCGAGGGTGCTTCCACGATACGCCAATCCGCGTATCCGGCCCTTTTGCATCTTTCTGAATTTCGTTCTTTTCGGCTGTAGCATGACCTCAATCTTCTATCAGTTTCGCGGACGACGACGACCTCCGCCTTGGCGGCCTCCGCCGCGGCGATCGTTCGATTGCTTTTGTGGTGGGATGGGCGACAAGTCCTTCTTGCCATATATCTCACCCCGGCAAATCCAGCATTTAATGCCGATTCGACCATAGGTGGTGTGTGCCTCCATTAACGCGTAGTCAATGTCCGCACGGAAGGTGTGCAATGGGATACGGCCCTCTTTATAAGATTCTGAACGCGCGATTTCCGCACCATTCACACGTCCTGCAATGTTGATTTTGATTCCTTCTGCCCCTAAGCGCATCGTACCAGCAATGGCCATTTTAATGGCGCGGCGGTGTGAAATGCGCGCTTCGATTTGACGGGCGATACTCTCAGCAACGAGCTTAGCATCCAGCTCCGGGCGCTTAATCTCGAAAATATTGATTTGCACTTCCTTACCTGTCAGTTTCTTTAATTCTTCGCGGAGCTTATCCACTTCTTGTCCGCCTTTTCCAATGATTACGCCTGGTCGGGCGGACTTCACGGTCACTGTCACCAACTTTAGCGTGCGCTCGATGATGATGTTTGATACGCTCGCCTTCCGCAGACGAGCCAATAGGTACTCACGGATTTTCTCATCCTCTACAAGTTTATCCTTGTAGTCGTTACCTCCGTACCAGTTTGAGTCCCATCCACGAATGAACCCCAGTCGATTTCCAATTGGATTTGTTTTCTGTCCCATGGTTTAATTTTTGACGGAGTCTACAATGATGGTTACGTGGTTGCTTCGCTTGCGAATCCTGTGAGCACGACCCTGAGGTGCAGTCTGGAGACGCTTCAACATACGCGCACTGTCCACCTTCACTTCACGGATAATCAAATCTGACTCTTCTGGATTGACACCGGCATTTTTTGCTTCCCAGTTTGCAATCGCCGAGCGGAGCAGCTTCTCCAATCGGTTGGACGCCTCTTGTGGGCTGAGCTTTAAAATATTCAATGCCTGAAAAACATCCTTGCCTCGCACCGAATCAGCGACTAGACGCATCTTCCTTGGAGAAGTTGGGCAGTTATTGAGCTTCGCCATGGCGATGCTCGACATTTCTTCCTTTCGCGCTTCCGCCGCGATTCGTTTTCGTTTTCCCATGACTGTTATCGCTTCTTGTCTTTCTTATCCGCATGACCACGGAAGGTGCGGGTGGGTGAGAATTCACCGAGTTTGTGACCGACCATATTTTCAGTGACGAAAACAGGAATGAACTGGCGTCCATTGTGAACAGCCACAGTCAATCCGACAAAATCAGGTGTAATGGTACTGGAACGAGACCACGTCTTGATCACGGACTTTTTACCTGAGGATTGCATAGCTTCAACACGCTGGTTGAGCTTGTAGTGGACAAATGGGGGTTTTTTTAGTGAACGTGACATGGCTATTATTTCTTGCGGCGTTCAACGATGTACTTCGAGCTGTTCTTGCGCGGATTACGTGTCTTGTAACCCTTAGCTGGAATTCCATTGCGCGACCGTGGATGTCCACCTGAGGACCGACCCTCGCCACCACCCATTGGGTGATCAACAGGGTTCATGACCACACCACGAACACGCGGTCGGCGTCCCAACCAGCGCGAACGACCAGCTTTACCTGAGACCTGAAGATTATGCTCTGCATTGCTAACGGAACCAATGACAGCTAAACACGTCACCAGAATCATACGGGTTTCACCACTGGGCAACTTGACAATCGCGTACTTACCATCGCGGGCGTTCAGTTGTGCGGAAGATCCAGCACTGCGAGCAAGAGCGGCTCCCTTACCTGGATGCAACTCAATGCTATGAATGATTGTACCCAGTGGGATGTCGGACAAATACATCGCATGTCCAATGTTTGGCGTGGCTTGCTTACCGCTGTGGATTTTCATCCCCGGCTTTAGACCCTGAGGAGCGATGATATAGCGCTTCTCTCCATCGGTGTATTCCACCAGGCAAATGCGTGCCGAACGGTTTGGGTCATACTCGACCGTTAAGACCGTAGCTTCCATGTACTTGTTGCGCTTGAAATCAATCAAGCGATATCGACGCTTGTGGCCACCGCCGCGGTAACGCATGGTCATTTTACCGTCTGCGTTCCTTCCGCCTGACTTCTTAATGGGTCGCAGCAAAGGCTTGTGTGGCTTGTCCGAGGTAATGTCTTCAAACTTCGACAAAACCTTGTGTCTAGTGCCCGGGGTAATAGGGTTGAATTTACGAAGTGCCATTGGTTTAGATGTTTTCGTAGAAGTCAATCATTTCTCCTTCGGCCAAACTCACGATGGCCTTTTTGTATCCGACTGTTCGACCTTTAATGGTACCAGCCTTAGTGAAGCGCTGGCGACTCTTTCCGTCAACGCGAAGCGTTCGGACAGAACTTACGGTCACACCGTACTCTTTTTCGACTGCTTTTCTAATTTCCACTTTGTTTGCACCGTCTGCCACAATAAAACCAAAGGCATTATTCTTCTCAGTATCGGCAGTCATCTTCTCGGTGATGAGGGGCTTAATTAATATCTGTGACATAACGATTATTATTTGAGCATCCCTTCAATCACCTTGTGGGCATCGTCCACGAAGATGAGGGTGTTACAATTCATGATGTCGTAAGTGCTTAAGTCACTGGCCAACATGACGCGGTGTTTAGCCAAGTTCCGACTGCTCATGTAGACATTATTGTCAGGCACGGGCAAAACCATCAAAGTCTTATTTTCCGCTAATTCTAGGCCTTTCATCAAGCCAGCGAAGTCCTTGGTCTTTGGGGTATCCATTTTCAGTCCTTCAACCAAAACAATCGCCTTCTCCTTGGCTTTGTAGCTTAAAGCACTGCGACGAGCCAGACGCTTCACTTTGGTGTTGAGCTTTTGCGTATAATCTCGTGGTTCTGGACCGAAAGTGGTACCTCCTCCACGGAACAATGGGTTCTTGATGGAACCAGCACGTGCTGTACCTGTTCCCTTCTGCTTCTTTATTTTTCGGGTTGAACCGGAGACCAGTCCACGGTGCAATGTGTCGTGCGTCCCTTGGCGCTGTGCAGCTTGGAATCGCTTAACGTCTAGGTATATCGCGTGATCATTTGGCTCGATGCCAAACACTGATTTATTCAAGGTCACCGACTTAGCGGTTTTTGAACCATCGGAATTATAGATATCTACTTTCATCACGCTTCTGGTTTACTGATTTCGACAGTGGAACCTTTATGTCCTGGGACCGCACCTTTCACAACCATAACACATTCCTCAGGGAGGATTTTCACGATTTCGAGGTTTTCGATCGTGACGCGCGTATTGCCCATCTGACCTGCCATTCGCATGCCTT
>DIHQ01000062.1:0-1223 GCA_002420235.1 Flavobacteriales bacterium UBA5692
GGGAACAAACCGAATGAATAAACAGATTTTGTTTTTGGCGGTGGCGATTTTGTTGCTGCCGATGGATACGCTCGCGCAAAGCGTTGTTAGTAAGGGGAGTGCCTCTTCAAACAACAGCGCGTTATTGACGCGTCATCAGCAGCGTATGGATATTCTGGAACAAGGGCTCAAGGAAATCCGCGGTGTCGTTGAGAGGGACTTACGCGAGATCAAATTGAAAGTTGAACAACTTGGGTCTAGTTCAGCGCATGCTGGCACCGCTCAGGTGGCAGACCTGAACGCGCTTCGAGCGGAAATGGAGAAGCTAAATGATAATCTTGCCATCACGAGCCGCCGCATGGAACGCACTCTGGAAATCACTTCAGATACAGAATTTCGGCTTTTGCGATTGGAAAAACGCGTTCAAACTCTTATCACACTTGGCGGTGACGTTGTTGCATCAGCAGCAGCCCAGCAAGATGCGACTGCTGCGGACGCCCCTGCGAATGTGCAAATGAGCCGTGACAGCAATAGCGGTGTTACGAGCTGGTCTGTTGAAGAAGGCGTATTAAACCGCGAACTTGAGGCACAGGATCTGGTTACAGAGAATAAAACAGATGGAAGCGGATCCAAAATGGAAGCAGCGGGAGACGAAAGGCGCAGTGCTACAGCCGATATGAATGGATCAAACGGCAAGGTTGGCTCTACTAATGAGTTAGAGCCGGTTGTTATAGCCGAACCTGAGGTTTTGCCGGCAGTCAGCCCTGAGGAACAATATCGTTTTGCTCTCGGGCGAGCTTTGCAAAATGACCTTGAAACCGCTGAGCGTGCTTTTTCCGAATTTCGTGTTTTTAATGTGGGTCACGAACGACAAGCAGATGCCACATTCTGGTTGGGACGTGTCCAGTTCATGCGTGGCGAATATGAAAAGGCTGCGATGACTTTTTCCGAGTTTAATAGTGTCTACCCGAGAGATGCTCGACTTGTTGACACAACAATGTGGATCGCTGAATCCGTCTCGCATTTTGCGCCTCCGGAGCAGGCCTGCGAAATCTATGCTTCACTGCCAAAACTTCTGGATACGCCGCCTGAGTCCTTTGTCACGCAGCTTGCTGCTCTCAGTGCTGCTTCGAAGTGCGAGGGTTAATATGACAGCCGGTGCGAACACCGGTGAGTCAATCAGCAATGTCAACTAGCAAATCAAAAACCTTTATTGCTGACGCCCAATCCTGTTTTGCCTTGGC
>DIHQ01000062.1:1542-2693 GCA_002420235.1 Flavobacteriales bacterium UBA5692
ATGGCAGAACTGCAGTTAGACCGCCACAGATCCTATCTGACTGCGCTATCTGGTGGGGCGGATAGTTCTGCCTTGGCACTTTTAACCCAGCAATACGCCAGCGCAGTGGGTAAACCGCATTTTGCAGTTATTGTTGATCACGGGTTGCGTGATCAATCTTACGCTGAGGCACGCCGTGTTCAAAAACGGATGCGCTCGCACGGGGTCACTAGCCATATCATCTCGATTGATGGCTCAGTGCCAAAATCCGGATTGCAGGAATGGGCGCGTTTGCGGCGGTACCAAGTTTTGACGTCAGTTGCACGCGATCGGAGGGCAGTGATTTTATTCGCGCATCATGGAGGCGACCAGGCCGAAACTATTGCTATGCGACTTTTGCGAGGATCAGGCCTTGTTGGTCTTGCTGGAATCCCATCAACCCGTATGCAACATGGTATCACCATGTCACGTCCGCTGTTGGGATGGTCACATGATCAATTGCTGCGTGTCTGCGGCGATTTTGGCTGTGCCTTTGAAGATGATCCCAGTAACGACGATCGACAATTTGAACGGGTTCGCGTTCGACAGTTGTTGGCTCGCCTTGCTCAAACAGGGGAGGAGCCATCATCGGATCAGCTTTGTCGTCTTGGCATGGTCTCCGCGAAGCTATCTAAAGCCGCATCAACTGCGAATGAACGACTCTTCGAGACAGCTGTCGAGTGGCATGCTTTTGGCTATGCGACCATACTAATGAAGCATTTAGCTGACTTGCCAAGGGTTCGCTTTACACTACTAATTCGCAGCCTCGTGATGTCAATTTCGGGTAGCATTTATGGCCCATCAGGGGCAGCGATTGAAGAACTGCGCAATCGAGTTGGTGCTGGCCTTTCGGCAACTATCGGCGGCTGCCATTTTAGCCCGGTGTCATCGATGAAAAACGGCGGCAGCAATGACAAGACAGAAACTCCAGTCTATCGCTTGTTTCGAGAAACTGGTCGTCATTTAACTACAATACCTATTCGCGCTGGTAAAGAAGCGGTATTTGCGGGATCATGGCTGGTAAAAAGCCAACACGACGGAACCTTGCACGCACTTGGTGATGCGGTCAAGGTTTGGGATCGCTTCGATCATGCGATTATGGACAAAAATATGCCAGAAGAGTGGCATTTGAT
>DIHQ01000070.1 GCA_002420235.1 Flavobacteriales bacterium UBA5692
ATTGCAGAAGCCAATATGATGGGGATTGCTGCCGGCATGACCATTGGGGGCAAAATTCCATTTACAGGTACGTTTGCAAACTTTTCGACGGGTCGGGTTTACGATCAAATTCGCCAGTCCATTGCTTACTCCGGTAAAAACGTGAAGATTTGCGCATCTCATGCCGGATTGACCCTTGGTGAAGATGGTGCAACACATCAGATTCTTGAGGACATGGGAATGATGGCGATGCTTCCTCACATGACAGTAATTTGTACAGCAGACTTTGAACAAACTCGACAGGCAACGATGGCTATTGCTGAATACGAAGGCCCAGTTTACCTTCGATTTGGGCGGCCTAAAGTGCCTGTATTTTTGCGCTCAGATGCTCCTTTTGAAATTGGTAAGGCTCAAGTTTTGACAGATGGTACCGACGTAACCATTGTGGCAACAGGACACCTTGTCTGGGAGGCAATGCAAGCTAGTCTGGCATTGAAGAATCGAGGTATTCGTGCGGAGGTAATCAATGTGCACACAATTAAGCCATTGGACGGTAAAACCATCTTAGATTCTGTTCAGCGCACAGGTCGTGTTGTTGTCGCGGAAGAACACCAGCGTGCTGGTGGCCTAGGTGCCTTGGTCGCGCAACTGTTGGCTGCACATTGTCCAACACCAATGAGACAGGTAGCTGTTGAAGATTCCTTTGGGGAGAGCGGCACTCCGGCACAGTTGATGGAGAAATATGGATTGAGTGCTAAGGCAATTGAAGCTCAGGTAGAAGAAGTCATGTGGACGGCTCCTGCTGCACTGTAAAAATTTTAAAGCATGGCGTGTTTCACCATTCGATGAGGAAGTTCAGCGAGCTCCTTATAGATGGCTGTTCGAGTTTCACTGGAAACCGGAGTATTGGGCAATCTCACTAAGTCCTCCATCCAATGAAAATGGTTCAAAATTGCTTTTATCCCCGGGGCTTCACCTTCAATCTCTAAAATCCTACATAATGGGGCAAGTGCATGGTGTGTCTTTTGTGCATCCTGAAAGTTCCCAAAAGTCATCTGCCCCATCATTTCACTGCATTCAACAGGAAATGCATTGGCGATGGTTGACACAGCTCCGTCAATACCCAAAGCCATCAACGGGAGAATCATACCATCACAGCTGGTCAGAATGAAAACGTTATCGGGTGTATTCCTTATCAACTTTCCGTTTAATTCAACATCGCCTGTGGCATCCACAATTCCACAAACGTTGGGATCTTTGGCTAATTGCAGCAAGGCACTAGAAACATCTCGAACCGTCTCGTGATTGTGTTCGATAATTATGGGTAAGGCTGAGGCTTGGGCTAGGCTTCGAAAGTGACCTAGGTATCCTGACACTGTGCGAGCCTGAGGTAAGGGCTCGTGGCATATGATTGCCGAGCACGGCGTCTGTTCTGAAAAGGATGCAATCTGGCTAACACTTAAGCGGGTGTTACCTCCGGGAAGCCCACCAATGAGCTGCTTTTCATTATTGTTTATCTCCGAAATGAATTCCAAGCTACGGAGGCATTCTTCGGTGCTCATAAGGGCTGCCTCCGACGCACTCCCATTTACAACAATGAATTCAATTGGAGAAGCCTGAATCTTCAGCACAAGTCGTTCCAGGGCTGGAAAGTCAATTTCTCCGTTAGCATTAAAAGGGGTAACTAAGTTGACTCCTAAACCAGAAAAATGAAAAGCTTTATTCATGTTAATGGCGAGTCTCCAATGAATTCAATGATTCTGTGGTTCCGTTGTTTCCACGAATCATTTGCTTTAGGTGGAATTAAGATATCAAAATCCTGAGGTCTATTAGCCGAAAAATTCGCCACTTTCATCTTGGCTTGTGATGCCGTCACAAAGAAATCCAACGCTGCAGCTTTATCCGGATCTAAATGCATCAAAATATCATATGGCTGGCTCAGATGGGCCTGAACCTGTTTTACTGGTTTATCATACCAATTGAGATCAGAGGAACAGAAAAAATCTGATTCTAGTTTGCGCATGTGCCAAGTTGGAACATCCTTTTTTTCACCTTGGATAAAAGCAAGGCGCATCACACGTTTTATGTCATATTCCTTTTTGAGATAAACCGCAATATCCTTGACCAACTTAAATTTTTTTTCATCCGTCTCGGTGTAAACAAGGATGATTTGGCTTGACCCACGCAAGTTGACTCCTTTCTTTGGGCGCTCTTGAACCTTTGCTGAGCGAAGCATGTGATAAGCAACGCGTTGCTTCAGGAGTGTTGGTAAAATTTTCAACTTGACCGGCTCTTGCCAAATTTAATGCGAAGTTTGGCACGACATTCGCTTATTGCCAATTATCTAATACGTTTTGTGATGCGCCTTTTTAACCCCTTCCCTCTCATCTCCGTTGCGCTTTCTTTGATATTACTCTGCACTACTGGCTGTTCCAATCCACTAGGAAAGTCAGTGAAAGAACCGTTCACCGGGTCAAAGTATGAATCCAACAACCGATATTACCGTGGCACTGGCAACGGATCAAGCCAGATGGATAACGTAGCCCAAAGCCAAGCAGAATTGCGTGCACGGCAACAATTGGCCCAACAAGTCCAAACTAATTTTGAGGTCGTGACCGATGATTACCAGCGTTCCACATCAGGTGAACACGTTGATGAAGCGATGAATAGATTCGAAACTCTAGCTCGTGAGATCACCAGTTCGAACTTGGTAGACATACGCATCATAGGCTCTGAAAAATACCTTGCAGATGATGGCAGTTACACATGTTATGTGGCAATGGAAATCAAGAAAAATGCAATGTATCGCTACTTGAAAAAGCAAGCTAAGTTGAACAAAAATGTTACAGAATCCGAATTAATAGAAATCGAAAACTTGCTGAATCAACTAATTGAGGAAGTCGAATCCGATTAATCAATTGCTTTTGAGGAGGGGCGTAAACTGCTTCTTGAATTTCTGTAGTTTCGGCGCGATGACTGCGCGGCAATAGGGTGCTTGACCATTTAGCTCGTAATACGCTTGATGATAATCCTCAGCCTCGTAAAATGCTGTTACCGGTGAGAGCTCAGTTACGATGTCATTGTCAAATGCATGTTGAGCCTTTTGGAGAAAAGCTTGAGCAATACTTTTTTGATTTTCTGAAGTATAAAAAATGACTGACCGATATTGAGTGCCAACATCGGCACCTTGGCGATTCAATGTTGTTGGATCGTGTGTGGCTAAGAACACTTCTAAAATATGTCTTAAAGAAATCATGGAAGTGTCAAAAGTAATCTGGACTACCTCAGCGTGGCCCGTTCGTCCCGTGCAGACCTCTCGGTAGCTTGGATTTTTAATGTGTCCGCCCATATATCCGGACACGACATCTTCCACTCCTTCAAGTTGCTCATAAACAGCTTCTACGCACCAGAAACACCCGGCACCTAATGTAATCGATGTCAAAGATTCCTTATTTTTCATTGCTTCTTCTTGCGAATTGGAGGGCAATGGAGGCATTAAAGTCAGTAACAGGCAAGTCACCATACCCAACGCATGGCGACCATACGGAATCCTACCTCGGGTTGCGATGATTTCCAAAGCGCTTGGATGTCGGATGCTTGTATACCACATTCAAATCCCCTTTTACCAGTTTTAACCATTAACCCAGCTGGGACCCGTGTTGTTTCATTTCCCCATTTACTGATGCCAATGTCTCCACGCAAAAATCGCACAGGCGTAACAACAGCCGTTGCACCAAGCCGTGCTCCTGGATTACCAATGAGATCGGGGTTGTCGAATGAAGCTTCTGCAGCCAGCGTTAATAAAGGTCCGACTCTGACTCCTCCACCCAATTGAAAAGTAATACCGTGAGGTACGGTTCGCACTTGATATTCGGCTGCATCAAACCATGTATTGGGGTCCATTGCTCCAATAACCAAATCAAGGATATTGGTAGGTTCTGAAACTGGTGTAGACCAGTTAGAAATTAGTGAGTTAAAATTGTATTGTTCGCCACGCCATTCCATATTTCCAATGTCTGTGATCGAAATTGTACCCCACGCTTTATCTTCCCATTCAAGAACACCTCCAAAATCCAAAGCCCAACCTTGACCAACAGGGCCCCAAGTTCTTAACTGCTCAAATTCCGTTGGAAGTCCACCAGAAAGTGCTGCGATGCTCGAAACATTAAATCCATTGGCAAAGGCGCCAAAGGCGTCAAAACCGTCTTCCGTATTTTGAATTGAAAAATATCCACTTCCAAGTAACAAACGACCGGATACCCCGGTGTGAAGTGTCAATTCTCCAATTTCCCATGCTTTAGATAGACCTAAGCAGTGGCTTCGGTGCCAAGAAAATCCAAGTTTTGTGTCATCAAGAATTTCTGATAAGAGGGCGTCACCATCAAGATTTAGACCGCTGTTGAAGTCCAATAATTGATCTGCTGAAAAACCACCATTATTTGGCAAGGTATCCCCACTAGAAGTAACAAACGCATCAAACCAATAGGTCCATTGTTGTGAGCCTCCTTGAATGAGTAAGGCTAATGTTTCGTCGCTAAAAAATGCCTCGACTTGGAAGTGTTGTGTGTTCGAATAAGCTATTCCCCAATTGTTCCATTTCTTTGCCCAAGCTGCCGAGACGACGTCAGCATTTATCGCAATTCGTTCATTTGAGAGTAAGTCTACGTAATCGCTCCAAGCGTTTGTATCCCAATCTTCCGTCTCCCCTTTTGAGCGATTCCAAATTGCATCCCAAATATCCTCTCGTTCCAAGGCCATCGCACTCAAGCGCATCCCCATCTCAAATCCACCTGCTGCTGAGTTCCAGTTACTATCGAGAAGTGGTGAAAAGGTGATGTGGCTGGGATTCCAACCTAGTGAGCGATAATCACCCGCAAGTGACATTGGGGTGGCACCAGTCCCAACAGTAAGGTATCGATTTTGAGCAAATCCTTCGCATGCTACGATCAAAAAAGAGCAGAGTAATCCTGCTTGGAACAGCCCCTCTTTACTTGGACGAAATAAAAGCGGTGTGAAGTTTAAATCGAAGAGAATCAAACTGGAATATTCCAATGATGTCGGTCATTAATGCGGCCTCGTCGTATGTCATCAAGTTCTTTCAACAAGCGGGATGCAATCGGATGCGAATTGGCACCTAAGGGGTAATCAATACCGTTGATCCCTATTTCCTTAATTAGAGTAAGTGTCGCAGCAGTTCCAACACCAAACGCTTCAGTCACGCTTCCTTCAGCCAAACCGTTGCGTAATTCCTGGACTGTAATCCGGCGCACCTCCACTGGGATTTGCAAGTCCTTCGCCAATTGTAGTACTGAATCTCGGGTCACTCCGTCCAAAATGGTTTCACTCGTCATCGGAGACACGAGCGTTCCATTGAGGACAAACATGGCGTTCATAGTTCCACTCTCCTCAATGTATTCATGTTCTTTCGAATCAGTCCATAGTAATTGGTCGTATCCTTCTTTTCTTGCTAGACTAGAAGGGTAAAGCGATCCGGCATAATTTCCAGCCGCCTTTGCATATCCAGTTCCACCTTCGGCTGCACGAGTGAACTTGCGTTCTACCTTAACGCGAACAGAGCTTTTGTAATAAGTGCCTACAGGACATGTGAAAATGCTGAATGCATATTTTTCACTTGCCTTAACACCAACATAGGAATCGGTAGCAATCATGAAGGGTCGAATGTACAAGGATGAATCTTCATCGGTTGGTACCCAACCTTTGTCCATTTCAACGAGTTTTGCAACGGCCTCCATGAAAATATCTTCTGGAACTGTTGGCATGCACATCCGTGTAGCCGATTTATTAAAACGGGCTATGTTCTTACCAGGACGAAACAGAGTTACATGACCGGCCTCAGAGTGGTACGCTTTCATTCCTTCAAAAATGGCTTGTCCGTAATGAAAAACCATGGTGGCAGGACTCATAGTAAAGGGTCCATAAGGCTCAATTTTCCCCCTTTGCCATTTCCCGTCCTCGTAGTCCATCACAAACATGTGATCTGAAAAGACCCTCCCAAAATCGAGATTCTTAAGATCTACTTGTGAAAGTCGAGATGTCTCGGTCTGCTGGATATCAAAGGA
>DIHQ01000188.1:0-260 GCA_002420235.1 Flavobacteriales bacterium UBA5692
GCTTTGGATCAGGGCAAACTGGAACAGGAAACCGAACGTCTTGCGCTCAAAATTCAGACCGAGCGTTCCACAGCAATTATCGGCGAATCGTCATCTATTCGGGAAATTGTCGAGCTAATATGCACCGTCGCACCTTCTGACGCTCGGGTTTTGATTACAGGTGAAAACGGCACCGGTAAGGAGCTTGTAGCTCGTCAACTTCATGAGCTCAGTGCCCGACACAACGCGCCGTTTGTTGAGGTGAATTGTGCGGCTATTCC
>DIHQ01000188.1:592-12553 GCA_002420235.1 Flavobacteriales bacterium UBA5692
ATTATTTGGCCATGAGAAAGGAGCGTTCACAAGTGCAGTAAAGCAGCGCAAAGGCAAGTTTGAACAAGCACAGGGTGGCACACTGTTTCTCGATGAAATTGGAGACATGAGTCCCTCAGCTCAAGCCAAGGTGCTTCGGGCATTGCAAGAGAACCGTATATCCCGTGTTGGGGGAGAAAAGGAAATTGAGGTGGATGTTCGAGTGATCGCAGCGACAAATAAAGACCTGCGTACCGAGATTGCAGCAGGGAATTTCCGAGAGGACTTATACCATCGATTGGCGGTAATTCCAGTGCATGTGCCAGCGTTGAACGATCGCCGTGACGATGTGCCGCTGCTGGTTACACATTTTTTGAAAATCATCTGCGAACAGCACGGGAAAGTCCACATCGAAGTCAAGGATGAAGCGATGAGTTTGTTACGGAAAGCGAATTGGACCGGCAACATTCGCGAATTGCGCAACGTGGTTGAGCGCTTGGTCATACTGACTCCAAAAGGCGGTTCGATTGATGGGGTGCTTGTGCGCCGGTACGGGGGACTTTCTACTTGAGGGAATTAACGATATACCGTTAATTTCCAATTGTAATTCACTCGTTTTGTGTCAATTGAAAGGCAACCTTTGTACTTACGAGTCGTCTTTTAATCGAACACAACTTTGAAGCTCATGGGTGATATTACACTTCTAGGAATGGAATTCAGCGGCGGAATGGCGATGGCAACTATGTTTCTGGCCATCATTGCAATTGGAGCAAACTGCAAACTCTTCATGAAATGTGAGCAGCCGATTTGGGCGGCCGTGATACCCGGCTATAACGTGGTAATAGCGATGCGTATTTTGGGCCGACCAGATGCTCATGCGTTGCTCTTCCTGGTGCCCGTATTGAATGTTTTCTTCTTCTTGAAGACGGTGATTGAATTGGCCCAAGCATTTGGTAAGCGCTCGATGACCGACTTCGTTCTCGCAGCAGTATTCAACGTTTTTTACGTTTTAAATTTGAGTTTGGCATACCAGGAAGAATACGAAGGACCGGTCTATGGCAAATCTGCTCACCGGACGTCTGGGTTACAAGCTGCTTAGAACGAAATTCATTCGGTACGAAAAGTACAACTCAGTGATACTTTTTTGGCCCTTTGTGGAGGACCAGCTATATGAGGCCTCTTGCCTCATCTAGCGCTGCTCCAAGGCCATCATGATTTTTTCCGCCAGCTGTGGCAAAGAAGGGTTGTCCGCCTCCGCCTCCTTGAATGTGCTTGGCGAGGTCTCGAACAATGTCACCTGCATGCATGTTTTTTTCGCTGATCAGGTCGTCGCTAATGGCGACGGTTAGGGTCGTCTTGCCGCCGACGTTTGATCCAAATACACCGAAGAACGGCGCTTTTTCGTTTTTAAGTTGAAAAGCAATGTCTTTTATGGCACCTGCGTCAAGTGGGATTTCACCGATATAAGTATTAGTGCCATTAATAACGCTCAGGTTGCTGGCCAAATTTGATTTGGCTGCAGCCGCTTCTTTTTGCTTTATAGAATCTAATTCTTTCTGAAGGTTAGAATGCTTTGCAATCAAATCTTCTACGGCGCTCTCGATATTAGTTTGTGCTTTTAGAAGCGATTTGATGGTCTGCAGCGCAAGTCGTTCAGCATTCATTGCTTTCAGTGTTGCAGCACCAGTGATGGCTTCAATGCGTCGAATCCCCGATGCAACAGCCGTCTCATGTGTGATACGGAAAGATCCTAGTGCGCCTGTGGCTGGTGCGTGTGTTCCACCGCAGAGTTCTTTCGAAGAATCAAACTCTATCATACGCACCACATCACCGTATTTTTCCCCAAAGAGCATCATGGCACCATGCGCCTTGGCTTCTTCGAGGGCGATGGCGCGGTGCTCAACAAGCTGATGGTTGGCGAGTATTTTAGCATTCACCTTGGCCTCTACTTCTGCCAATTCTTCCTTCGTCACCTTGGTGAAATGCGAAAAATCAAAGCGCAATGACTCGGCCTTGACGAGGGATCCTTTCTGCTCAACGTGGGGGCCCAATACTTCACGCAGTGCCTCATGCACCAGGTGGGTCGCCGTGTGGTTGCGCTGGGTGTCATCTCGGCGTGATGCATGAACTCGTGCGACAAATGTCGCGTTGACGTCAATTGGCAATTCGTTCATGAAATGAACGATGAGGTTGTTCTCTTTCTTGGTGTCGAAAACCGCAAAGACTCCTTTTGAATCAGTCAAGGTTCCAGTGTCTCCCACTTGCCCACCACCTTCAGGATAGAAAGGTGTGGTGTCGAATACCACGTGGTAGAATTGCTTGTTCTTGGCTCTGACTTTTCGGTAACGCAATATGCGGCACTCAGCTTCTCGTATATCGTAGCCTACAAATTCAGTCTTGAAATCTTCGTGGACCTTAACCCAATCATCGGTACTTAGTTTTCCCGCGGCGCGGCTTCGAGCTTTGGTTTCTTCCATGGCCTTTAGGAATCCGGTCTCATCCACCTCCACTCCCTGCTCGCCAGCCATTAATGCCGTCAGATCCACGGGGAAACCAAAGGTGTCGTACAATTCGAAGGTCACTTTGCCCGGTAAGATTTTGGCTTCTTTGTACTCCTTCAATCGCGCCTCCAAGCGTTCAATGCCCTTAGACAGAGTGCGTAAAAAGGATTCTTCCTCTTCCAAAATAACGCGTTCGATAAGCTGCTGCTGCTGATTTAATTCAGGGAACGCATCGCCCATTTGTCCGGCAAGGGTTGGGACGAGTGCATGCATGAACGGTTCGTTTAAATCTAAAAAGGAGTAGCCGTAGCGGATGGCGCGTCGCAAAATTCGGCGTATGACATATCCGGCCCCCGTATTGGAAGGGAGCTGTCCATCGGCAATACTAAAAGCAACTGCGCGGATGTGATCGGAGATGACCCGGAATGCGACATCCGGCTTGTTATCGGTTTGGCCGTAAGTCTTACCGCTGAGTTCGGCGACGCGGTTTAGCAAAGGTCGAAATATATCCGTGTCGTAGTTTGACTGCTTGCCTTGCATGGCCATAGCCAAGCGTTCAAACCCCATTCCCGTATCGATATGCTTGTTCGGAAGGGGGACAAGCGAGCCGTCGGCCATACGGTTGAACTGCATGAACACGAGGTTCCATATTTCCACTACTTGCGGATGGTCAGCATTTACTAAGCGAGCACCGGGTGTGGCGGCGCGCTCCACATTGTCTCGCAAATCGATGTGAATCTCGGAGCAGGGCCCGCACGGACCGGTTTCTCCCATTTCCCAGAAGTTGTCCTTTTTGGATGCCAGCAGAATCCGGTCCTCGGGCACCCACCTAGACCAAATGTCCTTGGCTTCATCATCTGCCGATAGCCCATCGTCTGTGTCTCCTTCGAAAACGGTCACATACAACCGATCTTTTTCGAGGCCATAGACACTTGTGAGGAGCTCCCAGGCCCAATCGATGGCTTCTTGTTTAAAATAGTCGCCAAACGACCAATTGCCGAGCATTTCAAACATTGTATGATGGTAGGTGTCAACACCCACTTCTTCTAAGTCGTTATGCTTACCGCTTACACGCAGGCACTTTTGGGTGTCAGCGATGCGCGGATTCAATACGGGACTGTTACCTAAAAAAAGATCTTTGAACGGATTCATCCCGGCGTTGTTAAACATAAGTGACGGGTCGTCTCTTATCACCATGGGAGCCGATGGCACAATTTCATGGCCTTTCGAGGCGAAGAATTCGAGGAAGCGCTCGCGAATGATTTTTGATTCCATTGTCAGGTGAATATAGCCTGCGTTAGAGAAGCTGTTGACTGCAAAAATCTACAAAAGGCCTTCCCAAACACGAAATGCTTCAAATTAAGTTTGCACATTTGCATGGTAATGTCAAAACGATTTCACAAAATCCGGTACAATGAACAAACTCTGCGAATGGAGCAAGTTCCTTATACGCTCAAGGATTATGTGTTTTTGTCGGTCAAGCGATTGGGTGTTTTGGGTTTAATAGCATTCGGCAGTATTTACATTTTTGACACATACTTTAAAAGCCCAACCGACCGCGCTAATCTGCGAGAAATCGCCTTCCTCGAAGAGCGATTAAGGAAAATGGATGAAGACATGCTGAGCGTCGCCGTCATTCTCGAGGATATATCAGACCGCGATGATGCAATCTACCGCTCCATTTTTGGAGTGGAGTCGTATCCAAGCCATTTGCGTAATCCGGGTATTGGAGGAATGGACCGCAGCCGTGCCCTGCGGGGTTACAGTCACAGTCAAGCTGTCATTTCATCGGAGGAACGGCTAGCTGAACTACAGCGCAAGTTGGTGGCGCAAAGCAGGTCGTTTGAAGAAGTGCTCGATCTGGCGAAGAATCAAAGCGAACTGCTGAGGTCCATCCCTGCCATCCAACCGGTACGTAACGAAGATTTGAAACGTATGGCTAGCGGATATGGCTATCGCATTCACCCGATTTACAAGGTGCGTAAAATGCACTACGGCATGGACTTCTCGGCGCCTACTGGGGCTGAGATTTTTGCAACGGGTGATGGAGAAGTGATATTGGCCAAGCGCAAGTGGAATGGATTTGGTCGCCATGTCATAATTCGCCACGGTTTTGGATACGAAACATTGTATGCCCACATGAGTAAAGTACTCGTGCGTAAGGGCCAGAAGGTCAGACGCGGAGACGTCATCGGCTTGGTCGGATCGACAGGTACCTCAGTGGCCCCACACTTGCACTACGAAGTGCACAAGGACGGTCGAAAGGTCAATCCGGCTCAGTACTATTTTAACGACTTAACCCCTGTTCAATACGAGGAAATGCGGAAACAGTCGTCCAGTTCCAATCAATCATTTGATTGAGTGTCAATACGCTTCAGATTTGGCTTAGTTGGTTCATTTTGAACCCGTTGAAAATTATGCTACATTCGTTCAAACGGTCAATGCAACGCCCATGCCACTGAAGAAGCACATCGAAAAGCGCTATTTTACCATCACCGAGGTGGCCAATGAATTGGGCTTAAATGCATCGCAACTTCGCTATTGGGAGAAAGAATTTTCTTCATTGAATCCCCGAACGAATGCACGCGGAAAGCGCTTTTACACCGCCTCCGATAAAGAGTTGATTCAACAAATTGCCTGGTTGGTGAAGGATCAAGGTTATACAATCAACGGGGCTCGCAAGGCGCTGAAGAAGCGCAAAGAGGTTGCGGACGCTATGGCCGCAGCGGCCAATTCGGTGACAGATGAGTCATTGGACAAAAAGCAACTTTTAGATCGCCTGTATGGCATGAAGTCTAGGCTTGAAAAGTTCGGTGAACAAACTGCCGAGTCCTAACGCACGTTACGCCGACCCTCCCCAACGAGAGCTGGTCACCAAATAGTTCTTAACGTAATCTTCGATGGCTGCCTCCAAGGTGTGGAATTCGCTGTCATAACCAATACTCCGCAGCTTTGACATATCGGCTTCCGTGAAGTATTGGTAAGTGCCGCGTATGTCTTCCGGCGTATCGACAAAACTAATATTCGGCTCGCGCTTCAAAGCGCGGAAAGTTCCCTCTGCCAAATCCAGGAATGTCCGCGCTTTTCCTGTTCCCAGGTTGTACAATCCGCTGGAGCTGTTTTGGCGGTGGTGCATGAGAAAGTAACATACTTCAGTCACGTCCTTTACGTAGACAAAATCGCGGGTCTGTTCTCCGTCCAGATAGTCAGAATTATGCGACCGAAATAACGTCATTCCGCCGGTTTCTTTGACTTGATTGTACGTGTGGAAAACAACGCTCGCCATGCGGCCTTTGTGGTATTCATTGGGTCCAAAGACATTAAAAAACTTCAGTCCGGTCCAGAAATACGGCGCATGACCTTCGGCGGCTTGAGCCAGAGACCATCGATCGAAGTCGTTTTTGGATTCGCCATACAGGTTTAAGGGTTTCAGGGCTTCCACGATGCTGTGTTCGTCTCGGAATCCGCATTCGCCGGCACCGTATGTGGCGGCTGAGGAAGCGTACACCAAGGGCAAACCGTATTCGACACAGGCATTCCATATCCGCTGACTATATGATACGTTCAAATCGTCAAAAATGGCTCGGTCTTGCTCTGCGGTATCGGTTCGAGCCCCGAGATGAAAGATGAATTGAACTTGATTTTCATTGACCTCTAACCAGTCAAAAAACGCTAAGCGATCGACGCGTTGCACGCATTTTAAGTCAGCGTGGTTGGGAGCCTTATCGACTCGGCTGAAGTCGTCCACCAACACCAAATCAAAATATCGTGCCTCATTCAATCGGGCAGCCAATGCGCTTCCAATGAAACCAGCAGAACCTGTGATTACGATCATATGCCAAATGTAAGAAAGGTCCATGGCGTATCTTTGCTTCCGATACGGATGAAACAAGTCACCATCACTCGCCGAGCGCGCTTCAACGCAGCGCACCGACTTTGGAACGACGCCTGGGATAGGGAGAAAAACTTCGAAGTGTTTGGGAAGTGCGCTAACCCGAATTGGCACGGCCACAATTACGAGGTATTTGTCACTGTGCGCGGTGATATAGATGAAGCCACGGGCTATTTCATCAATTTTTCGGATTTAAAGGCGATTATAAAAGACAAGGTTGAGGAGCCGCTGGACCACAAAAACTTGAATTTGGATGTGCCGTGGATGGAGGGAAAGCAAACATCAGTTGAGAATTTGGTCATCGGAATATGGGAACAACTTGAACCAATCATTGAAGAAAATGGTTGTAAACTAGAACGTGTCCGCCTCTACGAAACGGAGAATAATTATGCGGACTGCTACGGAGTTTCATAATGGAATACGATACAGATTACCGTCCGACGGCAGCGGATATTGAACAGTTCCCTGATTTGCAAAACGGCCCATCCTCACTTATCCAGGGTGCAGCGGTCCAGATTCAGCAAGTGGGAATTCATAATTTCCGATTACCACTTAAGTACAAAACGCGTGACAACGGGTCAATTGTGCTCGAAACGAAGGTGACGGGGACCGTTTCGTTGGAGGCTCATAAAAAAGGCATAAACATGTCGCGCATCATGAGGTCATTTTATGACTTCAAAGATCATGCGTTCACTATGGATAAACTTGAGGCCATTTTAAATACGTACCAAGAAAAATTAGATGCATTTGATTCCAAAGTGGCGCTAAAGTTTTCTTATCCGATAATGAAGCCGTCACTGCGATCTGCGAACGAAGGTTATCAGTACTACAACGTGACATTGGAAGGAGATCTGGATAAAACTGGTGCCCTTAAAAAAGTCATTCACTTCGACTTTGTCTATTCTTCGGCCTGTCCATGTTCTTACGAGTTATCGGAACATGCCCGTAAGAACCGCGGTAAATCAGCAGTTCCGCATTCTCAGCGTTCCGTGGCGCGCATTTCGGTTGAAGTTGACGATATCGTCTGGATTGAGGATTTGCAAGAAATCTGCGAGTCAGCTTTACAGACCGAGACTCAGGTAATAGTGAAGCGAGAAGATGAGATGGCCTTTGCTGAGCTCAATGGAGCGTATTTGAAGTTTGTGGAAGATGCGGCTCGTCTATTGTATGAACAATTGAGCGAGGACGATCGAATCGAAGATTTTCGGGTCATCTGCTCGCACCAAGAATCGCTGCATTCCCACGATGCAGTGTCCGTAATACTGGCGCCCGACAGTCAATTTAGCGGGGAAGTACCACATGAGCTGTGGTCGAGCCTTATTCACGTTTCATAAATTCTGCGACTAGCCTGAAGGAAATTTTGGCGAAATCTAGGAGTTATTAAAGTGGTTTTTCTCCTCATTTTTGTGTCATGAATGAATTTGAATCACCCCGCATCTTTGATGATGCACTTATTCAAGATGAATCATACATAACCCGATTTGTTGCGAATGTATTTAGTTGGATGGTTGCTGGATTGGTGGTCACCGCGACAGCGGCGTACTACACCGTCGAGTCAGGCTTTATAGTGCAGCTCTTCAACTCCGAAACTGGTGCGATGAGCGGCTTAGGATGGGTGGTTATGTTAGCCCCATTAGGCTTCATCTTGGCCATGAATCTGGGTTTTCAACGCTGGTCATCCACAGGTCTAACACTTCTTTTTATCGCGTTCAGTGTGGTGATGGGGGTGTCTTTGAGTAGCATTTTTCTAGTGTACGCCATGTCGAGCATTGCCCAAGTTTTCATGATAACGGCAGCCACTTTTGCAGTGATGGCAGTTTTGGGCTACACCACGCAAACAGATTTGACTCGATTCGGAAGCCTCTTGATGATGGCGGTGATTGGAATCATCATTGCCAGTTTTGTGAATTGGTTCATTGGGTCGCCATCTCTAGATTACATCATCAGCATTGCAGGCGTTTTGGTTTTTACAGGCCTCATTGCATATGATACTCAAAAGCTTAAGCGGATTGCAGCAGGCACGGAATATGGTTCAGAAACCAGCTCAAAATTAGCCATCTTGGGCGCTACTAGCTTGTACCTCGACTTCGTTAATCTTTTTCTGTTTTTATTGCGCCTTCTAGGTCGGCGTGACTAGGTTTTTTCAAAAATCAGCTGGGAGCAGACTTCCTGATGGCCCCAGGCAGCTTCATTTGACCATCAAGTGCTGGCTCCAAATCTGCCCTGCGTCTATTTGCAAGACGATGAGGTAAGGTCCGGCCGCCAGTTGATGTGCGTTCAGGAAGTAATGGGATCGTCCTGTGGGAAAAGCACCTTGGTGAAGTACCTCGACTCGCTCACCGAGGGCATCGTATACGACCAAGCTGCCCGAAATGCCAGTGTAAAGCTCGATGGGGATGCTCGTAATTGCAGAAGCCGGGTTGGGGTATGCTGCTGCCAAAGGCGAAACATGCAACTCATCGGTACTCACTGCAGGATCAATGATCTCGAAACTCCACCATCCTTCCGGTGCTGGCATAGGACGGGTGCCAACTTTACCTGAGGTGGCTTCTCCTTCCAAGAAATAGTAGATCGTTGTGCCTTGTGGGTGAGCTGGAATGGCCGCAGTCCAGTTGACGCTATCTGCCGCTGAATCCATCGGCTCTGCGTTCCAGTTGCCCGTTGATTCAGTTGACCAGTGCAACGTTGCATTTGCGATACCGCTGCGGTGGCTAAAGGTTGCTTCTACGACATAATCATTTTGGTCGTCCTCTGTATTCGTTAGCGCAAGATGGCTGATGATGAGCGGATCTTCCACCCCAACCGTATGTGTAATGCAGTGGATTGCGCCACTAAGCGAGATGATCGCAGAGCCATTGTTATCGCAATCGATGCCTACGACTTCGTACCCCGGCAAGGCTTCCTCATAAATGCGGATAGCCGTGGTGTCATATTCGGTATAGTAAGTGGGGAGTAAAATCGTATTGTTAACGAAAACGGAGTTCGTGTAGGTCAGGTACCAACCATTCTGGTCGGGATAGCCCCAACCTTGTTCAGGTGGGCTCGGAATGCGAATGACTTCAAACGGAGTTCCCCATTTAGTTGTGTAGTTGGCTAGGATATAATCAATGTTCGCGTTGATTTGCGGTCCATCTGCTACCCCGAGGGGATATTCGGCGACGAGCAGAGTGCTCTCATCAATCAATTTCATGTGCATGTCAATGTGGTGAATGCCGTCGTAGGGCAGTACCGGCATTTTGATGTAGGTCTCCACGCCGTGGAAGTCCTTAATGATCTGATTGATCTCATCTTCGCTATGGTCTGGGAAATCCGTCCACCAAGAGCTTCCCCCATCGTTTTCTTCAAGTATAAGCTCCGAAGCAAAGGCAGTTCCGAAACCATCTGTCATCCAATTTCCACCCGTGTTCATCAAGTTACTGGGTTCGGCTGTTGTCGTGTATACTTCTAGGCCCATAAGGTCTCCTAACACATCTGGAATGACATCGTCATCCGGGCGCGGTCGGTTATACATCCAATCGACCAACATCCGATCATCATTCCAACTTCCATAAACAGTATTGGCACCGTAGTCACGAATCCAAATTGAGTTGTATTCGGCAGAGATTATTTCCACATTCTCCAAGTCCAGCATTCCTCCACATGTAGGACTGGTCAGGTAATTTTCCACTTCTCCGATGTCGTCGGCGAAGATTATGACGGTACATTCCTCTTTCGAGGCAGCCACGATTTGTTTCTGGATGCAGGGAAATGAGGTCCATGTTATGGTCAAGGCTTCTACCTCTTCCCATTCTGCCGCCGTGCGAAGTGAGTCAAATGGCGGTGGGGTCTCAATGCCACGAGATTGGATGGGTTCAAAGCCGATGCGTTCAATGTGGTCACGTTCAGCTTTTGTTATATCGTTGGGCCATGTGACATGTTGAGCCAGGACGACGTTGCAAGTGACCAGAAAAACCACGTTTACTCCTAAAGTCAAAATTAATAAGCGCTTCATGCTCGCATTTTGTCCAAAAATACGGTGCATGCAGTCAGTTCAATAATCGATGCAGTAAGTCCGTATCGATCGCGTGCCCACCTGCAAAGGAATAGGCTGTGAAAGGAACCGCATTAGCATCCAAAACCGCAGCCGTCGTCTTGAGCAGGGTATCGTCAAAAAAAACATCTTCGGTGCCATAGACCACGTCGATTTGCATCGCCCTCATTTGTTCGGTGCCTGATGCCCAAGGGTAATCTGGCGGAAAAACCCCGGACCACATTATCAGCCGACTGAAAGTGATTTTGCCCATTGCTGCCCATCGCGATGCGGTAGCGACGCCTTGAGAAAACCCTAGCAGCACCGGCCGCTGTCTATTCAGTTGGAGTTCTGTAGCCAGAGAATCGAGGTAATGTACATTATCTAGTATGTCATCCTGCCGTGCTTCTTTGGTCATCCAAGAAGCCCCTACGCGACCTTGTGTACCCTCTAGGTAAAATCGGTGCAACCCTTCAGGTGCTACAATGGCCCAACCATCGTCTGCGATCGGCTGAAAGCGTTTGATGAAAAACCCGGGCAGCTGACCGTAGCCGTGAAGGACAATTAATATTCCCTTGGAATCAGCAAATGGCGGACCAATGGTGAAATAGCGGGCAGTCTTCTTGATATCAAACGAATGGTAGGGCATCAGTAGGGAATTAACAATTCAGTGATTCCCCCACGGGCCACCCAGATGCTGTCCAAATGCTCTGTCAATTCGCCGTTCCGGGTGACGTGATAACGATAGGCTAGGTAACGGTCGGCCTCAACATCGCAAGTCCGTTCCACATCAATCTTTGTGCCGACGTGGATCTCCCAGGCGTTGGAACATGTTTCATAAGGGCTTGGTGCGTTCAACGTCCGAAACTCAACTTTATCGGTTTCATCAACTGGGTTTGCGTTCGTGAGTTCGATGCGTATTGTGCCGCGAGGCGTTGCTTCGGTGACGTGTTCGACTTCGGGTGATTCAAGAAAAGCATCTGGTTGAATGAAGTCTGAGCGGGCAAACCAATCTGTCGAGACCAAATTGAGCTGGTAATCAAGCGCATTGATTCGGTCGAAAAAGAAGTAGGCCATGCCTTCGGCGTCTGATGTGGAAGCTCCCACGGGCTGGTAGTTTCCGTTGAGCACTCCGTTTTCGAGTACTCGCCGCTTTAATTCAAGATCAACACCGGCAGCGGGGCCGCTGGCATCTGCGTGAAGCACGGTTACGGCCAGCATTAAACTGCTGTCAGGTTCAGGCCGGCACTTTATCGCCGCTGAACTCCCCGCTAGAATTAGTGCAAAAGCGAAAGCTCGCCGAGAGGTGGCTTGTTTGCACATCACTTAGCAAGAATTTCGAGTTTAGCGAATTTCAAGAGCAATTGCTTCTGTCCTGCGTTTGGGAAAAATACCGTGGCCTTCTCATTTGGACTGGCACCTTCTACCCGCAGTACCTTACCCTTTCCAAATTTTTCGTGCCAGACGTTCATCCCTTCAGCGATTCCCTCTACGGATGACGGATTTGTCGAGGCAGTTGAAGTGTGATCAACTCGGGCCATATGCTTGCCAGATGTCGATGTGGGCGGCTGGGCCGCTTT
>DIHQ01000188.1:12825-13214 GCA_002420235.1 Flavobacteriales bacterium UBA5692
AATATGCTTACCAGATGACGATACGGGCGGTTGGGCCGCTTTCTTTTTTAATGGTTGGCTGCGTGTTTGACCTGTAGTTTTTTTCCTCGTGGTCATGCGGTTGAATGCAGTGCTGGAATTGTCACTCCCCATCGCCTGCCAATTTTTACGCTGGGCTTCGAAGCTGCCACCACCAGCAAACGGAGTAGGTTTGGCTTGTTTCGCAGAAGGCATGACGAGGCAATCGCTTTTGATTTCTTCGATGAAGCGGCTGGGTTCTGCTTGGATTAGCTGGCCCCACTTGTAGCGGGTGAGCGCATAGCTTAGGGCACAGGTTTTTTTTGCCCGAGTTAGAGCCACGTAAAAAAGCCGGCGTTCTTCCTCGAGGTCGGCACGGGATTGCATGACCA
>DIHQ01000170.1 GCA_002420235.1 Flavobacteriales bacterium UBA5692
AAGGGGACGCCTTGGTTTTTTGGGCACAGGGGCCCGACAGAATTGCTTACAATCCAGGAACTTCAGCTTGGGAGCACCTGCGTCATCCCTACGAAGACAAGGCGTGGTATTTCTTGGCCATTGATCAAGAGCAGGAAGCGAGTCGAATAACCGCTGCACCCGTGTTATCGGAATTGCCAGATTCTGTTGTCAATCGTTATTGCAATGTGCAATTCCATGAGCAGGAATTGGAAAGCCCAAACCGCTCAGGACGGGAATGGTTTGGCGAATCTTTCGGAACGATTAACCAGCGAACTTTTGAATTTTCCACACCGTACCCTACCGAAGAAGCGGCAAAGGTTTCGGCTCGGTTTGCTGCTCAATCCATGGGTGTCCAAAGCACATTTTCGGTCGTGAGCGGGGAAATCCAGTTCGAGGCCTCGCCCTCTTATACCAGTTCGACATCTACGAGTAATGTGGCCAATCTCGCCAGTGCTTCAGGAGTTGGAGTTGCGGCAACACAATTCGGATTGGATGCAGATGACGCATTGTTGTCGGTTGAAGTTGGATTCGATAAAGGAGTGAGCACGGCAATAGGTTGGTTGGACTACTTGTTGGTAGAACAGCCGTGCCACCTGAAGTTTGACGGCACACCATTCTCTTTTTCGTTTCCGGGTGGAAATGGCGGTGTAACTGAATCGCAGTTACTTAGCAATCAAGAAGGAGTTCGGGTTTGGGACATCACCGATGGCTCCCAACCACGAGAAATTCAGCTAATGCCTATGGATGGAGGAGTCAAGTGGTCATTTGAATCGGACACCACGAGAGCATACGTTGCTTTTGGGCAATCAGCATTTTCGAAGCCATCCTTCTCCGGACTTGTTACGCCCTCGAATCTGCATGCGGTCGAGCGTGCTGATCTCGTGATTGTGACTCGTCCGCTATTCATGGAAGCTGCGCAACGGCTTGCTGAATTACATGCTGATGACGGTTTGCAGGTTTTGGTAACAACCCAACGCACGGTTTTTGACGAATTTTCTAGTGGTAGCATTGATCCCACGGCCATCAAGATGCTCATGATGATGCTGAGGGACCGCGCTATCGATGGTGGTTGGGAGCCCCCTAGGTATTTGCAGCTTTTTGGCGACGGGACTTATGAGAATCGCGTCAATCTCGAGGCTTCACCGTACGTAATAACCTATCAAAGCGAAAATTCCGTCAGTCCCACGGGAAGCTATGTAAGTGACGATTATTTCGGCTTCTTAGAGAATCAATACGGAGAGGGTATCGGCGATAAATTGGCCATAGGTGTAGGACGCATTGCGTGTGAGTCAGAGACCGAGGCGAATGCCATGGTCGATAAAGTTGCAGCGTATATGCGTCACCCTAGTTCCGAAGCCGCGGAAGGGGGCTGCCTGGGCGTGGTTGGCGCAGATGACGGCAGGTGGCGTAATCGCATTTGCTTCGTTTCCGATGATATGGATGGCAACGGAGGTCCAACAGAGATCGAACATATGGTAAATTCAGATGAGCACGCCACGAAGCTGGCCGAGGAGCATCCGGAATATGATGTTACGAAGATTTACCTCGATGCCTATCCTCAAGAATCCACACCTGGAGGGGAGCGATATCCAGATGCGCAAATTGCGATTGACAGGCAAGTTCGGGCTGGCGCACTTATCGTTAATTACATTGGTCACGGAGGAGAGCGCGGCTGGTCTCATGAGCGCATTTTGAATACGACCACCATACAGAATTGGACAAATCTCGCTAGCATGCCTTTGTTCATGACGGCAACATGTGAGTTGGCCCGTTTCGACGATCCCGAAGTAAATTCTGCGGGTGAAATGATGGTGCGAAACCCGAATGGAGGAGCTATTGCGATGCTTACTACTACACGAGTGGTGTTCAGCGGTTCTAATCAACAGCTTAATCGCGCCTTTTATGCGACTGCGCTGCAAGATACTGGGTCGCACCCGCTGCGACTCGGTGATATTGTAAGAGTGACCAAAAATGACCCTCAGGTTTCGAACAGTAGCAATAAACGGAACTTCTCGCTTTTGGGTGACCCCGCGCTGCAGCTGAACTACCCGAAGCATAGTATTCACGTGACCTCTTTGCCTGATACAATTCGTGCGCTAGATTTAGTCTCTGTGGAAGGATATGTGGCTAATTCAATCGGAGATACGCTGCGCGATTTCGACGGAATTGTACATATCCAACTTTTCGATAAACGCTCGCAGATTACCACTTTAAATAATGATGACGCTCCAAACCCTCATACGTTTCAGGTTTTTCGCAATGTGCTTTTTCGAGGAATAGCGAGTGTGACGGATGGGATTTTTGCCTTTGATTTTGTGGTGCCACGCGACATCGATTACAGTTACGGCCCAGGTCGGATCAGCGCCTACGCAGTTTCAGATTCGTCAGATGCGCATGGGTCGAATGAAAACTTCGTGGTCGGAGGGGTAAGTACTGAATATGTTGTTGACGAGACGCCACCGGTGGTCGAGCTGTTTGTGAACGACACGTTGTTCGAGTCCGGAGGTATGACCGACGAGAATCCATGGCTCTTGGCCCGCGTATTTGATGAAGGGGGCATCAACGCTTCAGGCGTAGGTATTGGCCATGATATCAAGGCGACACTAAATGACAAATCGGATGAGAGTATCGTGCTTAACGAGCACTACACTTCGGACTTGAATACCTACCAAAGTGGCACGGTACGCTATCCGTTCTTGGATCTTGAAGAGGGCATGCACACTCTCGAGTTAGTAGTTTGGGATGTGCAGAACAACAAAGGCAGCGCTAAGTTGGACTTCGTTGTTGCCTCAAGTTTGGAAGCAGCCATCGGTTCTGTAATGGCATATCCCAATCCATCAGCGTCTGGCTTCAATTTTGAAATTGAACATAATGTTGCCTGTTCTGATGCACGGTATGTATTAGACGTGTTTTCAGTCAATGGGACTTTAGTTCATCGACGGGAAGCTGAATGGCATGCTGATGGATTCCGGGACAATTCCGTTCGATGGGACATGCGCAGTGACGTAACCGGGGCCGCAGTTTCGGCCGGTTTGTACATCTTTCGTTTGACGTTGGAATCTGAAACAGGGACTACAGCGCAATATTCAGATAAGTTGGTCGTTATCCGTCCATAACCAAATGATGAGTTTTTGCGTTTACTTTGCGCCACTCCTATTACAATGAAAGAGATGAAAGCTTTAGTGAGGAAAATGGCTCCAGTACTGGTGTCGTTGCTTACGTTCGGTTCAACCAATGCCCAGTTGACGCCGGGAGAAGTATCCCAACAAGTTCAGCTGAATACCATCACGACTGCAGTTCCATTTTTGATGATTGCTCCTGATTCGCGGTCCGGGGCGCTTGGCGATGCGGGTGTCGCCCTTTCGCCAGATGGAAATAGTCTGCACTGGAACCCCGCCAAGATGGCCTTTATCGCCGATGAGTTGGAGTTTAGCCTGGCCTATGCACCATGGCTACGAGCGCTTGTCGACGATATGAATCTGGCTTACCTGTCGGCTGTCCGACGCATCGACAAGCGATCGGCATGGGGAGGTGCCCTTCGGTATTTTAGCCTTGGTAACATCACGTTCACGGACGAGACAGGAACGACCATTCGTGACTTCCAGCCTGCTGAATTCAGTCTGGATTTGGGTTACAGTCAGAAATTAAGTGACCGTTTTAGTGGAGGCATTGCGGGGCGTTTCATTAATTCGAATCTCACAGGTGGCACAAATGTTCTTGGAGCGAATTCGAAACCTGGCCGCTCCGTAGCGGTCGATGTGAGCGCGTTTTACACCAACCCTCGTGCTAAGTTCCGTGGTAAGGATGCAGAATTTAATTGGGGGATGTGTATTTCGAACATCGGAGCGAAGATGAGCTACAGCGAATCGGCTGAACGGGACTTCATTCCCACAAATTTGAAAACAGGCGCTGCTCTGAAAGTCCTTATCGATGACTATAATAGTTTGACTTTTACTGCCGATGTAAATAAGCTTTTGGTGCCTACAACGCCGATTTACGATCAAGAAAGCGGAACCTCAATTGTCAGCGGTTACGACCCTGATGTCGGTGTGGCAACGGGGATGATTCAAAGCTTCTATGATGCGCCGGGAGTGGTAAATTTCAATCAAGATGGCACTTTCGCCATAGAGGACGGTAGCATCTTCAGAGAAGAGTTGCGCGAGTTTAATGTTGGCGGCGGTATCGAATACTTATTTAATGATGCCTTTGCTTTTCGGACAGGGTTTTTCAATGAACATTATTCTAAAGGAGCCCGTCAATTCATCACCTTGGGGGCTGGAATCAAGTACACCGTCTTCACTGTAGATTTAAGCTATCTGATTTCAACTCGCCAGCAGAATCCGCTGGCGAATACTCTCCGCTTCACGTTGCGGTTGCAGTTCTCTGATTTGGCACAGGCTACGGAAGCCGAAGGCTGATACAATGGCCTTTCGAATTG
>DIHQ01000183.1 GCA_002420235.1 Flavobacteriales bacterium UBA5692
GAACAGGGCCACCATCCTTGAGTACTACGGTGCTTCCCGTGATACCGTGAGCAATATCTAGCGAAGGAGTCACAATGGCAGATGCCAAAACTTCATCGGATTGTTGTTAGGAAATTCAATTGTTCCGATTTGATTCGGAGGGGAGGCTAAAGGTTGATTTCGTACTATCAAGTTAGCTACATTCTCAAGCTAACTAACTCGTTCAAGCGAAACGATCACTTTTTTACTGACCGGTGTGTTGGACTCCGCGGCAACAGATTGAATGTACACTAGTGGGTTGGCTTCCGGGAAATAAGCTGCTAAGCATCTTTGGGGGATATCGTAGGGGACCACTTTAAAATCAAAAACGACTTTGCGCTCGTCACCATGCATCGCAACTATGTTGACTCGATCTTTTGCGTTAAGTCCAAGTTTTTTCGCGTCATCACGATTCATGAACACTACCTTTCGGCCTTGTTCAATCCCTCGATACCGGTCGTTTAATCCATAAATCGTTGTGTTGTATTGATCGTGAGAGCGAATAGTCATCAGGCAAAAGTGGCCTTCTTCCAACTTGAACTCTTGGATAGGGTTTACCGTAAAGCGGGCTTTTCCACCCGCATTTGTAAATTTTCGAACACGTGGGCCATTTGGCAACTCGAAGCCGGCCTTGCTGCGAACCCGCTCGTTGTAGTTTTGAAAACCGGGAATGACCTCTTCGATCTTATTCCGTATTCGGTCATAATCAGCGGCTAACCAATCCCAATTAATATCCGAGCCATTTGATCCTTTGTTTTTGAATACCGTTTTCGCCAAACCAGCAATAATTGCGGGCTCACTCATTAGTTTTTTGGACAAGGGATTCAAGATTCCCTGAGACGAATGAACCACACCCATGCTGTTTTCAACACTGATGAATTGTTTACCCGTTTGCTGAACATCAATTTCTGTGCGCCCGAGGCAAGGCAATATCAGAGCCTCTCGCCCATGGATCAAATGAGAGCGGTTGGGTTTCGTGGCCACGTGAACTGTTAATAGGCAATTTCTCAAGGCGGCCGCAGTCAAATCGGTATCCGGCGCTGCCGATAGAAAGTTGCCACCCATCGCGAAGAATACTTTAGCTTTGCCCGCGTGCATCGCTTTGATGGCGTCCACGGTGTCGTATCCATGCTTTCGAGGTGAATGAATTCCGAAAGCGGTTTCCAATTTTTGGTGATAAGTCTCTGGCATTTTTTCCCAGATCCCCATCGTTCGGTCGCCTTGAACGTTACTATGACCCCGAACCGGACAAGTTCCGCCGCCGTCAATGCCAACACTCCCCTTGAGCAGCAGTAGATTAACCAGTTCTCTTATTGTGGCGACACCATTTTCCTGCTGAGTCAAACCCATAGCCCAACATATGATGATTTTGTCTCGATCGGCAATCATCTCGGCGGCCTCACGTACTTGTTCTTCTGGCAGTCCTGATTCGCGAATGCAGTTATCAAGATTTTCTCCATCCAAGTGAGACACCAGTGCATCGATCCCGTCGGTAAATTCGTTGATGAACGCGTGATCGAACACTGGTTGGCCAGTCCTCTCTTTTTCCAGGAGGATCAAAAGCCAAGCTTTCAACAGCGGTAAGTCTCTGTTGATTGGGATAGATAGATGCAAATCAGACAACGGTATGCCACCAGTAAGCACGCGCATCGCCTTTTGTGGATTGGTATACCGCACCAACCCTGCCTCACGCAGGGGATTTACCGATATGATCTTGCCGCCATTTTCCTTGCAACGTTCCAATGCCGAGAGCATCCGAGGGTGGTTGGTTCCCGGATTCTGTCCAATTACGATAACCAACTCAGATTCATAGAAATCACGCAGGCGAATCGAGCCTTTACTAAGTCCTAGTGTTTGACTTAACGCTTTGCCGCTTGATTCGTGGCACATGTTGGAACAGTCGGGAAGATTGTTGGTGCCGTAAGCTCTCGCAAAAAGTCCGTATAAAAATGCCGCTTCGTTGCTCGTACGTCCCGAGGTGTAGAATATGGATTCATCTGGCGAAATCGAATTTAAGTGAGAGGCAATTTTTTCAAACGCATCTTCCCAAGAAATTTCTTCGTAGTGAGTTCCTCCTGGGGACAAGTACATAGGCGAAGTTATTCGCCCTGATTTTCCGAGTTCAAAATCGGAAAGCCGACTTAGCTCGAATACCGAGTTTCGGGAATAGAACTCTGGGGTAACGCGACGCTTCGTTGCTTCTTCGGCAAGTGCCTTTATCCCATTTTCACAATATTCAGCAATTACCGAACGTTCGTCGTCGGGATCCGGCCAAGCACAACCGGTGCAATCGAAACCTTGCGTTTGATTGACCCTCAAGGTAGTGCGTACAGCGTCCGGTGCGCTCATGTGCTTGCCGAGTTGCTTGAAGGATTCGGCAACAGCACGTAGACCTACGGAGCTTTCTTTTTGCTCCTTAATTTTGAGTTTCTTGTCATCAACATCGCCGCGATGGAGCGGTAGATTCTTATGTTTTTTATTTGGCTGTCCCATTCGCAATTTGTCCTATCAAGGCCTTTCGCCATTGGCCCTTTTACAATGCTCCTAGGAAAACAAGCGTTTTCAACCACTGATAAATAGCAACTATTTTTGTCTATCTCGATGGACAGAAGAAGCGGGATAAATTCTTTTGAAAGCAACGGAAACTTCAGTCGTGAGTGATTTAGCAAAAAGCGTATCGAAAGTCAGGTAACACGGT
>DIHQ01000002.1 GCA_002420235.1 Flavobacteriales bacterium UBA5692
TCTCAGAATGGCGACATCATTTGGCACAGCGGAGGATGGGAAAATGGAAGTATCACAGGAGTCGATGAAAGTGGCTTGTCGGAATACGAGCCGCATCATACTGTCATTGATGACCCCATGCAAGTTCAAATTTATGAATTGGTGGCTGCAGATGTCGAAGGCAACCCTACTAACTTGCTGGAGCGAGCGGCCTCTTCGTTGAAAGACAATCGCATCACACCGAAGGGTTTTTCCTACAATCATCCGGTATACGACACCACACGTGTCGAGGGCCTCGCGTTGGACGATGCGCTGTTTGAGGTGGGTCAAGGCCGTCATACCGTTACTTATGAAATGAGCGGTGCCTTGGGCTCAGGTCCGGTCGACATGGAAGTGACAGTCTGGTACCAAGCGATGCCCCCTCGGTGGGTGGAGCCCATGTTCGCATTCGAGGACAGCACAATCCAAGCCTTTCAAGCCTTCTTTGAAGCGCAAGGTGCAGCCCCAGAGTTGGTTGCAGATACAGCCTTTACAGTTAATGTCGTTGGCGGAGTAGGGGGTGTGGAAATGGAGTCCACAGCATGGGGCGTTTATCCCAACCCAACAACCGATGGATGGGTCAACCTCCAAGGTCCGGTGCTGCTGTCTTCGACTTTATGGGAAGTCTTCGATGCCAAAGGTTCACGCGTTGCTGCCGGTTGGATGCAACCTGGCTCTCGGCCGGCTTTGCAATTACCAGATGCGAAGGGACATTATGTGGTGCGCTGGACGCTGGATACCGGTGAGACGGTGTCCCGTAAAGTGGTACGTCGATAGGTTCAAAGAAAGGTATTGGCCAAATTCGCAAGATTCGAACGTTCCCCTTTTTCGAGAGTGATGTGGGCATAAAGGTCTTTGCCGCGCAGGCGGTCGATGACATAGCTCAGTCCGTTTGATTGCTCGTCGAGATAAGGAGTGTCGATTTGTCGGATATCACCGGTCAATACGATTTTACAGTTTTCGCCGGCGCGCGTAATGATGGTTTTTACCTCGTGTGGTGTCAGGTTTTGTGCCTCGTCAATGATGAAGATTGCATTAGCTAATGAGCGGCCGCGGATATACGCTAAAGGACAGATGGTGATCTTTTTTTGCGTTTTTAATTCGTCAATGACGCGGCTTTTACGTTCGTTTTTACCGAATTGGGATTTAATGAAATTAAGATTATCCCATAAAGGCTGCATGTAAGGATTGATCTTTTCTTCCGCATCACCCGGTAAAAACCCGATGTCGCGGTTGGACAAGGCAACGATGGGTCGGGCGAGTATGATTTGATTGAAGCGGTTGCGCTGCTCGATGGCTCCCGCGAGCGCCAGTAAGGTTTTTCCCGTGCCGGCTACGCCACATATGGTCACGAGCGACACATCTGGATTCGTAATGGCGTGTAAAGCGAATGCCTGCTCTGCATTGCGAGGTTTGATGCCGTAGGCGTAATCCTTATCGATACGTTCGATTGATTTAGAGGCTTCGCTATAGTAGCCAAGGGCACTAGACGAACCGTTGCGTAGGACGTAGTAGTGATTATTCTGCCGATGTGGATCGAGCATGGTAATTTTACGCGACGAGCCTTGCACGTATAGTTTTCGGATGTCATCCGCGTCAATTCCTTCGATCAGGGTCTTGCCTGTGAACCGGAGTTTTACATCGCGCACCTGGCCGTTCTTATAATCCTCCGCTGGTAATTCGAGCGCTTTCGCTTTCAGTCGTAGGTTAATGTCTTTTGTGACTAACGTGACTGAAGTAGTCGGATCTTCCTTTTGGAGCTTAAGGGCAGCATCGAGGATCCGGTGGTCATTGGACTTGGAGCCAAAAACTTGGTTGGCTTCGCTGTACTCGCTTTCCTTGTGAAGTACGATTTTAAGCTTTCCACCTTCGCCATTATCAATATCAATCCAATCTTGAAGCGTTTGCGTTTTACTTAAGCGGTCGATGATGCGGATACATTCTCGCGCTTCAAAGTTTTTCGTTTCATTGCCAACTTTAAACTGGTCCAATTCTTCCAAAACCGTAATCGGAATGGCCACCTGGTTCTCCTCAAATCGAGACAAGGCACTGTGGTCAAAAAGCAAAACGCTGGTGTCAAGCACGAAGGTTTTTGTAGTGACTTTCACATTAGCGGACGGAGGAGCGGTTCCAGAGTTCGGGGGTGTTGATGTCATTGGTGTAGGTTGACTGATTCAAACTTACCCGACATGCAAAAATGTCCGCAGCATTTTAGATGCAGTTGTCAACACCTGCTTATGGAGTTTTGGATGTTATCTATCGGCTTTCATCGCCATCCCGCCAATCGTCTTCCTCTTCGTCTGCAGCGTCCGAATCGAGGTAGGCTTCAAGTAATCCTTCGGGCAAATTTACCGAGAGCGCCTTTGATTCTCGGTCTACTCGGATCTCAACCTGCTCTGGCAAAGGAATCAAAATTTCTTTGTTATGAGCTTCAGCGTGCACTTCGAGTATTGGGTACATCGGATAGTCAAGTACTTTTTGAATGATTCCAATTGCAACGCCATGGTTGTCCTTTACTTTCCAACCATTTACTTCGTGCAGGTAAAATGAGTTTCCGTCAAGTTGTGGCAACATAGTGGATGGTAAGTAAGCCGTGCAACCGGCAATGGTCTTAGCCTTTGATTCGCTGTCAATTCCTTCTAATTGTACAATGAATTTGTTCGCCGTGTTGTGCGGATGCAGGGTATTTATAAAATGAGGAACTAGGCGATCATCGACTTCCACCCACACGGATTCCAATTCTATGTAAGCCTCGGGTTCATCGGCATCGACGAAAAGTACCATGGCCCCTTTATACCCGTGGGGTTTTGTCAATTTTCCAAGGACAAAACAATCGTCTTTATTCATGACGCACTTTCCAAGTTTGGTGCAAAGAAAAGGGCTGACGCCGGAAGCGCAGCCCTTTCAAAAAATTGGATGGACTAGAATCAGTCTTCTTTTTCCTTTTCGTCGTTGTTTTCTTTCTCAGGAGTTTCTTCTGCTGGTGCCTCTTCGGCTGCCTCCTCGGCTGGTGTCTCCTC